>DHFN01000260.1 GCA_002402275.1 Anaerolineales bacterium UBA4823
GGAATTAACCCGCGATTTACCCAACCTCTTTGCTGCCGAGGGCGGTTCAACCAGTGATGTCGCCGGAACTATCGCCCAGGGTTATATAGAAATGTCCAATGCGAATCCCACCCAATTAATGACTCAAATGGTCTCGGTTACCCGGGCTTATGAAGCAGCCCAAAAAATGGTGCAAACTCAGGATGAGTTACTAGGAAAAACGATCAGCACTTTAGGTTCGGTATAATTTTTAGGTAGGTGAATATGAGTTCAAATATTAATCAAATCCTCAATATCAGCCGGAGCGGAATGCTGGCACGCATGAATGACCTTGATTTGGTCAGCCATAACCTCGCGAATATCAACACCAACGGGTTTAAAACTAGCCGCTCAAATTTCCAAGAAATGCTCAATCAACGTTTATATAATGGCGTTCAATTGCGGGCTACTCAACATTTCATGGATCAAGGAGCATTAAAACAAACTTCCAATTCTTTGGATCTGGCTATCAATGGCGAAGGCTTTTTTAGTGTCACTTTGCCTGATGGGCGCATCGCCTATACCCGCGATGGCGAATTCAATTTAGATGCCAATCATCGTCTGGTCAATGTAAATGGTTTCCCATTAGTGTGGGATGGGAGTATTCCGGAAGATACAGAAGAGGTCAATATTGAGTCAGACGGTTCTGTGATGGTTTTGCAGAACGGAAGCTGGAATCAAGCTGGCACGATCCAGCTGAACCGTTTCCCGAATGCCAATGGATTGCTAGGAAGCGGAGATAATTTATGGATGGAGACCCCCGTCTCTGGTGCAGCGATTGCTGGATCGCCTAATTCAGAAGGATTTGGAGAAATCAAAAATCACACCCTAGAACAATCGAATGTCAACATTGCAAATGAAATGAGCCAAATGATCCTATTGCAACGTTCGTTTGACTTATCTTTGCGAACTTTTCAGGCAACAGATCAAATGTTTGATGAGGCAATCCAATTACGCCGGATTTAAGTTTTAGGCGCTCGTGCCGATAACTAATTAGGGTAAATAACAACCTTCGTCGTTCAAATATTTGATTTAGATTAGCAGGAGTTAGAAATGAAAGTAGAACAATCTCAAAATAATCGGATTATCCAAAAACAAACCGAGGGCATGAATCCTATCGAACGGAATGGGAAGGCATCAGAAAACGAACGCTCAGAGAAGTTAGCAAATAAAGATCTGGCCTCCCTATCCGAACATGCCAAAATTCTAGCCAAAGCTTCTACAAGCTTACAGGAACAACCAGAAATTCGCTCGGAGAAAGTAAATGCATTACGCGAGCAAATCAATAATGGGCTTTATCAAATCCCGGTTGATCAGCTCGCTTCGATTCTCTTAAAGGGCTTGCAATCCTAAATCTAGTCCCTAGGAAGGTTAACGACGAATGGATGATATCTATACCCTGGTAAATACATTAGAAGACCTACTTGTTCAGGAATTTCGTACCTGCCAAACGATTCATCAGCTCACAAAAGAGGAGCGTTCAGCAATTGCAAAAAATGACTTGAATACCCTTTCATCTATTGTTGAACAAAAAGAGGTCATGCTGGATGAATTAGGGCAAATTGAAGATCGAAGACGGATGACCGTCCAAAATCTGGGAAATGAAGTCGGTTTGAAAACTTCCTCCCCTACGATTGCCGAGATATCGCAATGTTTGGCATCCGATATCGGTTATCGGATAAACCGTCTTCGAGAAGGAATTGCCGCCCTGGCAGATGATATAAAAATTATGAATAGTGGAAATCGTGCTCTGGCGGTCATCGCTCTGGAAAGAATAGACGCACTCCAGAGCATAATCCTAGATACTGTTCAACCCTCCTTAATTTATGATTATCCTGGAAGTCGTTCCAAATCAAATCAGGATGCTGTCTGGGATTTGGAACAAAAAGTATAAGGAGGAATTATGTCGAATTTATTACAAGGACTCAACACAGCCTTAAGTTCATTGCTCAGCCAACAACTAGCTATACAAATCACAGAGCATAACGTTGCCAATGCATCAACACTTGGCTATCGCCGCCAAGAAGCAATGATGGTTCCTGGAATCCCATATACTTCACCCTCCCTGCGCGGACAAGTCACTCCGGGACAAATTGGGAGTGGGGTGGTTGTCAATAGAATTCGGCAATATAATCTGGAATTCTTCGATGACCGCTACCGCCGCACCCTTGCGGATAGTAAAAATTGGGACATGCAAGCCAGTGTGTTAAAACAAGTTGAAGCAAGCCTATCTGAAACAAGCGATGACGGTTTGGTAGCTAAATTGGATACATTCTGGAATAGCTGGCAGAGCTTGAGTGATGATCCTTCGAATGTAGCTTTAAGATCGAATTTATTGGAAGAAGGAAATTCCCTAGCAATGGCTATCCGTTGGCGCTATTCTTCTTTGACAAAAACCCAGCAGGACCAGAATTTAACGATTCTGGAACGAGTGGATGAAATCAATTCATTAGCGACACAAATCGCCCATATCAATGTTGAAATTGTATCCGTCAAAGCAGCTGGAAATCAACCAAACGACTTAATAGACCAACGGGATCAAATGATTAACCGGTTAGCTGAGATCAGCGGAGCTACCGCGAGTATCCAAGACAATGGAGAAGCAATTGTTTCAATCGGTGGGCACGGGTTAGTAGTTGGCGCGACCACATTTAAATTAAATACCACCAGTGGAAACCTTTCCACCATTTATTGGGAAGCAGATCATCAAAATTTAACCATCAACCGGGGCGAGTTAGCTGGATTATTTAAAGTACGGGATGAGGTCATTCCTAATATCATTAACAACTTGAATGAGTTAGCCGGAAATTTAGTCTCAGCGGTTAATTCGCTTCACAGCCAGGGCTATGCTTTGGATGGTTCCACCACCCATCTTAATTTTTTCGACCCAGATGCAACGACTGCAGCAGATATTCACCTTTCTAGTGATGTAGAGGATCACCCCGAGAAAATTGCAGCGGCTGAGACTGAAGATTCTCCTGGAGATGGGAACATGGCTGTTAAAATCGCTCAAATCCGTGATCAAGCCATCATGGCCTCCAGTCAGGAAACAATTAGTCAATACTATACTCGCAAGGTTGCAGAATTGGGTATTACGATATCACATGCTGAAACTTATGCCAGTGATCGTCAAACTGTTGCGGACTCATTAAATCAATTGCAAGAGGCAGTATCCGGAGTTAATCTAGATGAAGAAGCAGCCAATATGATTCGTTATCAGCGTGCTTACGAAGCTTCAGCCCGGATGATCACCGCCATTGATGAAATGCTGAACACCCTGATTAATGGCATGGGATTAGTTGGACGATAATCCATCGTTAGAAGCAAAATGAAAGGAGTCAAATGCGGATCACTCAACAGCTGATGACAGATAATGCCATCAAATACATGAACGAAAATCTAAACCGACTTTATGATCTCCAAGAAAGGGCTGCATCCGGTAAAGAATTTCAAAGACCTTCAGATAGCCCGAGTGGATTTGTAGCCTCTTTTAATCTCCGGTCAACTTTATCAGCTTCTACGGCTTACTTAGACACGATTGCAAATACCGATAGTTGGATGACCACCACTGATTTTTCATTAAATCAAGCAGTCCAATTAGCAAAGAGAGCAATTACTCTTACTCAACAAGGCGCGACAGATACGGTGGGTGATGACCAACGGAGTGCTTATGCTGCTGAATTAGATATCATCCTTCAACAAGTTGTCAACGTTGCCAATTCTACCCATGAAGGAAAATATATTTTCGCAGGTTTCAAAACTCAGAATCCACCCTTCACTTTAGTAGATAGTGATTCCGATGGAAAATACGACAGTGTCAGTAATACTGGCGGTATAGACGAGACGATAACTCGCATTCTTAGCCCTGGAGTTTCCGTTTCATTAAATACAGATGGTCAATCTACCTTTTCGCCATTATTCCAGGCAATCATTTCGGCTCGAGATGCTCTACAATCGAACGTTATCACTCAAATTCAATCTGCTCTTACTCCCCTCGAAGATGCTCTTCAGAAAGTGAATGAATCCATGACCACGAATGGTGCCCGTCAAAAACAAGTTCGTTTAGCAAAAGACCGCGTAGAAAAAGCCCAAGTTGAGCTAAAAAGTATGCTTTCGGCAAAAGAAGATGTCAATATGACGGAAGCACTTTCGTATTTACAACAACAACAAACGATCTACCAAATGGTTCTAGAAGTTGGTCAAAGGGCAATCTCAGCCATGAGCCTATTTGATTTACTGAGTTAGAAGGGTTATCTTTATGTTAATCCTAACCCGTAAACAAAATGAAAGCCTAGTTATAGATGACCAAATCGTGGTAACGATCTTGGATATCGAAGGGGAGAGGGTAAAAATTGGAATATCAGCCCCCAGGGAAATTACCATTCACCGGAAAGAATTGTGGGATGCTATCAATGAACAAAGCAAAATCGCAGAGTCTCTCGCCCAAGAAACCAATCAAGATAATCTAGAAGAATTGCGAAAATTTCTAGCTTTGGAAGTTTCAGAAGAAACTAAACCAGCCTAACTCTCTATTCCAATTTTTGGTTGATTCGATAAATATAAGCCAATACCTCGGCGACCAATGCATATAATTCAGGGGGAATCGGGTCGCCCACGGTCACACCAGCTAAAGCTTCTGCTAAGATTGGATCTTCTCGGATCGGAATTCCATTCGCTTTTGCTAATTCAATAATTTGTTGGGCAATTAAACCTTTTCCAGTGGCTAACACAACCGGAGCTTCATCTTTCTTTGGATCGTAACCTAAAGCACTTGCCTTGGTAACCTTTTGAGGGTCTAGATAACCTGTATTCTTTAGTAGAAATCGTTTATTCTCCACCTTAGACTCCCAATCGAACCTCACCCCAATTTTTCGATCCACCCTCTCCAAAACCATTGAACTTAACCATTTCAGCCATCTCGCAGCGCGCGGTTTGGACCTGATATCCCATGGCGTTTATTCCTGCAGTAAGAGCCGAGATTTCTTCTTTTGCTTTTTCCAATAATGTCACATCGTTTGCCCGTACATTAACTCCCACTTTTTGATGAGCCAAACTTACATCCACCTCAAGAATCCCCAATTCCAACTCTACTTGTACTATAAAACGAGTATGTTTTGCTTCGATTCGTAAAGGAGCTTCATCGGGTAAATAAGCAATCCGAATACTTGCCTGTGAAGGACTCCTTTGGTTAGCTGCTGGAGGAATGTTGACATTCGTATTTAAGGGGATATTTAGGTGAAACCATAGACTCTTTGGGTTATTTGGTTCACTCTGTATATTTAAGAATTGAATAAATCGGAGTGTGTCAAGAAACTCTTCAATATTTTGAACGATGCGAGAAGAGACATTTTCAGCTCGTGCTTGATTATAGAAAGTCAGCAAAGTGATTAATCCCTGATCAAGTTGATTATTAAATTTTAAAGCAGGGTTTTTGATGATTTCTGCCAGGGCGTGTTCAATAGTTTGACGATATATCTTGATAATCCATTCTAGCTGGTGGATCAAATTCGTCTGAGGTTCAGTTAAGTCTACAAGAAAAGATTTAATAAATGCTAGAGAGGCTTGAGCTAATTCAACATTTTGATTCCCTTGATTAGCCATAATATATTTTCTGAGATCACTTAATAATTCCTGGATCACTTTTCCGATATCGGGAAATTGCTGAACAAAATATTGAATAGCCTGAGGAGATAGATTTAATCCTTCCGCAATAAAAAAAACTGCCATTTGGGCTTCTTTTTCACCCCAAGCTGGCACTTGTTCCAAAGTATGGTTTAGTTGATTTATGATAGATGCATCAACCGGTAAACCATGTTCCAGGACTGCCCGGGCAAGAATTATGTTTGATCCATTAACGGGTAAACCAGCTTGTTGTAGTAATGCTGCGATGAGATTATCAATCTGTTGGGTAGTAAGATTTTGTAAATTAGCAGCTTGCGGAAGTAATTGCAATGTTATTATAGATGAAGAAGCATCCTTCACTACAAATTGAGACATTCGTCTTTCAATCAATTGGGCTGCTTGTTCAGACGAAGTGAGACGGGCGACGATTTGAACACCGTTTACAGATAAAACCACCCGGTCACCAGATACTTGAACGACCTCCGCGGCAATCCGTTGGTTCATTCGCAGAACTAAATCCGATTCATCATGCCTGTGTACAATTGCAATCGGTGCTGGGCCGCTAATATCCATGCCCATAAACCTTTCTGGATCAGAGCTGATGGGAAAACCCCACCAGCTCATTCCAATTCTTCAGTCTAACGCTTCAAGTTCACTAATTCCAAAAGCATTTCATCCGAGGTAGTAATTACCCTGGATGATGCTTGGAAACCTCTTTGAGCAATGATCATATTCGTAAATTCTTGACCTAAATCCACGTTGGATCCTTCTAGGTAACCTGCTGCTAGGGTCCCCCGTGCACCCGTTCCCGCGGCACCGACAGCAGCATCTCCTGAGTTAGAACCCACCATGAACATGTTATTGCCTATCCGCTCTAACCCGCTTGGGTTTACAAAAGCAGCTACGGCTAATTGTCCAATCAATCGTTGCATCCCATTAGAATAAACGCCATAAATCTCACCGGATTGGGGAGTGACGAAAAAGGAAGAAAAACTTCCGGCAGCTAAACCATCTTGAAAGGTCATGGATAAATCGGTATCAGCTGCTAACTGAGTCAATCGGGATAAATCCAGAGTCACATCAAAATCCGCTGCTCCACCGCTGTGAGAGGCAGTGATGCTGATGGTGCCAGAAGACGTCTGCGACTGACCATTCGAATCAAAACTTACTGTACCGGTTCCAGAAACATCCGTTCCAGTTGCTGTCCAAGTCCATTCATTGGTGGTTTTATCGGTTAATTCAAAGTTTACAATTACAGAATGTAAATCGCCTAATGAATCATAAACTCCTAGCGTGACCGGATAGGTATATCCTTCAGCCTGTGAAGAATCAAGATTCCCAAATAAAGTAGAATTCGCGGTTTGTTGAGCTAAGGTAGCTCCTAAGGGTAACTGTAATTCGGTAATTGGTCCACCAGAATCGACCGATGCTACATTATCAACAACACTTGCCATCCATCCTTGGATACGGCCTCCGGTTGAACCATTTACTAAATATCCTTCCGAATCAATTTCTAACGAACCATCTCTGGAATAGATATTTGTTACTCCATTATTATAGATAAAAAACCCATCCCCTTGAATTGCGATGTCAGTATTCCGGTTGGTATTCTGCAGCATCCCTTGAGTGAAATTCGGGGAAATCGAACCTAAACGGACACCTAATCCGATTTGGGCAGGATTAATTCCGCCTAAATTATCGGTCGGTCCAGCCCCATTCCACAAGGTCTGGGAAAACTGATCTTGAAAAGTCACCCTGCTCGATTTATATCCATAAGTATTGACATTCGCAAGGTTATTTGCCACTACATCCATATAGGTCTGGTGTAGGTTTAATGCACTGATTGCCGAAAACATTGAACGTAACATATTTTGCCTCCTGAAAATGAAATTTCAGACTTCCTCCAAGAGGGCCAGTCTGAATTAATTTTATTTATCTGCTAAAACGACACTATCTATTTGAGTGAATACTCCTTCACCGCGCTCATTTGAATCCAACGCGGTCACAACTAAACGTTGTTTCACATTTACAATAAATGCCAAATCATCCATCAAAATCAGCGATTCTTTCCCACCCCTCTTTTCTACCTTATCCACCGCGTGCGCTAATCGGGTTAGACCATCATCCCCTAGCTCAATATCACGGCTTTGAAGGCGCTTCTGGGCATGATTCGAAAATTTAATCGCCTGTTCTTGAGTCTTTTGGCTTAATGCTTCCGCAAAACTGCTCTGAGAATTGATTTTTGTGGTTTTCTCAATCCCAGTGGTTTGAGGATTAGATATATTTGAGATTGTGCGGATAGGATCGGTCATCAACACTCTCCTTCAAAAAAACTTTTATCCTTGATTGAGATTGATTAATTTGTCAATTCCAGTACTAATTTTCTTTAACTCTTCCAACGAGTTCAGCTGTGCCATCTGACTAATTAACTCTTTATCATCCATCGGTTCTAAAGGGTTTTGATTACGCAGCTGAGCTAGTAGAATGGTCATAAATGCGTTGGCATCAAAACCGGTTAAACTCGAGCTGGAACTATTCTTTTCGGTTGAACTGACATTTGCTGTATAGGTCGCACTATTTACATTCATTTCTGTCTCCTTTCTAAATTCGATAATCTAATTGGGAACTAGAATCAAGCGTCCAGTGCATCATGGAGTTCTCCATTGTCAGGTCAGGTATTTCTGTTTGACCATTCAATGATCGATTTCCAGGATAGGCTGGATGGTGTGATGAGGTTCCATTGGGATTGGATTGAGAATTTCCTGAGTTCACCGATAAACCAGCCAGGTTTACTCCAGCTTGTTGGAGAGTCTCCTTTAATTCTCCAAGGTGATGCTCTAACATAAATGCCGTGGATGGTTGGTCAGCATTCATTACAATTCGCACCCCTTGCCAATCCGAAGTTAGTTGTAGTTCTATCCTCCCTAATGATTCAGGATGAAGCTGGACTCGCAGCATCTGCTGCCCCGATTTTGCAAAACTTTCCAGGTCTTTTGAAAGTTGTTGAAGCATTTCAGTTCGGGGAGCTTCCGCCAGGCGGGCCGGCTCGTTGATTTTATTCTGCGGCATGACTGTTTGAGTCACCCCTGTTTGAATAGATTCAGGCGGGGGGTTTTCTTTCTCTTTTGCTATACCTTTATCTACTCCTAAATCCTTTCCTTCCTGAACACTTTTTCCATCGGAGTTTATTAGGATTGATTTTTTATCAGTCATCAACAAATTTTCGTTTTTAACGGCTGTATTCCCATTCCCAAGGAGAGTATTTCCAGCATCCTTTAGACCATTGCCGCCTTCTTCTGCAGGAATTTTGCCATCCCCATCGTTTTTCTCCCCTTTATGAAGGTTTTCCAAAGAAGAGATTTTCTCAGTTTTTTCATTTTTGCTGATGAGGCTATCAAAGCTTACCGGTAAGTTATTGTCACCCGCCTGATCCATTTCTACACTTTGCCCATCCAATTGTAAAGTGGTAGACTGCTGTTGGGCTTCCTTCTGTCCTTCAATTTGAATCTTGCGAGGAACTGTATTGCTCATCGCACCCTCTTCCTGCTGGTTCTTGATTAGGTCAGAAAATACTTTACCTTGATTGACTTCCGTCCAGCCTAAAGTTCCCTCTGATTGGATACCTTGAGTTCCAAGAATTTGGACATTCCCTCTAACCAATTGCTCTGGATCTTTATTTCCATTACTTTGGCTATCCTTCACAGTTGGGTTGGTCACTATTGGAACTTGGGTCACATCCTGATTTTGAGGATCCGTTTGGTCTCCTGTATTCTTATCTGAAGCTGGTTGAGTTGATTGATTCCCTTGACTATCATGATCTTTTTGTTCGGGTGATTTTCCATCCTTTCTTCTTGTTGAAATAGAATTATTTCGACCAGCGAATTGCTTTTCTTCTATTGACAGGTTCGATTTTGGACCAGTTTCATCTAAACGCGTATCCACCAAGCTTTTTCTAGACTCTCCATACTGATAAACATTATTAACCTCAAAGTGAGATACTCTTTGGCGAGCCGCCCTCTTGTTGCGTTCTAACATCTGCTTGAACAAATCATTTTTCATCCCAGTTCCGTCAGCTTTATACGACAGCTCTGCTGATGGGGGTTTATTCGCAGCTTGTGCTAAGTTAGGTAAGATAAGTAATTCTTTCAAATTTACCTCCCGATAATGGTTTTAATGCCAGCAAATTTTTTGCTGATTAACTCGGTTAATGCCTGATACTGAATAACCGTTTCAGTCATCTGGCTTAACTCCACATCAATATCAACATTGTTTCCATCCGCTCGATTTGTACCTCCTTCCCGTAACGAAACCTGAATCTTGCCATTATTGGTTACCCCCTGAATATGAGATGGGCTAGTGGTTTTCAGCATGACCTTGCCCGTTTTGTTGATTGCATTCTGTAAAGTGGATCGAAAATCCACTTTCTGAGCACGATAACCGGGTGTATCAACGTTGGCAATATTTTGCCCAATCACTTCTTGCTGGGCAGATAAACCATCCAACGCTGATTTCATACCCTGGATGCTTGAATCAAACATAACCGGATCGCTCATATAATCCTCCTTTTATCACGCCTTATAATATTGCAATACCCGTTGGACATAAAGTTTAGTCTCTGGATAAGGTGGAATCCCACCAAATTGATCTACTGCTCCCGAACCAGCATTATAAGCAGCCAATGCCAGGGAGATATTCTGATTATATTTATCCAACAAACGATGTAACAATTTTGTTCCGCCATTAATATTTTCTGCCGGATCGAATGGATTACCAACCCCTAACCCCTGAGCTGTACCTGGCATTAATTGCATTAATCCCATAGCTCCTGCTGAGGATTTAGCTTGTGGGTTAAAATTTGATTCCGCCTTGATCACTGCTCGGATCAATTTGGCATCTACCTGATATTTTTCGGCAGCTTGTTGGATCATTTCGGCAAATTTACCTTGAATGTTTGTATCCGTCTTAACACTCACCGAAGAATCCGAGCTTACCTTGGTTGCACTTTCAGATGCATATTTATCCATAAGATCAAAGATCAAGTTATAAATAATTGTCTGAACCTGAGAATTAAAAAATGATCCATCCATTAAGCTACTCCATTTGAATGATGATAGGCTCTAGCAATATAAATGTCATCTTGCAGACGATTCTCTTTCTTCGCTTCTTCCTTTTTAAACCGTTCGATTTCATGTTCTTTGAGTTTAACCAATGCCTCAGCATCCTGCTTAGCATGGATAATTTCTTGCTGCTTTTCATAAATCTGCTGGTTAATTTCATTAAGGCGGGTTTGTTGTTCTTGAATCCGCTCATTGACAAGCTCAAGGTTGGCATGCAGCCGGGCAATCATATATAAATCAATCTCTCCAGTCTGTTTTTTCCCCAATTCAGACAGGATACGATCTCGGCTGCTGTTCAAGGCTTCTAAAAATGTAAGGCACCGTTTTTGGGCTTGCAGCAAACGGCCTAGTTCAATCTCCAATATTTCTACCCTGGTTTCGCGATAATCCAAAACGGGTTGCAACGTAAATTTTGGTGGCATTATGATCTTTCTCCTGTGGTAATCTGTTTCATCATTGTCAAGGTGCTTTCCAAAGGACTAAAATCGTCCGGTTTCTGCTGTAAAAAGTCCAATATTTGGGGGATGGCAGCAATGGCAGCATCAATATCCCCATCCGAGCCTTGGACATAAGCGCCAATATTGATCAAGTCACGCGCTTTCTCATAGGAAGCGAGCAGTTTTCGAATTTGATTAGCATAAGCACGATGTTCAGAGTTGGTAACACTGGGCATCACCCGGCTGACGCTGCTCAAAACATCAATTGCAGGATATTGGTTGCGGGCAGCCAGGTCGCGGCTAAGGACAATATGACCATCGAGGATCGAACGAGCAGCATCACAAATAGGTTCATTGAAATCATCCCCTTCTACTAATACGGTATAAAAGCCCGTAATAGTTCCTTTTTCATTAGTACCAGCTCGTTCGAGTAATTTCGGCAATAAGGAAAAAACAGAAGGTGTATATCCTTTGCTAGCGGGCGGTTCACCAATTGCCAAACCTACCTCACGCTGTGCCATTGCAAAGCGAGTCACTGAATCCATTAATAAGGTGACGTCCATTCCGCAATCCCGAAAGTATTCCGCAATGGTTGTCGCAACCCACGCTGCTTTAAGCCGGATCAATGCCGGCTGATCGGAAGTCGAGACCACTACTACTGATCTTTTTAACCCTTCTAATCCTAAATCCCGTTCAATAAACTCCTGCACTTCACGCCCACGCTCGCCCACCAACGCTACTACACTGACATCGGAGCGAGAACTGCGGGCAATGCTACCCAATAAAGTGCTTTTTCCGACCCCGCTGCCAGAAAATATTCCCATCCGTTGACCTTTTCCACAGGTAAGTAAACCATCCAGTGCCCGAATACCGATTTCTAATGGCTCACTTATAGACCTTCTGGTTAGTGGGTGGGGTGCAGGGCTATAAGTTGGAACTCGTTCTAAATCCTCCAACTCTCCTAATCCATCAATCGGATTACCTAAACCATCTAAAACTCTTCCTAATAAAGAATTTCCAACCGGTGATTTAAAGGAGTTTCCCGTTGGGTAGATTGGACTTCCGAGCTGAATTCCCTGCATTTCACCTAAAGGCATGAGCAGAGTCCGCTGCTCGCGAAACCCAACCACCTCAGTCATTAAAGGTTTATACTCCGTGGATTCAATCTCACAAACTTCACCAATTTGACAATCCAGCCCGGTTGCCTCGATCGTCAAACCAACCACTTGAACAACCCTACCCGAGACCCGTATTGGGTTAGTTCGATTAAGGATAGCATGGTAGCGGGTTAAATCTGGAATAGAAACCGCTTGATTCATCCAGCCACTCCAACCATGGATTTTTCAAATGGCGTTAAGAGAGCGTCTTTAATATTTTGAAATTGGGTTTCCACACGCGCATCCACACTGCCAAATTCGCCATCAATATAACAGCCCCCCCGTTTGATAACTTCTGAAGGAATCAACTCAATTTGTTGTCCTCCCATTGTCCCTTGAAGTTGGTTCCAATGGGCAGTTAGGGCAGCGGCATCTTCAGGGTGAACAAAAATCCGTAAATTACCTAATGTTTTTGCTTGACTTAATGCCCGTGCGAATGTCTGCCCTAAAGTATCTGGATCAAGAGGCAGGCCATCTCCAAATATTGTCTGGGCGATTTCAATCACCAATCTTAACATCATCATTTCGCCTTGATCGTATAAAGAATTCTTCCAGGCTTGAACTTCTTCTAATATTGAATTGGCAGTCATCAACATAGTTTGAGTTTCAGCATTCGCTGAGGCTACCCCATCCGAATAGGCTTGTTTGCGGATTTCATTCGCTGCCTGTTCTGCTTGTTCGCGGATTTGCTGTGCCTCTTGTTCAGCTTGATGGATGATTTCTGCTTGTTTTATTTTTGCCTGATTCAAGATTTCTTCCACCTTCGATTGGGAAGCCCGCAAACGATAGTGACCATCCACATCGCCAAATCCATCTTGTAGTTTTTCCAGCTCATTGGGCTGCCACTTCACACAATCTCCATTCAATTTGGGATAATGTATTTCGGATGCTCTTGATGAATTTACCTGCGAATTTTTATCTTGAATTAGTTCAAACAAACCGGTTATCTTCTCTTCAAATTTTCCAGCTGGAGAAATTGAATTATTCTCCTTAGGATTATCAGCGGAAGCCAGATCATGGTCTAAATCCTGCGGATTCCATTTCTGAGCGACCCCTTTTTGATTGTGATTCACTTTATCAAGCGATAATGGCATATTCCGCTCCTGCTCCACCAATTACAATTTCTTCGGATTCCTCTAAGGTTCGGACGATATCAACTATCCTGCGCTGAGATGCATACACATTTTTCGCTAGTTGAGGTCCTAATATATCCACTTCCTCTTGTAACGATTCACGAGCTCTTTCTGATAAGTTTCGATAGATTAACTCACGTACTTTTTCCGGTGCACCCTTTAGTGCTAACGCCAGGTCTTGTTTATTGACATCCCTCAATACCCGCTGGACACTCTTATCATCTAACTTGACCAGGTCATCAAATGTGAACATACTCGCTCGAATTTCATCCACCAACGATGGGTTGAGAGGTTCTAGGGCATCGAATATGGTCTTTTGCACCCCTCGATCTACGTTATTTAAGACTTTAACCAAGAATGATACTCCGCCGGTTTCTCTAAATCCAGCTACACTGATCACTCCGGATAATTTATGTTTTAAACCACGTTCGATCACATCTACAACATTCGGAGAAACTCGATCCATTTTTGCTAAACGGAGCGTCACTTCGACTTGCAGCTCGGGGGGGAGATAAGACATAATGTCGGCTGCTAGCTTTGCCTCCAGGTATGACAAAACTAAAGCAATGGTTTGGGGGTGCTCTTCAGCAAGCATACTAGCTACTTGAGGAGGATCAGCATTCTTTAAAATCTCAAATGAGGAAAGCTGCTGACTGACTGAAATTCGTTCTAATATCTCTGCTCCCCGGCGAGGTCCAACCGCCCTGGAAAGCAGCTGTCGTGAATATTCCACCCCACCGATCATCATATTTGAACTCGCCATAGAGAGAGCTAATGCTTCACTGATCACCTCTGCCCGTTTTTCTTGAGGAACCGATTTTATTTCGCTCACGGCTACCAAAACCTTCTCGAGTTCTGACTCCCCAAGATATTGCAAGATTTGTGAAGAACGTTCGACACCTAATGAGAGCAATAATACTGCTGCTTTATATAGCCCGGATGTTTCAGAGATCTCACCCATGCTGTTTCTCATCATCGGCTAACCAGAGTTGGATTGCTTCGGCAATGCTAGTTGGGTCACTATCTACCACATCATCTAAGGTTTTCTGAAGTTGTTCGAATTCTGGTGATATGGTTGGTAGTTCGATTTTGGGAATTTTCTTTTTGTTTTCAATCGCTTGGGTTAATTGGTTGAGAGATTGCGATTCTGGAGCCACGCTTGCGGCATGGTTTTGTAAAAGGTTCGCTGGTGGTGCTCCTGCTCCTGCAGAATTTTTACTCTGAGTTCCCGCCATTGGCAAAGCCATTTCTGATACTGGACGCATGATCGGAGTCCAGGCTGTCATTGAGGTTAACCGCAAGTTTTTCAAAACTCGTAAGATATACCAAAATAGAAGCGCAAAAACCAATATAGCTACCCCAATTTCACCATAGCGGAAATACATATTTTGCTTTTCAGCTTTTTGTACCTCGGTCATTTGATTTTGGTAATAAGAGCGATCGAAAGCTAAGGATTGCACTGCCAAGTTATCGCCGCGGTTGGTATCGATACCCGCTGCTGCTGCAATAACCGATTGTAAAGTTTCTAATTGTTGGGTATCTGTGATCCCATCCACTAATACGGATAATGAGATACGCTGGATATCTCCCGGAACCTGTACCTCATGAGTTTGAACCTCAGTTACTTCATAATTAATAGTAGACTCAGTCCTGGTATAGGATAAACCATTGCTTCCAGATTCCGTGCTGGTTCCTGCGGGAGGTAAATTCGTTGTTGCCCCTGGGACACCTTCTAGGGAACCATTCGTTGTCGTGTACACCTCTTTCACATCTTGGGCACTGCGAATGACACTCTGGTCGGGATCATAACTTTGTCGAGAGGTCTCGCGTTGTGTCCAATCCATGCTCACATCCGCTTGCACAACGGATTTGTTCGGACCTAATGCTTTATCGAGAATATCCTGAACTTTCTTTTTTATTTGGTCTGCAGCAGACAACTCAGCAGTTCGTCGGGAATCCGTTTGGGTTGTCAAGTTGCTTTGATCTGACCCTTCTCCTGATGCAAGCATATTCCCATTGACATCCACAACAACCACATTTTCTGGTTTTAATCCCTCAACACTGCTTGCCACAAGGTGGGTGATAGCCCTCACCTGAGAACCATCTATGGACATTCCCGGTTTTTCCATGATCGTCACTGAGGCTGTTGTTGGAGATTGTTCACTAGATAATATGGATTTTTCAGGGATTACAATATGCACCCGCACAGCTTGTACAGCGCTCAAACTTCCTATGGTTCGTTCCAATTCTCCTTCAATCGCTTGCTGATAATTGACCCTCTGGGAAAACTCTGTCATTCCCAGAGTATTCCCATTAAATATTTCAAATCCCACGGTTCCCCCTTCTGGAAGTCCTTGACGAGCCATTTTCAAGCGCACTTCGTAAACCTGATTAGAAGGAACCATGATAGTTCCACTGCCTCGTAATTTGTAGGGGGTATTATCCGAATTCAATTGTTCGACAATTTGGCCCGCATCTGCCTCGCTTAAACCTGAAAAGGCTACCTCATAAGTGGGTGTCGTCGCCCAAACCACAAATAGTGGAATTAATACCACGGCAAGGATAACCAAAATAATTAAAATCAAGCGTTGTGTCCCGC
Organism: Anaerolineales bacterium UBA4823; assembly: GCA_002402275.1. GTDB lineage: Bacteria > Chloroflexota > Anaerolineae > Anaerolineales > UBA4823 > UBA4823. The sequence goes on from DHFN01000260.1 coordinate 16,084, forward strand.
TTTGTTGGCTCCAGAAACGGCTAAATTGTTGTTGCAAAACTCGAAACATATTGATGATCTCTCTTAATCAGTTCGCTTAGATCAAACTTGCATACTCATAATTTGGCGATAGGCATCCACTAATTTATCTCGAATGGCAACCGCCACCCTGAAATTGACATCGGTTTGCTCAGAGGCAATCATAACGGTATGTAAATCTACATCCTCGCCTTGAGCTAATTTTTGAATTAAGTCATCACTCGTTGCTTGGGTTTTACTCAAATTTTCAAGAGCTTCCTGGAAAGTTTGCCCAACTTGGTCGAGAGCATTTTGACTTTTCCCCACCATTTTATTAGCTTGAGTGTTTTGAATAGTTGCTGAAGTAATTCGATTGATATCCATACTCTTTTTCCTTGTCCCTACAAAATATTATTACCGACCAATTTCCAAGGCTTTTTGAGCCATCCGTTTGGAAGCATCTACCACTGCCAAGCCGGCTTCATAAGATCGGGTAGCAGAGAGCATATTGGTCATTTCAACCACTAAATTAACATTGGGATAATTGACATACCCTTCCGCGTCAGCATCGGGGTGAGAAGGATCATAGATGCGCGGACCAGAAGTCGTATCCGTGATGATGGAATTCACTCTCACCCCCGAAACGCTGCTCATTGGGAGACTAGTGTTACTACCTCGAAAGCTGCGCAGTACATTGAGGAATTGAGGAGTAAGAGAGTTGCTACCCTGAGGGGAAAATACCACATCCTGACGTTGATATGGTCCCCCTTCTTCCGTCCGAGTTGTCTCAGCATTGGCAATATTGTTAGAAATAATATCCAAGCGCAATCGTTGGGCACTCAACGACGAAGAGGCAATTCTGAGGCTATTCCAAAAACTCATCTAGATACCCTTCTTTCATCTTCTAGTTTTACTGAGTAAATCCTAGCATAGGCAATCCAAAAGGACAGTAAAACCTTTATGAAGGGGGGATAAAAAATGCGTGAATTTTAAGAAACACCCCTAAGAGATTGTCCCATTA
>DHFN01000137.1 GCA_002402275.1 Anaerolineales bacterium UBA4823
AGTTTGTGGTGCTGCGGGATTATGCCGTAAAAGACAAGAATAAAGCGAAGGTAATGCAGCTAAATTCCAAGTACCGTTTGGTAAATTTCGCGGATCAGTACTTTGAAGGGTACACTTTTACTTATTACCTCTTTCAGCGGGTGGATTAGCGGACTTTCAGATCAAAACAATTACGCATAGTAGAAAAATGGATGAAGAAATGAAGAGATTATCATCGGGGCTGAATTTCAAAGGATTGAACTGGAAGGTGATCCTGCTTTTCGGAATCACCCTCTTTTATGCCAGCCTGGTTGTGATCTGGTCGAAGGAAAAGACTTCGCCTTTTCACTACGGTGGAGATTACCTGGCTTTTTGGAGTACCGGTAGGCTGGCAGATGAAAAGGGTTTTACAGCAATCTACAGCACGGCTGACTTGAAGGCGATACAAGTAGGAGTATTGGAGGGCCTGGGATTTCCAAAGAACGGAAGCGAGGTTTTTTATACGACTTTGCCAGCACCGTACTTTTCGATATTCATGTTGCCCTTCATTTTTCTCTCAAGGTTGGATATCCAGTCCAGTTATTTGCTTTGGACAATCCTGAATTTTTTGCTTATCGTGGGCTACCTAACAATCTTCCTCAAAAAAATTTCTCCATTAGTTGGTGCAGGACGAAAAATACTTGTACTTCTTCTGCTGGTTTCCTTCCCTGTGTTTGACAATCTGGTCAATGGTCAGTTGAATGTGCTGTTATTGTTGTGCTGCGGTGAATTCATCCGCAATGCCGTAAAAAGGAGACCCTTTCCAGCGGGCATATGGCTGGGAGGGATGCTGCTCAAACCCCAGGTTTTGGTCTTGATCCTTCCCGTACTACTGATACAGCGCCAATGGAAAGTGATTTGGGGATTTATGATTTCATCTCTGGCGGTGGTGGGGAGTTCAACCTTACTCTCCGGAATCGGAGGTATGGTCGCTTATGCCCGGCTGCTCACTGGTTGGGGTGAGGGGAATTCGGTGACCGCACCCAAGGTAATGATCAACTGGCGGATGGTCGCAGCCCATACCAACACCTACCTCGGATCACCCGTCGGATGGATCATCGCAGGAGTTGGATGTATGCTTACCCTGACTGTCCTTTTTATCGTGCTCAGGCGGCGGCGTGAATTCGGTTCGTCGGAATGGGTCTCCGCGATGCTGGCGGTGATGGCAGCCACCCTCGCGGTGACCTGGCACGCCCACGCCCATATGGCAGTGGTCATCATTCCGCTCTTGCTTTATACCAGCGCAAATGAATTACTGCCCGACGGAAATGTGGTCACCTGGGCTGCGTTGACGCCTGCTGCCTGGCTCGGCTTTTTAGGTGTTGGGCTGGCGCTCCAACAAATATTAAGGGTGAATATCCTGGATTTCCAGGGTTTGATCGTGGCGGTTTCGGGATTCATTGCCAACCTGCTGATCATGTTTTATGTATTCAAGAGTTAGAGATCGGGTATAAAAACTGAGATTTGGTTTTTTTACCAGAATGGTTGGTGGACTTGTTCTGACTTAATAAATCGGTGACTTATGGAAGCGTGTCATTAAAAAACTATTGGAAACCTTTATTAGGACCTTGCGGAATACCGAACAAGGAAATCTCTTTCCTAATTCTCTGCAGAGTTGTGTGTACCTGTATCTTTTTATCTGAAAGAATTTATCATGTATTTCTTCCGTTTTGGGTTAGTAGAATATAATAATTTGAAGGGGGAAAAGTAAATGAAACTGTCTGTAATAATTCCATGTTATAACGAAATAGAAACAATAAAAAAAATAGTGGAAGTTGTACGCAATTCACCTCCTGAAGATAAAGAGATCATCATCATTGATGATTGCTCATCAGATGGCACACGTGACCTATTAAGAAGCGAAGTTTCGCCTTTAGTCGATAGAATTATCTACAATGTAAGAAACCAGGGAAAGGGGGCAGCATTAAGGCTAGGAATTTCTCATGCACGAGGAGATATTGTAATCATTCAGGATGCGGATCTCGAATATGACCCTAAAGATTATCCTTCGCTTATTTTGCCTATCGAAGCTGATGAAGCAGATGTAGTTTATGGCTCTCGTTTCTTATATAGGAATAACAGTATTTCTTTAGTGAATTTGCATACCTTAGCAAATAAATTTCTTACCTGGTTTTCGAACGTACTTACAGGATTGACGCTCACTGATATGGAGACTTGTTATAAGGTTTTTCGTCGTGGAATTATCCAAGAAATTTCAATACAAGAAGCCCGGTTTGGTTTCGAGCCCGAGATAACCTCCAAAGTCGCGAAGAAACACTACAGAATAAAAGAAGTTGCCATATCGTATTCTCCAAGAAGTTTTGCTGAAGGGAAGAAAATTGGTTGGAAAGATGGAGTAAGGACAATTTATTGCATCCTTAAATACAATCTTTTTAATCACCATCTATAAAGTCAAAGGAAAAATGCCATTGGACAAAAAAAAGGTCTTCATAATAATTGATATTCTTGGAATCATCTGTGTCATTATTCTATGTTATACGAAAATAATACTCCCTCTTTTGATTAATAATCCATTAATACAGGACTATGCACAGGATTATATTGGCGCCCGTGCGTTGTTGGACAAGACAAAAGATTTATACCCTGTGCTAAGCGATGCATTCGTTGATATTGGAATTAACTGGAACGCCTCACACCTTTCTACTCATCCACCGACCGCATACCTATTTGCCCTTCCTTTATCCTTACTTCCAATCGGAATTTCGACTTATACATGGATGTTTTTAATGTTGGTTTGCATCATCCTTACTTTCCGGTTCCTAGGTATGAATTGGAAATGGTCCATTTTGACTGGAGTCTTCTCGCTAGTGTGGCCGCCAACCATATGGTCCCTTGGTCAGTTGACTCCAATATGGTTGCTCGGTTTGGTTCTTGCTTATAAATATCGTGAACAACCAATAAGGAGCGGAATTTTTGTGGCATTGGCAAGCTTACCTAAATTTCTAGCGGCTCCTGCTTTAGTTTATTACGTTAAGCACAAGAAATGGTCAGCGTTTCTGGGATTTATGGTTGTGTGGTTTATTGCTTTAGCAATTCTATTATTAATCCGTCCAGATTCAATTTCTGCGTATATTTCTGTAAATACCAACAATTCGATGGGACAAGTTTTTCGCCAAGATAATGGGGCTCTCATTGTTGTTGCTTGGCGTTTAGGACGTTGGTTTGGAATCGCTATTGTTAGTAGCCTAATTTTATGGGCGCTTTTGTCTTTTCATAAGTCAAAAGGAATCAATGAATGGGCTTGTATCGTATGGCTTGGGATTGCCATTCTACCCATTACATGGACTTACTCACTTTTACCACTTTTACCTTGGCTGTTATTGACGATACTTCGCACAAAATCATTTTCTCGGACTCTTGGAATAATAGCATTGCTTTTGCCATATGCTGCACCTGTACCCACAGCAAATCCAAGTATCATTGCCTTTGCTATCATTGTTTCAGGCTTATCGTTTTGCCTTGGAACAAAACCCGATAATGTTGAATTATCTCAAAACAATCCGTCTTCTATTCTCTTTACTAACTAATTAGATGCTCTGTTAGAATATTTCATGTCTACCGAAAATTCCGTTTGGAGATAAAGATGAATTTTCAAAGCTCCAAAAAGATTCAACAAATAAATTGGACGCTGTTAATCATTGTGATTTTAGGATCCTTTTATATTTCATTATTCTATTTGGTGACATCGAAATCCCATTTCCCAGATTTTGGTGTTGATTATCTGGCTTGGTGGAGCGCTGGAAAGATCGCGGATCAGAAGGAATATTCCCAAATATACAATTTGGATATTCTGCAAAGTGTTCAAGTGCAAGAGTTAAAAGCACTCGGCCTGATCAACGAAAATGAGAATGTTCAAATTATACCGAACACATCCCCGTTACTTTCATTTTTTATCATTCCTTTTCAATGGCTTTCCAGGATTAATTCACGAGAGGGGTATTGGATATGGACAGTGATCAACATTCTTGTTATTATTTCTTATCTACTCTTCTTTGGTCGGAACGCAGGATTAGGTCAATCCCAATCAACTAACGAGTTTCTTTTGATTTTTTTACTGCTGTTTTCTTATCCGGTCTTTTCAAATATAGGTCTTGGACAGGTTCAAACATTCTTGCTGGTGTGTATTGGTGAATTCATCCGAAACGCTGCAAACAAAAAACCTATCGTCTCTGGAATTTGGTTGGGAGGGTTGCTTCTAAAATTTCAATTACTTATCCTAATCATCCCTGTTCTTTTGATCATGCGGGAATGGAAATGCCTTAAAGGTTTTCTGCTTTCTTCTATTGTAATCATAGGGATTTCGATTTACCTTTCTGGTGTAAATGGAATGTTAGCTCTAGGACGTCTACTAACGGGCAATTATTTGAGGACAACGCCTAGCAATCCAGGAGTAATGGTTAATTGGCGAATGATAGGGGTGAACCTAAACTCTGTTTCAGGTTCACCAATAGGATGGTTGGTTTCCGGAATAGGCATTATATTAACAATCTTGGGCGTATATTATTTGATTAGGCATGGATTTCAATTTGGCAGCCAAGAATGGATGATGATGATGCTGGGTGTATTCACGGCGACAATTGCAGTCTCGTGGCACTCTCATTACCATTTAGCAATGGTGCTTATTCCATTAATCATAACCACAAATATTGCCAAAAAAACCACTGATAAAGTTATGTACTTTTGGGTGACGCTCACACCAACCATTTGGCTTTTCTACCTGGTTACTGCATCTATCCTAGCTTCTTCCGGAGGAATAAATATCGGCGAATATCAAGGGATAGTAATTGGATTGACAGGCTTTGTGGTGAATATTATTCTTTTTGCTGAAACGATCAGATATTTTGTGGCAAAAAATAAGGCGATTGAGCAGAATAACTGAAGTTGGTCACATAATGTTAGTGTCTTTCATCTTGCGCTATAATCGAATTCCATCTTTTACATTCGAGGGTGCCATGCGCAACG
>DHFN01000088.1:0-3595 GCA_002402275.1 Anaerolineales bacterium UBA4823
TGTTTTTTTCGAATTTCTTGACTGAGAGGTTTCGCTTGGACAAATTCTGGCCGAGCGCCAACAATAGATAATATTTTCACCTTCACCTCTATTCTCTATTATTCAAATTTGGGTTAACTTTTGGCAATTAAGAGTACGCCAATACAGACTACAAACGTACCAATCAAGCGTAACAGGGTTATTTGCTCATGGAATAGCCCCCAAGAAGCAATCAGCATCAACAAGTAGCTCAAACTAGCGAATGGATAAGCGTAGCTCAAGTCAACCCTGGAAAGAGCTGCCAGCCAAAAAAACGTCCCTAATCCATATATACCCAGGCCAATGATTACATATGGATTTGTGATAATTGCCAGGATTACATGGATTAGTTCTTTTGATGATAATGTGAGTGGTCCAAGGGTGTTCATGCCTTTTTTAAGTAATATTTGCCCAACAGCGCCACCGAGAACACTAATCAATATGTAAATAATTGCTGTTTTCATTCCTGATTCCCTCCAAAAAATTTTCAGTGCTGACGATCTCATGTTTTTCTCCTGTGACATAGCCCTTTGTCGCTCATACAGAATTAAAGCCTAATTTATGGATAGAAATCTTGAATAGAAATTTCAAGTGAGCCATCACAGTTTTAAATAATTTCGCTTTCGAAGTACCATATGCCCGACGATAAAGCACAGCAGGATATTCACGAACTAAATAACCCTTCAAGATCGCCTTAACCAGGAGCTCGGTTCCAGCTAAAAATCCATTGGAGTTAAACTGAATATCTTTTATCACCTGGCTTCTGTAAGCCCGGAATAACGACGTATAGGTATGGATCTGCTTGCTCACCAAAATCTGATAGATGAATGATGATGATCGGCTTAATAATAAGCGATAGACTGGTACACCTACAACCTGTCCATCCGGATGGTATGGTGATGCTGTAACAATGTCTACTTCTGGCGTCAAGTAGGCTAATAAATCTGGAATTTCGGCAAATTTATATGTGCCATCGACGTCGGTTGTTACAATAATATCTCCATTAGCCGCTGCAAATCCACTGCGTAATGCAGCACCTAGCCCTTGGTTGACAGGATGTTTTATAAATAGACTGGAAAGTTTCGAATTGGTATGTTTGGTCGTTATTTTATTGAATTCTTCAAGAGATTTGTCCTTGGATCCATCGTCGACAAATATTATTTCAATGGCTTCTATATGACCAGCAGGTAAATTCTCATTTTGGAATAATTCCTGAACAGCCGGATAGAAATCTGCTTCTAATTTGCATGCATTATCTACTTCATTGAAAAAAGGGATAATAATTGAAAGTTTTGTCATCAGTTGAATTCTTCGATAGATTGTTTTAAGTGCTGATTGGCTAAACAACGGATTGAATTAACAAAATGAAGAGCTTTATAACCATCCACTGCAGAAACACAAGGTGTACAATCTTGTCTGATGCAATCCAGGAAATGTTGTATTTCTAGTAAGAGAGGTTCTATATTGGGTACTAATATGCGTTCGATCACACTTTCCTGACGGTATTTGACTGCCCCATGGCTTAAACCCGTATATTCACCTAAAGAACGGCGGTGGATAAAGATTCCCTTATTTAGCAGATCTACATCCAGATAAGCCTCGCGAGCAGTAACATCAATTGAACGAATTTTTTGTTCTGTTATCCGAGACGCAGTTAATGTAACTAGGGGACTCTCTGGATACCACAGGTCAGCAACGACATAATCCAATGACCCACTTACGGGAGCCAATCCATAAGCGCTAATAGAAGCAGGCTCCCGTTTGATCAGATTTAAGGCAAGATCAATATCATGGACCATCAAGTCCATGACCACATCTACATCAATATTGCTTCCTTGATAAGGGCTTAACCTGCGGAAGTTGATTGCCTGAACTTGAAAATCCTCTAATACGGTTATTAATTCAGTATAGGTAGGATTAAAACGCTCAATATGACCGACTTGAAAAACTTTACAGCTTGCCTGAACATTTTTTATTAACCTCTCTGCTTGCTCTTCTGTCTCTGTGATGGGTTTTTCCAGTAAAACATGAAGGCCTCGTTCAAGGCATTGCATTGCAATATCAAAATGGGTTGGTGTTGGGGTAGCTATCGAAACGGCATCAACTCTTTCGATTAATTCCTCGATCTGGTTAAATGCTTGTACATTGTATCGATTAGCAACCTCTTTACTTGTTTTCAGATTCTTGTCATATATGCCAACAAAATTTACATGACGCAAAGAAGAATAAACGCGACAATGATGTTGGCCCATTCTGCCAGCTCCAATAACGCCTATTTTTATATGGTTCATATTTGTCATCCTGGAATATTAAAACCCCATCTGGCTCTTGGTGAAGTCGCCAAACACATAGACGAAGATTTTTCTTGGCAAAGAAGAAATACTGTCCAAAATTGCCCCCTGTTTTCACGAAAACGGTGTTAATTTTCTAAATTATTTTTGTCAACTTTTTTCGAACGCATGGATTTTGATAACCACCTGCTGGCAGCCTGATAGTCTAATGGCTTTGTGGGAGAGTATTTTAGTCTGGTGAGCAAGTCAGGCGACTGAACATTACTTGGAAAAGGTGCGATATCCTGTCGATCAGTAGACCATGGAAAACGATCAAGCTCTTCGATACGGGGGAGTTTTTTTTCTCCATTTTCCTGCCCGTTTTTACGATAATAATAATAGTGATTTTTCTGATAAAGGGTTGAGCGGTTTAATATAATCCCTATAATATTGACATGGACGCGTCGCATTTCGTCAATTGCACGAGCTAGATGATAAGGTTTTGTATGCCCAGAATTGATGAGTAATATCACACTATCTACCTGGGTACCCAAAATGGCAGCATCAGCAACGACAAGTACAGGGGGGCTATCTAAGATGACAATATCAGCCTCCATTTCTAACCGACGAAGAACATATTTTATACGCTCTGTCTCCATCAAGATGTCCGGGTTAGAAGGTAATGAACCCGAGGTAAGAATTCGTAAATTTTGAATTTCTGTGTTTTTAATGAGATTTGAGATATTTGTATTGTTTTCAAGAATTATGTCGCTTAAGCCAGTTTCATTTGACAGACCAAAAATTTGATCCTGGATTGGCTTACGAAAATCAGCATCGACAATCACAACTTTTATGCCGGCTTGAGCCATAACCACACCCAGGTTCGCCAGGCAAACGCTTTTCCCTTCGCCAGGGCCAGGACTGGTGATCAATAAAGAGTGTATTGGCTTGTCCACTGATGAATATTGGATGTTCGTCCGGAGGGCGCGGAAGGATTCGACCACTGGCTCAAGAGGGTTATGTGACGCAACTAGTTTTTCTTCGTAACTCTTGCCTTTGATATGAGCTATAGTACCGATAATTGGTAGCTTGGTAACACGTTGGATGTCTTCTGGGGTTTTGACGGTATCATCTAAATATTCCATCAAAAATACCCCTCCTACCGCCAAAGCAAAACCTATCGCTGCAGCAACGAGAACGTTCATTTTTATGTTCGGACTAATGGGCGTGCTGGGAATGGTTGCCTCTTCAACAACGGTTAATGTATTTACATTGCCTCCTTGAAGAGAATTGAGTAATTGTGAATA
>DHFN01000088.1:3675-6500 GCA_002402275.1 Anaerolineales bacterium UBA4823
AGATCATCGCTAGATACCCCGGCTGCACCCTTTGGGCCCTGTAAAATCAAATTTTGGGCGATAGCATCTGCCAGGACTTTTGCTCGATAAGGGTCTATGTCAATAACATAAATTTCTAGCAGTTGGGTATTTAAGACAATGCTTGTATTGACTTGATTCGCCAAAGCTTCCCAACTCATATTCAATCCCAGACTATTGATCGCCCCCTGTAGTACCGGTTCTCGGCGAGCCAATTGACTGTATGTGTAAGCAAGTTGCTGCCCTGTGTATAAATCTGCTGAATTTGGATCTGGGTTTTGCGTGGCTCGCCCGACCATTAAGGTCGTTTTGGTTTGGTATAGAGGTGTTGCTGCCCTGCTCGCGACATAACTGCTTCCTGCAGCTAACACCGTCGATAATACGATCAGCCAAACCCATTTCCATAAAACGCTGAAGTATTGCCTGAGTTCCATAAATTTTTTAGCCTGTCGATCTGTGTTTACGATCCCAATTTCCCGATATATTAACTGACATATAAATCATACTCTGACTCTGGGGTTGTGAATATATTTCCTGTTGATTTGGTTTCTATCTGGAAATATATTCGGTTGTGAAGCGCTGAACCTCTTCGCAAACTCGTTCGATTTGCTGTTGTGTAAGCTGTGGATACATTGGCAAAGAAAGTATCTGATCAGAAAGAGACTCGGTGTGCGGAAGGCTGTTGGTTATTATTCCCCGGTCAAGAATTGCTTTTTGACGGTGGGTTGGTATTGGATAATGAATGCCTGTCCCAATTCCTTGTTCGGCCAGAGATTGGCGAAGTTCCTCTCGATAAGGGGTTCGAATTACATATAAGTGATACACGTGTTGATTGTATGGGGCTTCCCAGGGTAAAACAAGTCCGGTTGACTCCAGGTGTTGTGAATAATAAGAGGCGTTTTTCCGCCGTTCTTGATTCCACTGATCCAGATAATTAAGCTTAATTCGTAATGCAGCAGCTTGTAACTCATCTAATCGCGCATTCCAACCGACCAGATCATGATAATAGCGTTTTTCTGAGCCGTGATCCCTTAGCATTTTAATCCGTTTGGCGATCTCGTCATCTTGGGTGGTCACCATACCTCCCTCTCCATAGGCTCCGAGATTCTTAGTAAAGTAGAAACTAAAAGCTGCTGCATGCCCAATACTTCCCGCTTTGCGCCCTTTGTACTCTGCGCCATGAGCTTGGCAAGCATCTTCGATCACGAATAAATTATGCTTTTTTGCAATCTCCATGATTGGATCCATATCCGCACATTGTCCATATAAATGTACCGGTAGGATCACGCGAGTCTTGGGTGTGATCTGGTTTTCGATGAGGCTTGGATCCATTGTATATGTTTTTGGATCGATATCAATAAATACGGGTTTTGCGCCGGAGAGTAGGATTGCTTCAGTCGTGGCTATGAAGGTGAAACCAACTGTTATAACCTCGTCTCCAGGACAGATTCCACAGGCGCGCAATGCAAGATGGAGCGCATTTGTACCGTCGCTTATTCCAATCGCATGTTGAACTCCACAATATTCAGCAAATTCCCTTTCAAATGCCTGTACGTTCGGACCGAGGAATAATCTCATTCCACTTAAGGCTTCATCCCAGGCTAAACGAATCTGCTCTTCGACTGGCTTATAGCCAGCTACCAAGTCTACCAGGGGAATTTGTGTGTTGTTCATTTTTTTTGCTCCTTTGTCGTTGTTATCATCACTTTCTTACGGTGGGGGCGATTTGACGGATGATATGTGCCGGATTGCCTGCAACAATCGTGTTGTCAGGAACATCATGTATCACCACGCTGCCTGCTCCAATGATTGCATTTTCGCCAATGGTCACTCCACACATAATAGTTGAGCCGGTTCCGATTGAAGCGCGCCGCTTGATCAATGTCTTTTCCAGCGTCCAATCAGAATCGAGTTGCATTGTGCCGTCTTCATTAGTAGCTCTTGGGTATCTGTCATTAATGAATGAAACATTGTGTCCAATAAAAACCTCATCTTCGATAGTGACCCCTTCACATATAAATGAATGGCTGGAGATTTTTACGTTGCATCCGATCTTTGCACCTTTCTGAATTTCAACAAAGGTGCCAATCTTGCTATCATGACCAATCTCACACCCATACATATTGACGAAGGCGTAGATTTTTACTCCTTGTCCAAGCTTGACATCTGGAGCTATACGTTTGTAATTGGCTGCATTTCCCATTTGATTACCTCCTGGACGCCTCCATTTAAAAGTGATTTTTGAGCTGCTTCAATGACTTGAATAACCTGAAGACCATCAAAACCACTACTCCGTGGTATTGCTTGTTTTTGGATGCATTCGATAAAGTGCAGGCATTCAGCTCTCAAAGGTTCGCGCCAATTCAATGGATAAGGTTCTGCTTCTCCATATCGGTAAGCCAGGTGAAATTCTTCCAGGGTATCTGTATAAGGTTGAATTTCGACACCTTTGTCATAGATTTTAATTTTTTCGACCGGTTCGATATCATCATACACAATCATTCTCTTGCTTCCGACTATGGTAATACTGCGAATTTTACATGGATCGAGCCAGCTAACCCTGAGATCGGCTATCACGCAGCCTGGAAACCGGATTGTCAGGTACGCAACATCATAGACACCGGGCTTGACAAACATTCCCCCACGCGCACTGGCGGCGATAGGTCGTACACCCAGGATATCCAGCAAAATTGAGATATCATGAGGCGCTAAATCCCAGATAACATTAACATCGGGCTGATAAAGACCAAGATTTACACGCGTGCCGTTGATGTAATAGATGTCGCCGATCTCCCCGCTTTGAATGA
>DHFN01000151.1 GCA_002402275.1 Anaerolineales bacterium UBA4823
CTTCGTTAGCGACCCGGAGGACGATAATTGACTATGATTGAGTGAACGTTAATCAAATCGAGGCTCTTTTTTGATCAAATGTTTATTCATTGGGAAAAGGATTTGATAACGAATTGTAGATTTATACTATCACTAAAGCAGAAAAATCTAAATTACCACGAGCAGCCAGTCTATTGATTAATGCTTTTGCCGCCTTTTGAGCTTCCACATTTTCACTAGATAAAGCATTCGACAATACTTTTTTGACATGATCTGACCAAAGAGTCATTCTCCGCCCATTCTTTTCCCCTTCAATCATTCTTTCGACTAGTGAGACAGATTGAAGAGGATACTTGGAGGAAAGGTAAGCTAACCGCTCAATAACTTGATGATCTATATCGACCTCTCCAGTAATCTGTAATACTTTTTCAAGCTCTCCTAGACACCAATTATTGTCGAATAACTCAGAGACAAACCACCAGCCAAAAGCTTTAAGTTCTTCTACATACGGGGTTTTATCATTTTCGATAGTTGCAGTCAAAAGCCGGCTGTTCCACAACTTTATAAACCTTTTTATCATCACTTTCGAAGCATCTTTTCCATTACGACCGATGAAACTAAGGGCGTGGTTTCTTAATTCAGGGCTCGCCTTACTCCAAAATGATTTCATGATCTCGGAATCTAGTTGGATCTTGTTCAAGGCATAGTAAACAATCAAATGTTCTGCAAGATTTTCATAAGGATTTGTTCCCCAACCAATTTTTAAATCAAAAACTCCAATTAATGCTATTGAATATAGGTACTCTGAAGGTAGGTCTTGAATATATGAAATATTCGGATGGTTAAACCCTATGAAGGCGCTCCAAGCGGCATTAAAGTACTTGATAGCCTCATTATTTTTCGGAAATATTTGTTCCTTTCGATTTACCGCCCATTCATGATCTAAGTACGCCAAGTTTGGATACCGCCAACCATATACCGCGCGTATTGCTATCGAGGTATCAAACGATGTATCTAGGTGCTTCTCAAGTACAGCAAAAACCTCTGGTATATCACTAAGTGTTACTTCAAAGGGTTCTTTATTTGTTCCGATTAACAGATTTCTCTTTTTCCATAAGGCATATGAGATCATTGAATGGAAAGCAGTACCTCTTGTAGTATTGATTGAATAGGTCGCCGGGTCCATGCTGGTGTTTGACTCCATTTCAGTGGTTGGATCCGGATCTTCTGTAATGGGCAGTAAGGTTTCCCAAACTAATTCATTGAGACTGTAAGGAATTTGATTAGCCTCGGAGTTAAATCCAGTTTCCAATAACCGGGCAATTTCCGTTCTTGACCACCCCCAATCAGGATCAGCGTCCCATGAGTGGCCTGCAATTCTCCCCGGTATTTCTCTATTTTGTTCTACGACCCAATTCATCAATCTAATAACGGGAGCCCACTCAAATTCCCTCTTGTTTTCCAGTGCCTTTTTAAGTCCTTGAAAAACTCCATGAATATAGGTTGGGTCACAGTTTATAAACTTTTCTGCCTCAACTGCATACCTGGATGGATCATCCGATATTGCAGCTGATAATGCTCTGCTAATTCTTTCAAGCGAATCCATTGTAAAGCCCTGCGGAGCCTTCCAACTATGTAGGTAATCGGTTATTTCATCAATGCTCATTCTCTTAAATTGCTCGGGCGATAAAGGACTAGTTGGTCCTGACATAACCCCTGAAGACCATGCCAATAAATCCGGATGTTCTGGTTCTTTGTATTTTTTTAGAAGATCTAATCGGTAATTCTCCCATATTTGATCGAGCTGTCCTTTTAAAATGGTAAGCCACCTAAGTTGCCAATGTTCCTTGAAACCAACCGGATCTTCATCCCTTTTTTGATTCTTTGGTCCTCTTCTTATCCAATCGAGGAATTTTTTCTGTTTGTCTTTGCTCAGCTTAGAAAAATGATCCCGAACAAGCATCATGTACTCATGACGTACTCGCAGATCATTAAGCAGATTCTTGTTCAGAATATAGGTCTCAACAAGGTCAGTGTTTTCTTCCCCGAAGATTCGTACGATATGAATTATTAGACGCCTAAATATCGTCCACTGTTTCTTTTCAAGTTCCTTGTATATGTCAGAAAAGCTTTTAGGATCCTGATTAATACAATATTCCAAAGAATCACGCAAAGCATTGATTAGAGAATTTCTAGCATCACCAAGTTCATGGTTTTGTTCATGATCTTCAATCGCTGGTCGCCATAATTCAGAATCATCCAAGAATTTTTCAGTCGGTTTATATCCGGAAAGAATAATCGCATCCTCAAGGGCATTAATGGCAATCTTCAAAGCTATTTGGGGGGCAGCTTGCAGTAAATCAAGAAAATTACTTTTTAGAAACTCGCCATATTTCCATTTATCTATTCTAGATTGTGGTTCTTCATAAACCAATTGCTTATCATCTTGCTCCTTGGAGAATTGTCGAGGGATTAAGGTCAATAATTCTTTTGTTATTGCTCCAGCTGCCTCAATTTCCTTCCCTTTGGCTAAATGCGAGACCAAGTCACCAGCTTTATCCCCCATTAAGAAGGTCGGGATTTTTAACCACAAACAAATTTGTTCGGTATGCTTAGCCGAGATATTGGGGGGTAATTTTATTATGGCTTCCGATAAATCGGATTGGATCAAGCCATTTCTGGTTTTGATGCTTAAGATAATATCCGACACAAGCTCAGGCTTTTGATTTGCCATAGCAACCAAGTACTGTGATTGTGGCCATGGTGGATAAGACACTGTCCCCTCTTCTATATTTTCAATTGGTTCGGATGGGTGGGAA
>DHFN01000210.1 GCA_002402275.1 Anaerolineales bacterium UBA4823
AAAGTTTGTCACCCCGAACGAAGAGAGGGGTCTTGTCATTGGCGTCAAGATATCTCGCCTTGCTCGTGTTAACCTTTATAACTTACGGGACAATCTCGTTTTGGGAATTTGAAATTTTTAAAAGTTACAAAGCTGTATATTTATGATTTAATTTTCTATGTTATGATATTAACATCTTTGAATTTATAAGGGAATTCAGTATGGACGGTTATAAACATAATCTGCAATTCACCCATCCACATAAAGACCTCTCCCCCACACCTCAGTTTCATAACAAAATCAAATCAACTCGTTTTCTTCTTGTATTTATTGTAGTTAGCGCAATGACCTTGGGTTGCAAATTGTTTATACCTCAACCCTCCCCAACACCTGAAAACACTCCTCAACCAACCTTGCAAGTGAATATTGACAATATCAATGCGGATTACTTGTATCGTTCTGACTTAATCTCGATCATTTATCCATTATATGGTTCCATCCTGGATGATTTCACGATTGTAACCATTACCAACACGAATGATTTACCGGTTAAAGTCAAGGTTAGCAGTGAAGTGCAAGGATTTACAGCCCAGTCTATGGATACTGTCACCATAGATCCACAAAGCAGTGCCGAAGTACGCCAAAACCCACGCTTAGACTCAGCTGCCTTTGATAAGCTTAACGTTGAACAACCTGCTCAATTCCATGTCAAAATTAGCGCGGTCGAAAGTGGAGAAGAAAAATTGATCTTGGAGGATAGTGGAGAAACCCTAGTATTTGCCCGGCGGGATTTCCCTTGGAGCATCCCCGGAATGACAGAACAGGAAGACTTTGAACTATTGGCTGCAATGGTAACCCCCAATGATCCAGCCGTTGAAGAATTGCTGCGCCATGCTGCCAATTACACCCAAAGCGGTTCTATGTGGGGTGGATACAATGGCGCCAACGATGACGAGGATAACGATGTTTGGGAGCGATTGAATGCAATTTGGGAAGCCGAAGGACGAGATTATGGGCTTACCTACTTAAGCACGCCAGTCACCTATGCACCTGGGGACATCCAGCGCATTCGTCTGCCGCGTGAAACCCTAGAACAACACGCGGGCAATTGCATTGATCTGGCTCTGCTTTTTGCCTCTGCCGCGGAAGCGATCAACCTGGAATCTGCCATTATTGGGATCCCTGGGCATGCCTATGTTG
Source organism: Anaerolineales bacterium UBA4823 (assembly GCA_002402275.1). Taxonomy (GTDB): domain Bacteria; phylum Chloroflexota; class Anaerolineae; order Anaerolineales; family UBA4823; genus UBA4823. Next base: position 1,180 of record DHFN01000210.1, read on the forward strand.
CCATCCGAACCGATCAGACAAATGCTATGTATTATTTTGTCGAGACTACATTGATCGGAAAAACTAATTTCAGCGATGCAGTTAGCATGGGCAAGGATGAATGGGGCGAAGCCAAGGAACATGTAGAAAATGGTGAATCCGCCTATAATTGGTTGACAGTTGCTAATGCCCGGGAAAAAGGGATCCTTCCCCTTCCCTGGCCTTAAAACAAGTTTAGGGGAAAACCGTTCTATTTTTAAATTTCATCTTTGCCTGGATTGAATATCCGTACGCAAGATTAATGCTATTTTTATTCATGAATATGACCAATGATATAAAGTTTCAAAATAGGAGGAACAATCAGCATGTCAACTTCATCTGATATATCTCGCTATAAAGAGAATTGGCAAAGAGAAATTGATGGGATTACGTTGTACAATAAGCTGGCTGATTTGGAAAAAAACCCTCAAATGGCAGAGGTTTATCGCAAGCTTGCCCAATCGGAGGAAAAACATGCTGCTTATTGGTCAAATAAGCTAAAAGAGGCTGGCATAGAAGTTTCAGCATCCCACCCTACTTGGCGTACCCGTACATTGAGTTGGTTGGCTGACCGCTTTGGTGTTGCGTTTATACTTCCAACCGTTACCTCTCATGAAAGAATGGATAGTCAAGCTTATGACAATCAACCTGAAAGTGAAGCCCTGGCAATGTCTGCCGATGAAAAAACCCATGCCCGCTTGCTTACAGCTGCCAGTGCTGGCACAATGGGTGTGTCTGGTAGTATGGTTGCACAATTAGAAGGGCGCCATCGGGCAGGTGGTGGAAATGCACTACGGGCAGCTGTCCTGGGAGCGAATGACGGACTGGTTTCTATTCTAAGCCTAGTCATGGGTGTTGCTGGAGCCAATCTAGCCAGTAAAGATGTCCTGATTGCTGGTCTGGCTGGTTTGCTAGCTGGTGCTGGTTCGATGGCAATGGGAGAATGGTTATCGGTGCAAAGCTCACGTGAACTCTATACAAAACAGATCAGCATTGAAAAAGAAGAACTTGAAACGAATCCAGAAGAGGAAAAAGAAGAACTTAACCTGATTTATCAATCGAAAGGCTTACCAGAAGATCAAGCTAGCCGGCTTGCTCAGCAGATCATTATCAATAAAAATTCAGCTTTAGATACGTTAGCGCGGGAAGAATTAGGCATTGATCCCAAAGAGCTTGGTGGTTCTGCGGTTGAGGCAGCTGTCACTTCTTTCTTCTTGTTTGCAGTAGGAGCATTTTTCCCACTGATCCCTTATGTTTTTCTAACCGGCAATCTAGCAATGTATGTTAGTTTAGGATTAAGCGCTGTCGGTTTGTTCCTGATTGGATCAGCAATCACCCTTTTCACTGGGAAAAACGTGCTGTATTCTGGTACCCGGCAAGTATTGATTGGAATGGCAGCAGCAGGGCTTACTTATGGAGTAGGAAAACTGGTGGGAGTATCGGTCGGGTAGGATGAATTTTCATCCAAATCAACAATCCTGCAGGGTTTGGCAATCTCAAATCACGAAAATCAAACCTTATATCTATCCTCATAGTAGATTGAGATTCTGGATTTCACTATCCCATACTTGGCGGCTAAATATTTCACCCCTGGCATGATATTCATCCTATCGGGAGGGTGATATTTGTCTAACGACTTGATTAACAATTACAGATTACTTCAGTCTGAATTTGGACGATAATCAAAACACCCACAACGGGTGTTTTTAGAGGTGATCACTTATGCTCAGATATTCCCATAAGGGCGATTTCGCTCTAATTTCTTTCATTCATACATCATGTTGATTATCGAAGTTGTCCATTGTAGGATGGTTTAAAAGGTGGTGTTATGCGTACAATATTAAATCTTCAGTCCGTGCGTGGGGAATTCGTCAACCGGATCGAGACGATCAGCGGTCAGAGTCTGTTAGCTTGTAATCAATGTGGGAAATGCAGTGCTGGATGCCCAGTGGCTTTTAGCATGGACATTCTTCCAAATCAAGTAATCCGTATGGCGCAGTTAGGAATGGAGGATGTTTTACAAGCCAAGACGATCTGGACTTGTGCTGCCTGCCTCACTTGCGTTTCCCGCTGCCCGAAAGGGATTGATCTGCCGCGCGTGATGGAAGCACTGCGCCAAATCTATCTCGAAGAATTCGGGAACGTGTTGACCACAGATCAAATTGTACCAGAACAAACCGAAGAGTTACCTCAACTTGCCCTCATCGGTAGTTTCCGTAAGTATTCTTTTTAAGGTAGTAAAGTATGGATCTTCCCTATTTTCCTGGCTGCACACTATCCACGAAAGCTAAAGGATATGACCGCTCTGGACGAGCGGTGGCTAAAGCTCTCGACTTCGAGCTGAAAGAATTAGCCGAATGGCAATGTTGTGGAGCGACTTTCCCTCTCTCAACCGATAATGCAATGGCATTAATAGCTCCCACTCGTTTGCTCACCCAAGCTCAAGCAGCGGGTGGACAGGTTACCACACTGTGCGCAATTTGTTTTCATGTCTTACGACGAACTCAAAATTTTCTCAAGGGTCACCCGGATGTCTTGGATCGCATCAATTGGTTTACCGAAGAACCCTATCAAGGTCAAACACAAGTAACTCATTTCCTTGAAATCCTGCGCGATAAGTTAACCTGGCAAGGCTTACAATCAAAAGTAACCAATCCTTTAAAGGGGCTAAAAGTTACTCCCTATTATGGCTGTCTGCTATTACGTCCCCCCAGTGAGATTCAACTAGATGATCCGGATGATCCACATATTCTCCATGATTGCCTTCAAGCTCTAGGGTGCGAAGTAGTATCCTTCCCCTATCAATCCGAATGCTGTGGATCTTATTTAGCTGTGAATAAGCCAGAAGTGCCAAAACAACTAGCAACTGACATCCTTGCCTCAGCTCAACGCCAAGGTGCTCAAGCAATTGTCACAGCTTGTCCTTTATGTCAATACAACCTTGATTCGCCTCAACGCAGCTTAGCTGGTGGAGCATGGAAACCAATCCCGGTCCTTTATTTCACGCAGCTCATGGCTGTTGCGCTGGGTTTACCCCCCGAAACGTGGGGAATGGAAAATCATTATGTGGATCCACTCCCGCTCTTCCAAATGGCTGCGGAAAAATCTGCTTAAAGGCTAGTGAGGTTAAATCATGATTGAACGGGCGTTAGTAGTTGGAGCGGGAATAGCTGGTATTCAGGCGGCATTAGATATTGCCAATAGCGGTTATGAAGTTGTTCTAGTCGAACAAGAGCCTTCGATTGGCGGGCATATGGCTCAACTTTCCGAGACCTTTCCCACCCTCGATTGCTCCCAATGCATTCTCACTCCCCGCACGGTCGAGACCGGAAAGCACGAGAACATCCGCTTATATACTTATAGTGAAGTTACCTCTGTACAACGTGATGAAAACAACGATTTTATTGTGA
>DHFN01000134.1 GCA_002402275.1 Anaerolineales bacterium UBA4823
TTAGATTTTACAATGGATGCCAATGCCTCAGGGGTATCTGTATCGGCGCCGCTTGTCACCTGAGCATAAGGCTTACCTGCCAATTTCTGAGCATCTATCCAGCCCGGCTTATTGGAAGTGATGTTGACCAACGATGCAGCCATCAACTGGGGCAGTAAATGAACAGTGCTCATCAATCCATCCATTTCTACTGCGTCTGAAAAATAAGGCATGGCTTGGAGCAACTTCGCTAGATCGTAAGCCAATTTAATCGACTCCGAGGGAGAGTCCTGTGTAGCAATAATACCCAGAACGGCATCGTGAAACAAATCAGCTCGCGCTGATGAAAAACCACTTCCCTGTACATGCAAATAAAGGGGATTGAGGACAGGGGTCAACCCCACATAATATCTTTCTTCAGGGAGTAACTTCTGCATCCACTGGATAACCGGCTGTTTCAATGGGCTGGTATCCATTACCACCGCTCCCTGCTTTAAAACAGGGGCGATGATTTCAAGCGTTTCATGGATTTGATCGAAGGGCAACGCCAAGATTACCAAATCCGCATTATCCACCGAATGAGGTAGATTGATTTCGTAACGGTCGATAGCAGCGGCTTTCATTGCCTCTCTATAAACTTCGGGTGAATGGTTGTGTCCAAGACGGGTCAACAATTGGCTTTGTCCTGCCAGCGCCAGTCCAATTGATCCACCTATTTGGCCTAGTCCAATAATCGTGATATTTATTGGCATATTTACCTCAGCTTAAATTATCCGCTTCTTGCAGATAATGTAATAATCGATCTTCGAATGTGTCTGCTTTGGGAGAAATTCTATCGTGATGGCGGCGGATAAGATTGACACACAGTGACTTAGCTCCTGCCTCCTGAGCTAGCCTCGCTCCCCATTCTGGATGGAGACGATGAATGACGAAAACTCTGCGGTATTTATCCATCGATTTAACATCCATTTCTGAATTTCGAAGCCAACGGGATACCAAGCCGGGGAAAAATGTATTCCCCAACACCAACCAAACCCGCTCCCATAAGTGCAAAGGCTGGTTGATTTTTCCTATATCATGCAGTAACGCCGCCGCCAGTAGTTCCGGGTCTCGATGATTGTTTTTTATCAAACGATGCATCACTTTCAAACTATGCGCCTGCTCCCCAGAATGCATTTGGACAAATAAATTATATTCTTGGGGTGTGAGAATAGTATGGACAAATTCCAGTTCGTCCACTGAGGGCGATGCTAATAATGCCTGCCAAAATTGCCAGGAACGATAAACGATACCCAAGCTCTATCCTACTAATAACGTCATCAATAGATTCAAAGGGGGGCCAATGATTCTTCCTAATATTCCCAGTAATACGATCGCCATTAATATCAACGATCCATAGGGGCGGATCGTTTCTAAAAACCGCGACCAGGATGGTGGAAAAAAGTATTCGGCGATCTTCTCACCATCTAGGGGCGCAATCGGTATCAGGTTGAACAGCATCAAAAGAAGATTGATATATATAAATATGTATAAAATTTGGGGCAGGGTAGGGAAAAAATTATTTGCTGCTTGGAACATTGCCAGGGCAGCATCGTATTTCGAAACCAAACCCAAACGAAATGGAATCGCTGCCAGAATAGCCATCAACAGATTGGAAGCCGGACCTGCCAACGAAACCCACATGAGCGCTGCAGGGGATTTCCTCTGTAACGTGTATGGATTCACAGGCACCGGTTTTGCCCAACCAAACCATGCCACCAATAACAGGAGTGAGCCTATCGGATCAAGGTGCGCCAGTGGGTTTAAGGTTAGCCTGCCATTCACGCGTGGAGTATCATCACCAAAATAATCTGCAGTCAAGGCATGTGCCAGTTCATGAACAGGGAATACAATAAATAATATGATCAAACGGGCAAAAAGCGAAGATGGGTCTAAGTCGAACATTCATTTTCTCCAAAAAGATTATACCATTGGCAGGCAATACTTCTCGCTAGCGCTCATGTTATAATGCCCTCATGCTGCCTGATCTTAATTTAGATGACCTTGTCCGATTAAAAAAACCACACCCTTGTGGTGGTTACGATTGGAAAGTCGTACGATTGGGTGCTGATATTGGATTGGAATGCCTACAATGCGGAAGACGTGTCTTACTCACCAGGAGAACGCTGGCTAAGCGTTTAAAAACCGTGTTACCCTCACCCCCTAATGACCAATTCGAGTAATTTTCCACGCATTTTATTTCTCTTCTCTGATACCGGGGGAGGACATCGCAGCGCGGCGGAAGCGATTATTGAAGCTATCTACCTGCAATATGGGCATCATTTTAACATTCAAATGGTAGATATTTTCAAAAAATGCGCCCCACTGCCATTGAATTACATGCCCGAGCTGTATCCCAAAATGGTGAAAGTGCCCCAAGCGTGGGGATTGGGCTATAAAATGACCAACAGCTACCGGCGAGCCCGCTTTATTACAGCGAGCAGTTATCTCTATGTGCGTCGGTCGGTGCAAAAAATGGTCCGTCAAAATCCCTGCGATGTCATTGTATCAGTTCATCCATTGGCAGCCGCTCCGATTTTGCGTGTTTTAGGTAAAAACCGCCCGCCATTCATCGTGGTGGTCACCGACTTAGTCAGCACACATGCGCTATGGTATCATCATCATACCGATTTATGCCTGGTACCTACTGAAATCGCCCGCCAGCGCGCCATAGACTTCGGGATGAACGCACAAAAAGTAAGGGTGGTTGGCTTACCTGTATCAGATCGCTTCTGTTCACCTCCCGGTGATGCCTTCATCATCAAACAAAAATTGGGTTGGCCCGGTCATCTGCCGGTAATTCTCCTGGTAGGAGGCGGTGAAGGGATGGGGCCATTAGAGAAAACCGCCACCGCGATCGATGCAGCCCGCTTACCGGCGGCGATGGTCATCGTGGCTGGTCGGAATCTTAAACTCAAAGAACGGCTTCAAAGCAAAAATTGGCAAATCCCCACGTATATTTACGGATTTATCAAAAAGATGCCGGAATTCATGCGCGGCGCCGATATCCTGGTAACGAAAGCCGGTCCAGGGACGATCAGCGAGGCTTTGAATGCCGGTTTGCCCATGGTCATTTACAGCCGCCTTCCCGGGCAAGAAGATGGGAATGTCGCTTATGTAGTTTCAGAAGGGGCTGGGTATTGGGCGCCAAATCCGGCAAAAACTGTTGAAGTGATTTCGAACTGGCTGAATCATCCCGAGCAACGAAAGCAAGCCGTACAAGCCTGTTTAAAATTAGCCAAGCCTCAAGCTGCCCGGCAAATCGCACAAATCATAATCGATGAATATCTACCCCAGGCATTGCACCGGACGGATGAAATTTCTCCCCATAAGTCATGGGGGAACCAATAAGAAAATCGCTTTCTTTACATTCTAATTATGGGAACATTATTTCTGGTCGCCACACCAATTGGAAACCTCGAAGATATCAGCCAGCGTGCAATCCAAACCTTACAACAGGTCAACCTGATTGCCTGTGAAGATACACGCCATTCCCGCAAATTACTTTCTCATTATCATATTACCACCCCGGTCACCAGCTATTTCGAGCATAATAAATACTCAAAGATTCCGGCTATTTTGAAGGCACTGGCACAGGGCGATGTGGCATTGATCTCGGATGCCGGAACCCCTGGCTTAAACGATCCCGGATATGAGCTGATAAACCAGGCACTCGATAAGGGATATCCGGTATCGCCCATTCCGGGAGCCTGTGCGCCAATTGCGGCTCTGGTGGCTTCCGGATTGCCCAGTGATGCTTTTTTATTCGTGGGGTATCTGCCCAGAAAAAAGAGCGAGCGGCAGCAACGTCTTTTGCAATTTGTCGATTTGCCCTATACCTTGATTTTATTAGAAGTTCCCCACCGTTTGGTCGCTTGCTTGAAAGATATGCTGGACATATTTGGCGACCGCCGGATTGCCATTGCGAGAGAAATGACGAAAATCCATGAAGAAATATTCCGGGATTCGCTTCAATCAGCCATAGACTATTATTCAGCTAACGAACCCCGTGGAGAATTTACCTTAGTATTAGAAGGAGCTAATTCCCCAAAGACACGTTGGACGGAAAATGAATTAATCGATTGGATCAAAGAGCAACTGGCAAATGGAAATTCTGCCAGTCGAATTGCTGCCTCCGCTGCTTTGATATCAGGATGGCAGCGCCGAGAAGTATATTCATTGGTCAACCAATACCAAAATAATAAAATTACGGAGACTACTCGTGATACTGGATGATTTCACTGAATTTCAAAAATACGACCCTGAGCATATGATCGATAGAATCGATACGCTACCCGATCAACTGCTCGAAGCCTGGCAGATAGGACATCAGCACTCTTTACCTGATTTTTCTCAGATACACCACATCTTGATTGCCGGTATGGGTGGCTCTGCAATTGGCGCCGATCTTTTGGCTGGCTATGTCGCCAATCAATGCCAGATACCGGTAATCATCCATCGTGATTATGGGTTGCCAGCTTGGGCAAAAGGCGCTGAAACCCTGATCGTAACCTCATCCCATTCCGGAAATACGGAGGAAAGCCTTTCTGCATTCGAACAAGCCAGAGAAAACCGCTGCTCTATAATGGCTATAACTACCGGAGGAAAATTAGCAGAGCTGGCTAACCAGTTCGAAATTCCCATCTGGCTGTTCCCTAATCTCGGTCAGCCGCGCACGGCGGTGGGATACTCGTTTGGATTGCTTTTAGCCCTGTTCGCTCGATTGAACTTAATTGCCAATCCAGAGGCTGAGCTTCTTTCCTCGGTCCAAACAATGCGTCAGCAGCAACAACCCTTGTTGGTGAATATTCCTACCATTTCCAATCCAGCCAAAAGGATGGCAGGTCAATTGATTGGGCGGTATGTTACGGTTATCGGCTGCGGGATTCTCTCGCCGGTGGCCCGGCGGTGGAAATGTCAAATCAACGAGCTGGCTAAAGCCTGGAGCCAATTCGAATGCATCCCAGAGGCTAACCACAACACCCTGTCCGGATCTCAAAACCCCGAAGATTTATTAAGTAAGTTGATGGTCCTCTTCTTGCGTTCACCCAGTGACGAACCGCGCAACCGGCTGCGAACCGAATTATCCCAAAAATCTTTCATGCTGCAAGGAATTTGTACCGATATCATCGATGCCAAAGGCAATACCCCTCTGGCAAATCTGTGGAGCTTATTGCATTTTGGTGATTACATGGCTTATTATCTGGCGATGGCGTATAAAACGGATCCAACCCCGGTTGCAAGCATCGAAGCGTTTAAGTTAGAAATGAAGCAAGGAAAAGATTAAATAAAGCCCAGAATCACTACACCAATCAATACGCCAATGAGCATTCCGGCAATGATATCGGAAAGATAATGCAACCCCATAGCAACCCTGGCAAGCGCAACTAAAGGCGCCCAAATCGTTAATGTCAGCGAGAACCAGAAAACCCCAAAATTAGATGCTAAAACAGCCAGCATCGCTGCTCTGGCAGCATGTCCCGATGGGAATGAATGAGGATCCGTTATTCGATAAATACTGCCCCATTCTCCATAGGGACGCTTACGGCGGATGGTAAATTTCAATGTCAACACCAATACCGCGGTTATGATGACGCCCAACCCTAAAATCATGCTGCGGGATTTCCAAGCATCATTCCCTAAAAGCCATACAATCGCCAATCCGATGATCCAAAACCACGAATCCCCCGAATGGGCGTATAGCGCTGCCAATGTTCGGATAAGCCCTGGATTCTCAGCCACCCGAATGCGCTGAGAGAATGTCTTGTCCCATGCCCCCAACCGGTCGATTACAGACAAACTCATTGTATACGTCTTTTTTCTAAATCAGCGCGGATAATTTCCAACTGGTTGGGTTTATCGATGTCCATACCTATCTCAGCGTATGGGCAGATGATTGCTCGACCGGTGACGTCGAGTCGTTTGGTAGCCGTATTTACCGTTTGTTCAAGTGTAATGGCGCGAAATAGAAGCAAGATTAATGTATCATATCCCACCAAAGCTGCTTGTTTGAAAACATTCTTACGGGCAGCGATGATCTTGCTCCAAATTTTCTCATTGTTGACTACGGTCTTTGTTCTAATGACGTTCAAATCGCCACCGCAAACCGCAATATCCTTCAAATGAGTATATGAGCGTTTGGAAGATGGAAATCGTTTTTCCATGACATCTTGTTTGATGACATTGTAATAAATGTCCTCATCGGTTTGCATGGCGACATCCACAATCCAATCTATCATTTCCCCGGTAATCGCCGGAATATCGGAAGAAACCACCAATGTATGATGAGCTTGTGGAGAAAGTTCCAGCAATCGAGTGACCCCGCTGCGGATATTCTCCAGCATATCACCCTGGTTGGACAGTATGGCTGCCAGCTTCTTGCTCTTTATGCCGCGATCTTCAGGAAGTCCAACCAACACCACTTTTTCGACATTTTTCGCTTCATCCAAAGCATCCAATACCCACTGGACCATCGGTTTACCCGCCACATCCAATAGGGCTTTATATTCACCACGAGTGTACTCGTATAGAGGTTCTCCCGGTTGGGGAATTCCACCAGCCGTAACGATCGCGTCCATATCAATTCAACTCCTGCAATTGAGGTTCAAGTCCCAATTGATCGATTAATTGGTTCAATTCATCAAGCGTTAACTTGCGTCCCTTTCCGGCAACTGCCACCAAGGCTGCTTCCATCATATTGGTCCCAAAAGACCTGCCCTCTAAGACCGGCGTCGATGTAATCAGATATTTAATTCCAGCCTGGCGGAACAATTCCACATCCGCCGGGGTTGTGGTATTGGTGGCAATCACTTTTCCATCCAATTTGTACGGCATATGATGCTTAACATAATGACAATCTCCGGCAACAACCGTTGCCCATTGGTAATATTTTTCCCACTTAGGTTTTCGTATTTCTTGCTTCTCTCCGGTTGGGTAAACCCATTCGAAGGGTAGACGTCCCGCAATAGGCATGACCAAAGCAGCCAATGTTTTAAGAGTATTTTCACTATGCACTGCAAAAGGCAATCCAAACGAAAACATCAAATCACCAAAGACACATTCATACCCGCCGTTGATAAACGACATAGACATCCCCCAACGGTCGACCCCCATCGTGATAAAGGCTTTCTTCTCTTTCACATAATCACCAATTTTGGCTTGAATAAAATCTGCCAGCTTTTTTTCCAGTGTGTTTTTCAAACCTGCACCATCTACAACCGGCGTTTGCTTCACAAAGCGGATCATGGATTGAACCGAATATAGTGGATACCATTTATCAGCAGTCATCACTCCCAAGTCTGCGCCGCCCACGCCAAAAGCATCCACTTTACCATCCAATTCTTTATAAAGCTGAGCAGCTTTTTCCATGTCGCCATCCGTGCCAATCCGCTCAATACTTACCTTTTCCCCCAGCAGTTCGACTTCGACAGCTTTATCCCGTTTTGACGAGCCAATACTAATGCTCACAGCACGTTTCATAGCGTGCTACCTCCTGATAAAAAAATAATCTTTGATGATTCCCATCCCAGGTCTTAACTAATTTCTGAGTATACTCCAATTTCGAGCGTTTCATTCGAATGTTTTGTTATGACCGTTCTCATAGTTGGTCAATATAAGTAATGAAATCGCAGTCGCGACTTTAGTCGTTATTTAGAAAACTCACTAACCACTAACACCTGACAAATGCATAAAGAGACGCAGGCATATTTGTTAAAACCCCTCAGTTAATTATTCGTTACCAGGTATACAATCGAATGCTATTTTAATTAAAATCCCGGTAAAATCACCTTCAGGTTATACAAATCAATGTAGTTCTTCCGGAATAACCGGCTGCTTTAAATGCCACGGAGTAGCTTGCTGATAGGCATAAGCCGCCCGTAAAAGTGTGGCTTCTCCCCATGGACGGGTAATAATTTGTAATCCGATTGGCATACCCGATGGAGTGAATCCACACGGTAAAGAAATCGCCGGCAATCCGGTAAGATTGAATGGCGCGGTAAAACGGGTCAAAACCGGCGCTAAACTGACTGAATCTAAGTTCAAAATAGGCGGTGCAGTAATCGGCGTGGTGGGGGTTAACAATACATCGAAATCATCAAAAAATTGCTCGTACTTACGTCGTAACTGGCTTTGTGTATGTCGCGCCACAATATAGTCCTGAATGGAATAAGATTTGCCTTTCTGCAGCCTTCGCAGCACATCTTCGCCAAACCACTCTGGATGAGTTTTCAAATGCTCAAGATGAATCACTGATGCTTCACTCGTAATGATCAATCCATTGGCTGAGGCAGCTTCCTGTCCTCCAGGGAATGGGACTTCTTTGATCTCCGCCCCCAATTGTTCAAAAACCGCCGCAGCTTCCTTCACAACATTCCATACTTCATCGTCTGCATCCGAGAAATAGGAATCGTTTGCCAGGGCAATTCGCCATTGCTTCACGCCATATTTGATTTTTTTTGAATAATGATTGATTGGCATATTTAGGGAAGCCGGATCCTGGGCATCATACCCTGCGGTTGCTTCAAGCATGAGAGCGACATCTTCCACGCATCTTGCCATAAGCCCGGCATGATCGGATGTCCAGCTAAGGGGAAAAACTCCCCTTAGACTAAGCCTGCCATAGGTGGGCTTCAAACCGACGACGCCGCACAACGCGGATGGGATGCGAATGGAACCGCCCGTATCGCTGCCTAAGGCACCCATGCAGAGGTCTGCAGCCAGCGCAGCCGCTGAACCTCCAGAAGATCCGCCAGTAATACATTCGATATTCCAGGGGTTGCGACACACACCATAATGGGGGTTGATATTCGTAATTCCCAAAGCAATTTCATGCATATTCGTTTTACCGATACCAATCATGCCTGCATCGAATAGCTTATCCACAATGTGAGCGTTCTGTTTGGGAATATATTCAGCATAGAATCGACTGCCCATAGTGGTGCGTATTCCCTTGGTCTCAAACAAGTCCTTGATAGCCAGCGTCGTCCCGCACAATGCAGCCGGCATTTTCCCAGCCTGGATGCACATTTTTGCTTGAGCGATCGCATTCTCGGGGCATAGGGTAATGTAACAATTGAGCTTCGGATTGAGCGCCTCGATACGCGACAATTGAGCCTGCACTAATTCAAGTGGTGAAATTTGTCTGGAATATAGCAACTGCGCTAATTGGGTTATGGTGAGGTTGGTTATATCCATGATTTATTATATTAACGAGAATATTTATTGTTCAAGATTGTCTTTAAATCTTGACAAACATGAGATGTGTCCACGAATTGAATTGCCTGCATTCCTGCCTGAAGTGCTCCTTTAACATTGGGGAGATAATCGTCGATAAAAACGCACTCGCCAATATCTAATTTCAACCGCTCTGCCGCATACTGGTATATTTGGTGACCTGGCTTGGATAGCCCAATTTCCGCGGAAATGATGACCTCATCGAAATAATCGAGGAAATGATCTGACGCAGATATGGAATAAGCGCTTGGTGCAGGCGATACACCGGTTAATTCTGCGCGCAAATCATCGAAAGCATTGCTCAGCAATGCGGTGCGGTAATTTAGACGAAGCTTCTGGATGTATTTAATCAAATCCCAATTCAGGCGGTCGCCAGAAAAAAATTGCTGTCGAATAGTTGGAATTTCTTCTTCATGTGCGCCTAGAACCTGAGCTACAACTTTCCAATGCTGATAAGCGCTGATGTTGCCTAATTCCGCCATTTTTGCCGATGAACCTCTAAATACGAGCTCTTCAATGACTTCTATTGGTACATTATATTTTACGGCTAAAGCCAAGCGTGGATTTCTATCTTCGGTGCGCATGATGACACCACCAAAGTCGAAGATAACACCTTTAATAGACATTCATAGTTCCTTTTCAGTAATATTTCTCTTATTTTACTCTTATCTGCAATGCCGTAAAAAGCTAAGAGGGGCTTCCCTCAAAGGGGAACCCCTCTGTTACAAGATAGTCCTATCACGCAGCTTTATATAAAAAGTGGTTTACGGTAGATACTAATCCGTTTAATCGGCTGATAACCCAACCCTTGATACAGTCTCAAAGCGCCACTGACATTTTCGGTATCAACTCCGAGAGCAGCTTCCAGCATACCGCGTTCTTTCAATGCATGAAGAGAATCGACGATTAATGCTCGGGCGATGCCTTTCTTTCTCCAGGGACGGCGCACGCAAATATTCTCCGTCCAACCACGTTTATGTCGATATACCTCATTTGCACGTTTATCTATAAAATTGAGCACCATTCCTACAACCTGGTCCCCTTCCCAGGCAACCCGCCATAAGGTTGGATCAAAATTCGGATTCTCAAACCACTGTTCTACTGTTTCCTCAAGATCAAGACTATAACCCCAATGATCTTGAAAAGCTTCCCTGCTGGCGTCGTTGATCTTTTGGTAATGTTCAGGCAAAACCGGCCGAATATTCACACCCTCCGGTAATGCCAGATCGGGGATGTTTTCAAGATCGGAGCGCACCATGATGAACGAATGACGGACCGCATCATATCCTTCACTTTTGATCAAAGCCTCTTTGCCAGTTTCAGTATCGGCACATTCCGATTCTAAAAAACGAGGCAATCCAGCAGGATGAGTTGCTGCAATTTCAGTCAACCGCCTTTCAGCTTGATGGAACATGGCTCTTCCGATGCTCTTGTGCCGCCAGGTAGGCAGTAAATACCCAAAAACCGAAATAATTAATATTTTTCAGTGACAAAAAATGACATCTTTCAATTGACAGATTCTTTCATCTGTGTAAAAATCTGTACAGTTAATTATTTCCTTATAGGTAATGATTGGGGTTTCATTTCATTAGGGCGAATGCGGAATTAAGTTAGGTTATTGATAGGGTTTATTGAATAGATAGGAATGACTTGACTTGGAAAGGAGGGCAGTTGTCGATAATACTATAGGGTAAAAGGTTTTTCGTTTTTAAATTGTCCTTTTATCTATAAAGATTATTCGATATCTTTTATTTTACTACCGCAGTGCAATTAAGATTAAATTTTGTTCAATTCTATAAGCTGATATAATGATATAGCCTGTTTGGAGACCATCAATCTATATGAAGCTTGAATGGACGCCATCGACAAATTGGATGCGTATAAAAACCATCGATGTCCATGCCGCGGGAGAACCACTTAGAATTATAGTGGATGGCTTTCCATCTTTACCCGCGGGAACAATTCTGGAAAAACGACGCTTCCTGAAAGAAAATCGAGATTTCTTACGCACAGCTTTGATGTGGGAGCCGCGTGGCCATGCGGATATGTATGGTGCGTTAATCACCGAACCCGTTTCAGCAGAGAGCGATGTGGGGGTTATCTTTATGCACAATGAAGGCTACAGCACCATGTGTGGACATGGCATAATTGGTCTGGCAACAGTACTATTAGAAACTGGATTACTTACGAAAGAGGGTGAAAATCCAGTCATAAAAATGGATACACCAGCCGGATTAGTTACCGCCATTGCTCATCGAGAGGGTAATCAAGTTAAAACCGTTTCTTTCCAAAATGTGCCTTCTTTTGTTTATCTTGCCGATCAAACAATTGACGTGCCCGGTATAGGTCAGGTGCATTTCGATATCGCCTTTGGGGGTGCCTTTTATGCTTTTGTTCAGTCTGAAGAAGTAAGTATCGGGCTGGAAGCTGGCGACTTTCGTTCTCTCATTGATTTAGGAATTCGCATCAAACATGCAATTATGGAGGCTGTGCCAATCCAACACCCTTACGAAAAAGATCTTGGTTTCTTGTATGGCGTTATCTTTGTTGGGAAAGCCTTGGAAGCCGGGCATCACAGCCGCAATGTGTGCATTTTCGCAGATGGTGAAGTAGATAGGTCTCCGACCGGTACTGGCGTAAGCGCCAGGGTAGCCCTCCATTACGCAAAAAAAGAGCTGGATATAAACCAACCTATCACCATCGAGAGCATCATTGGCACAACTTTTACCGGGAAAGTTGTTTCCACTCAGAATTATGGGCTTTATAAAGCTGTCATTCCAGAAATCACTGGCAGTGCTTCAATCGTCGGCTTATGTGAATGGCTCATTGACCCACAAGATCCACTGCGGAATGGCTTCATTCTGCGATAATTATCCGGGCAGTATGAAGAAAATGTTCTTCGTCCCACATATATTATTAGATAAGGAGTAGAAAGATTATGAAGAGAATTTCCACCATCATGCTCACCATTGTCCTGGCGCTGTCTTTCTTGCTCGCCGCCTGTCAACAGCAACCAGCCGAACCTCAAACCATACAAATTGGCTTACAAGCCCCACTTACCGGAGATTTCGCGTCAGAAGGTCAATGGGCAAAGCAGTGTGTTGAAGTTGCGGCGGAATTGATCAACAAAAAGGGTGGTGTGTTGGGTAAGCAAATCGAAATCGTTATCGCCGATGATGCCTCAAATCCAAAGGATAGCGCTCTAGCTGCTCAAAAACTCATTTCTCAGGGTTTGAAAGAAGTCATCGCTTCCTATGGTTCTTCGGTGACAGCCCCAGCGGCTGACTTATATGACGCCAATAAAGTTGTTTCCGTTGGTTATGGATGCACCGCCGTTCGCCTAACCATGGACAAACAGCGTCCTTATTTCTTCCGAACCGCCGGCCGGGATGATACTCAATCTGAGTTCTTCGCCAAATTCGCCATTGAAACACTAAAAGCCAAGCGCATCGCTATCATGCATGACAACCAAGACTATGGTCGAGGAGTAGCGGAAGACGCCAAAAAGTTCTTACAACCCGCTATCGATTCTGGTCAGATTGAGCTGGTTTATTACGATGCGATTACCCCAGGTGAAAGCGACTATTCAGCCGTTGTCAGCCAAATAAAACAAATCAACCCAGATGTTTGGTTCTTCACTGCATATTACTCTGAAGCAGCCCTCTTGCTCAAGCAAGCACGCGAAGCAGGCTATACCGGCTTATTTGTTGGCAACAACTCGGTACCTACACCTGAATTTGAAAAGATTGGCGGCGTAGACGCCATCAAAGGTTCAATCCACCTCAATGAACCCATGCCTAAATTCCTGAATTACCCCGAATCAATCGAATTCATGGATGCCTATAAAGCCAAGTACAATGAGCTGCCTGGTTCGATCTGGTCTGTTTACGCAGCCGATGGGCTCAATGCCCTGGTTGCCGCCATTAACAAAGCCGGCAGCACCGACCCCGACGCAGTAGCTCAGGCTATGCGGACCATGACCGATGCAAAGGGAATCACCGGGCCTTTGATGTTCACCGAACGTGGCGACCGCAAGAATATTCCTTACTACGCTTACATTTATAACGACCAGGGTGAGCTGGAACTTTACCCAACGGAATAAGTCGTAGAAAATTCAGTTTTTCCCCTTAACTATTCTCCTCCTCTCCCAATTCCTCATCTAGAATTTGGGGGAGGAGGGAATTGTATGAATTCTAGCATTATCCTACAACGAGGAGGCTTTCTATGCAATTGCTCCTTGAGCAAATTACCAATGGATTGACCATCGGGTCTTTTTATGCATTAGTGGCTATGGGATATTCCATGGTCTATGGTGTAATGAAATTGATCAATTTTGCCCATGG
>DHFN01000023.1 GCA_002402275.1 Anaerolineales bacterium UBA4823
TTAATAATTTCACAACCTGGTTCATTGTGGGCAGGATGCAACCAAAATAACCACCTGGCTTTAGAGCTTTTTTGACAATATGCATGTAATCATATGAATTGGCTATATCCAGGAATACTGCATCTACTCCAATTTCGTCAAAGCCTTCAGATATATCCCTAACCTTGAATTCAACCCTCTCGGAAAGATGAAGCTTCTCCAAACTTTTCCTGGCTATTGTTTGGGTCTTTTCGTTTACTTCGTAAGTATAGACTTTACCCTTTTCACCGATAAAGGACGCCAGGGCTGAAGTAAAAGAACCACTGCCAGTTCCTGCTTCTATCACTTTTGTCCCGGGGACTATGCCCATGTGCAGTAAAATGTAGCCGATTTCCTTTGGATACATAATTTGTGTAGCCCTTTTTGTATGTTTCAATAGATCAGGCAACGATGGTTGTAAAAGAAAAAATGGGCTGCCATTATGGCTGAATATTTGGCTTCCCCAGTTCTTGCCAATTAAATCATCATGCAGGACCACTCCACGATGAGTATGAAGCTCCTGACCCGGGGTTAAGGTAAAAATAAAAGATTTATGACTAAGTCCCACCAATTGAATAAGGTCTCCAGGTGCTGGGGACAGAGAATTTTCGTTATCAGTCATTCTTCCCTCGTGGTTTATCCAAATCCTTGGTGCTGGTTTCCACAGATGCCATGCTCAACCAGAAACCGGCAAAGAGGAGGATAACTGCAGCGATGATGGCTGAACCTAAATTGATAGGGCCTAATGGCAGAAAATTGAATTTGAAAAGATTAGCGATACTATGCCCAATCCAGAAACCAAGTATCGAAAATAAATTGTAAACGATGAGCCATTTCAAACCACCGCCGCGCCAAAAATGGAATCCGCAGCCAATTATCATGGCGATTAATGTTCCCAGTAAAAAAGAAGGTATGGACATTATTTCTCCCTAAAGACTTCGTGAATAAGACCGCCACCGATTACTTCATCCTGAATATAAAGCACTGCAACCTGACCAGGTGTTGCATCCCTCACTGGATCATTGAAAATAATTCTAATCAATCCGTCTTTATCTTCTAACAAATTTACTTTCTTCGGGTTTGATTTATATCGTATTTTTACATCATACTCAACTTGAAATGAGGGTTTTGAGCCCGAGATCCAATTAAATGGACCAGCAGTCAAAGATGAGAATTTCAACATTTCTTTTGAACCGATGATGATCTCATTATTTTTAATATCCTTATCGATCACATATACAGGTGACTGAAACCCAGATCCAATCCCTTTTCTCTGTCCAATCGTGTAGTTGACTAGTCCGCTATGTTCCCCCACAATACTCCCCGATAAATTCCGAATGTTGCCTTTCATTAGTGGAGAAGTAGAATATTGGCTGAGGAAACTACGATATCCATTCGACCCGACAAAACATAAATCCTGGGAATCAGGTTTTTGGGCGACTGTAAATCCGTATTCCTCTGCAATGACTCGTACACCTTCTTTTTTATAGTTCCCCAAAGGAAAAATTGTTCTCTGTAGTTTCTCTTGATCCAACCCGGATAATACATAAGATTGATCTTTTTTAGGATCGATACCCTTTTTGAGATGAAAAATGTGCTCCTGATCCTCTTCGATAATCGCATAATGGCCAGTAACAAGATAATCAGCTCCAAGTTGTAAAGTTTTATCAAGCAATACTCCCCAACGTATGTGTTGATTACAATAAAAACATGGATTTGGGGTTAATCCCTGTTCGCTCATTTCAATAAACTTGTCGACGACAATTTTTTTAAATCTATTTTTAACGTCAACAACGTAAAAAGGAATTCCAAGTATTCCCGCTACTTGCCGGGCTTGTTGGATCGCTTCAGGCGTACAACAGGCATTATCATTGCTTTCGCAATCTCCTGTCCACAATTTGAGCATGATGCCTGTGACATCGAAGCCCTGTTGAACCATTAATGCAGCTGTCACAGAACTATCCACCCCACCGCTCATTGCAACAACAACTTTCTTTCCGGTCATGATTACTTGTTACCCATTCCTTAAATTATTGACAATATTAGGAAGCACATCCAAAAAAGAGCGAACCTCATCCTCTTTGGTGTTCCTGCCAACTGTAACCCGCAACGCTCCCATTGCGAGATTTTCAGGGATGCCTAAGGCCAATAAAACCTGTGACGGAGAAGGGTTTCCAACCTTGCAGGCTGAACCCGAGGAGACTGAAAAACCAGCCATATCAAGAGCAATGACCAGTTCCTGCCCCTTCACCCCTTCAAAAACAAAACTGGCATGATTGGGTAATCGGTAAACTGGGTGACCCGTTAAGGAGGACCCCGGGATATTTTTTAGTATTTCAGCAATGATTTGATCTCGTAGATTAGTCAAATGAAGATTTATGGATTCTCTATCCTTATACGCCATTTCCAAAGCTGCCTGCATACCCACTATAAGTGGGACATTATGAGTGCCGCCTCTTTTTCCGCTCTCTTGCCCGCCTCCGACAATCTGCGAATCCAGATTTATGGTTTTTCGGAACACCAAACATCCTACCCCTTTTGGTCCGCTAAATTTATGAGCACCAATGGAAAGCATGTCAACATCAGTTTCATTCAAGTTTATATTTAGGTGGGCAGCGGCTTGTACAGCATCTGTGTGCAATAGAGCACCACTCTTGTGACAGATTTGTGCTATTTTTCCAATGTCGTTTATCGTACCAATTTCATTATTTGCCCACACAACAGATGCCAACGTTGTACCGGTTAATTTATTCTGTAAATCATTGTGAAGTATGAGGCCATAATTGTCTACGCGCAGCAGATCAATTTGCACAGTCCCATCCTGCTCCAGACGTTTAGCAGTTTTATCTACCGCTGGATGTTCGATAGGACTAATTAGGATTCTTTTAATTCGGCTTTGGTTAATAGGAGTCGTTACCCCTTTAAGAGCCAGGTTATCACTTTCGGTACCACCAGAGGTGAAAACCAGGTCATGATCCAGGGACTTAAACAATCGAAGAATCGCATTTCTGGCTAAATCAACAGCGCTATCAGCTTGTTGCCCAAAGTAATGTAATGAGGAGGGGTTGCCAAACTGTTGCGTGAAAAATGGTAGCATGCGCTCAACAGTTCTTGGGTCCATTGGGCTTGTAGCGGCATAATCCAGATAAACTCTATCCACAATTCACCTCGCCGTGATTATAGCATGGTTGAGCGTCCGAAGAATTTGGTCTAAACGCTGATATAATCGAAAATAAACCTACTTTTGGAGTGTAATTATGAAATCCTCAATTATTTTTGGGACCGACGGATGGCGTGGTTTTATAGCGAAAGACTACACCTTTGAAAATGTTCGCCGATGCACCCAGGGGTTCGCTAATTACTTGCTTAAAAAAGGTAAAAAAGGTCAGTGGATAATTGTAGGTTATGACAAGCGTTTCCTCTCTGAACATTTTGCCCAAACAGTCTGCGAAGTCCTGAATGGTAATGGCATCAACGCAT
>DHFN01000024.1 GCA_002402275.1 Anaerolineales bacterium UBA4823
TAGTAATATTGATACCAAAACAGCGGGTAAGTATTTCTCCATTGATCAATGATGGTATCGGAATTTGTGTTAAACCATTCTGGTTTAAAGCGTGAATCAGGAGTAACTGCCCCGGCTTTTTCATACATCAGCTTCATGATATCCTCCCGATGGAGAAACCGCAGGAAGTTAGCCGCTTGTTCTTTGTGAGGAGAGAAAGAAGTGATTGTCAAGGTTTGGACTGGGATACCGATAGCGTTGTTTAATTTACCAGTTCCATAGATTGGGGTGCGCATCACACCTACTACGTCTTTGCCCATTTTGCGTTCCAGCACAGCGATATAAGGCTGAACGTGGTTAGTCATCGCAACTTGTTCTTGTTCAAATAAAGCTTGCCCCTGATATAGGTCGAGCGACATGACGTCGTCATTGAAACATTTGCGGTCTTCTAATTCTTTCCAGCGCGCCCACCATTCGGCGTACATCGGTTCGGTGAGACTTTTTTCGCCGCGAACGGCTGCCATCAGGTCATCAATGCTGTTCAAGTTCTGCTGACCTAGATAACTGACCATCCAGCCTCCCAACCAGCCATCCTTAAAGCCGGTGCCGATGGGAGTGATCCCAGCACTGCGGAGTTTGTCGCAAGCATTGAGCCATTCATCAAAAGTTTCAGGGGGCTTTTCGGGATCTAAACCAGCTTTGGCAAACATTTGTTTGTTATAAGCCCAGAAAGTGCCGATTTGGTAGAAGGGCAATCCCCATTGTTTTCCATCCCAGAAGGTTTCTGCTCGCTGTCCGGCGGGGATATTGGCTAACTCTTCCTCACTCCAATAGTCGCTTATCGGGGTTAGGTTTCCAAGCCAGGCATCTTCTAGGGTGAAAACACCACCGTAGAAAAATTGAATGTCTGGGCCCTCTTTGGCTTCAGCGGCAGCCCTAAATGCGGGATAGAGCGAGTCGGATTCTTGTAAAACCGCATTGATGGTGATATTGGGGTTTTCCTGCATGTAGATTTTGACTGCATTTTCCATGAAATCTTTCATGCCAGGCGCTTCTTGTTCTCCCCAGTACCAGATAGTAAGGGTAATTGGTTCTGCCGGCGCCTCTGTCTCAGTTACTGGTTCCGGAGAAGAAACCGCTGGTACTTCGGTTCCTTCTACGGGTACAGAAGTGGGTGTGGCAGGAGCTGCACAAGCACCTAAGATGATGCTAAGTGCAATAAGTGTGGAAATAATCATCGAAAGACGTTTCATGATCTTATCCTCCAAAAACTAGTTTGAATATGTTTACCATTTGACAAAGAAATTGAATGTGATAGAATTGTTATAGTTAGTATATTAACTATACTAAAAATCATTTTATCACAAAAAGAATTTAAGAGCAATAATTTTAACGAGTTAATATTATGGAAAGTTTTGAGGATTGGGAAAAAGAAATATCCATTAACGTCTCTTCGCAAAGACCTCTCTACATACAGGTGAAAGAAGGCTTGGAAACCATGATTGTAAATGGATTACATGAAGGCAATATCTGCCCAGGTGACAAGCTTCCTTCCGAAAATGAATTGAGCCAAAAATTAAAAGTCAGTCCCATTACGGTGAAACGGGCTTTGGATGACCTAAAACAACAAGGTTTAATTTATCGCATCCAAGGACGAGGTACCTTCGTGGCGGATCAGTCCAAGATTCCCCTCCCATTAAACCATTTTTTTAGTCTGACTAATTTAACCCTCGAGCAGGGGATGGTACCTATTCGGAAAACGTTATTAGTCACCGAACAGAGTGTGACCCCTCGATTAGCCCAGCGCTTAGAAATTCCAGCCGATTCAAATGTGATTAAGCTAGTTCGTTTACGATTAATGGATAACACACCGATCGTGTTGGAAACAACATTTTTACCGGCTCTTTCATTTCCAAATTTCTTATCCATTTATAGTGAAGATATTTCCTTATATAATTTGTTAGCCATCCATTACCAACAAGAAATTGTCAAAGCCTTAGATTTTATCTCTCCGATTTTGTTACGTTCTGATGAGGCAAATCTGCTTGAAGCTCCAACCGGCTCAATGGCATTTCTCTTTCAAAGGTTAGCATCGAATTCTGAAGGCAAACCTCTTGAATCAACCAAGAGCGTTGTCCGCAGTGACAATGTTTGTATCTCAGTGGAGTATAAAAAAGAGAATTATGGAACTACAAAATAACCATCTATATCACGAAATCTTAGAAGAACCTTCGGTTTTAAGAAAGATTCACCAGGAATATATTGGAAAAACCAGCCCATCCTTAGATGAAGCGATTCGGATTTTAAACAAGCATGAGATGATCATAATGGTAGGGATGGCTACTTCTATGTATGGATGTATCCCTGCCCAGTGTATGCTTAGCTCTGGAGGAAAACCAAACTATTTAGTGGATGCCGCAGAATTCTTAAACTATCACCTTGAGATGACCCCTAAAAATGCCGCCTTTGTGTTGGTCTCTCAATCGGGAGAGTCAGCAGAAATTATTCACTTGTTGGACAAAATAGGAAAAGGTTGGCAAACCGTTGGGGTTTATAACAATGACCAATCAACTTTAGCCAAGCAATGTACAGTTGGTCTACCAATCTTTGCTGGTGCGCAACTTGCTTGTGGAAGCAAGACTAACACCGCGACGATTGCGGTAATGAACATATTGGCTGAAGGCTTGTTAGGTACCCCGCAGGCAAAAGTTGGGGAACAGGTGGAAAGGGCTATTATCTGGCTTGAAGAATTTTTCAAAAATTGGGAAGCCAGAATCGAGCCAGCCGTAGATTTGCTGGATAATTCAGCTTATACGGTTTTCATCGGGCGAGGTCCCGGTTTAGCATCTGCTTATTTTAGTTCGGTATTATTTCGGGAGGTGCCCAAGGTTGTGGCAGAAGGACTCCCGGCTGCTACGTTTCGGCACGGCTTACGCGAAATGATGACCCCAGATCATCGAATTGTCGCATTCGCTCCATCTGGTAAAACCACTGAAAAGGTCATCCAGTTAACAGAGGAGATGAATAGATTGGGTATTCCCTCGATGATTTTTACTAATCAGCAGGTAGTACGGTTGCCAACGAACGATGGTTTAGTTTTCCAGACTGCCGCCCTGGCTGAGAATTATAGCCCATTGGTTGACATCGCCCCTCCTCAATTGATTGGTTTGAAACTAGCCCTGAAAAGGGGGTTGGAACCTGGAAAATTGGTGATATCAGATTACGTTACAAAAGTTGAATGAACACCCATAAACTTGCCGCAATTGGGATTGATATCGGTGGGTCCGCCACCAAACTGGGAATTGTCACAAAAGAGGGGGAAGTTATTCAGCGGGATATTGTCCAAACCCCTTCCTCATTTAGCGCTGGAAAGATCATGGAGTTGATTGCAAAGCGTATAGACACCCTTTTATCCCGTGCGGAGGCAGCCGGGCTTGAAATAACCGGAGCGGGCATTAGCATCTGCGGTTATATGGAGGAGGGTGGAAAAGCACCTGATTATATTAATCTGCATGCTTTGGATCATTATCCGGTGGTTAAAGAATTGCAGGAACGATTTTACTTTCCAGCAATTATGGATAATGATATGAATTGTGGAGTGCTAGGCGAATATTATTTTGGCGGGGGAAAAGGGGAAAAACGTTTGATGGTCATGACAGTAGCTACCGGGATTGGGATGGCGGTGATGATTGATGGGAAAGTGTTACGATTTCATCGTGGAACCATTGGAAACCCTGGGCACATTATTTTAGACCCCAATGGGCCCATCTGTGTTGCTGGCTGCCGGGGGTGTCTGGAAAGCCTGGCTTCCGCCCGAGCCATTATTCAACGCGCAGAAAATGTTGCGCTTGCTCAACGGGAAACTAAACTTAAAGAATTCATGATCACTAAAGGCAAACTAACCCCCGAAGATGTATTTATAGCTGCCGAAAGAGGGGATAAAGCTGCTCAGGAGATCTGGCAATGGACTGGTGCCTGGTTGGGGCGGGGATTAGCCAGCTGGGTCGAAATATTTGGTCCGGAGATTGTCATCGTGGGTGGGGGAATTGCTCAAGCTGGAAAATGGTTACTCGAACCACTTAAGGAAGAATTTAATCGTTGTGGAGAACCATACTTTACTCGGAGTGTCAGAGAGATAAAACAAAGCCAACTCGGCCAACATGTGGCTATGTTAGGGGCAGCAGCACTCTGCCTCTACCCCGAAAACGCACCGGATTATTCTCGATAAGGAGAAGTTTTATGACCATGTGGGAAGATATCTTAGCTCAACCGGAAAATTTACGCCAGGTCATCCAAAGACACACGGAAAATTTGGCGAATGCCCATCAGCAGATCAACAGACTATCCAATCAAACTAAAGGAGTTGTTTTTACTGGCGTTGGTTCTGGTTTGAATGCTACTATACCTGCATCTTATTACCTGATGAATCATGGATTATTCGCCCAATCTATTGACACAACGGAACTGATTTACTATTTAATGCCCGGTCTAAAAGACTTCTTATTGGTACTCAATACCCGATCAGGGGAGACCGCTGAACTAGTTCGGGCTGCCAAACTGGCAAAAGACTTAAATCTCTCAACGATTGCGGTTACGAACGAACCAGAAAGCACGGTGGGTCGCCTTGCAAATTTTTGCTTGCCTACCTACTCACGTTGGGATCAACTTGTGGTCATTTCCGCCTATGGGGGGATGTTGGCTAGCGAGTTAATCTTGAGCAGTATGCGCATAGGAAACCATTCCCAGTTATTAAAAGAAATCCAAGCTATTCCAGAGATCCTCGAAAGCGTTCTGGCTAAGACTATCACGATCCGGGATGATTTGGGTGATTTGATTGGGGACAGCCGTCCGATATATCTTTTAGGGAGGGGACCCTCTCTAGCTAGTGCCCATGGGGGAGCTTTAGTGATTGAAGAGACGAGCCGGCAAGCAGTGGTTCCAATGGCGAGCGGGCTGTTCCGCCAAGGACCAATCGAGGTTGTCAATCAGAGGTTCCGAGCGATTATTTTTGAGGGGGGGGATGAAACCGCTGGTTTATCCCGCCGATTGGCAGAAGATTTGATCGAAAAAAATTGCGGGATTGTTTGGGTAGGTTCCAGTGAGCTTAAAGGTGCCCTAAACCTCACGATCCCCCATATGGCAGCCTATTTGCTTCCTTTTCTAGAAATTATCCCTTGTCAGGTGCTAGCTCACGATCTGGCATTGCGCTCACATATCACCCCTGGTTCGGTAAACTACATCGAGAAGGTGATTACCAGTGAGGAAGGCATCCAAGCAAAAGGAGAATGAAGATTTTCGCGGGCTCCATGAATTATTTAGATGAGATACTTAATAAACACAAGAGGTCAATTCCGGTCGGAGTTGTTTCGATTTGCTCCGCTAACCCGTATGTCCTGAAAGCTGCCATGAAACGCATCCGAAACACCGCTGAGTTTCTCCTTGTTGAAGCAACCTGTAATCAGGTCAATCAATACGGCGGGTATACCGGAAAAACACCAGGGGATTTTGTGGCAGATGTCTATGATCTTGCTCGTCAATGCGAGGTC
>DHFN01000165.1:0-214 GCA_002402275.1 Anaerolineales bacterium UBA4823
ATCCAAAGGGTTTCGATTTTATCGAAATACGGATCGGATTGTATGACAGCTTTCCCGAAAGGGGTAAGGGTAGTTCCTCGTGGACGCACTAGCCCAAATCCGATCATCATACTGGTCAAGTTCTTAACTTGATTTTCGGGAATGCCTAAAGCTGAGACAATCTCCTGCCGAGAGATTTTTTTCTTATCACCTTGCAAAAGAAGGTATTGAAGGA
>DHFN01000165.1:254-3244 GCA_002402275.1 Anaerolineales bacterium UBA4823
TGCATTTCCTAAAATCAATCCATCTACGGATATAGGCTTATTATTCTCCGAAATCCAAAACCGATATGTGACTTCAAGATGTGGCCGCTGATCAGGTCAATCAACCCGCCCAGGCGCTGCTTGTCTAACGTGGCGTGTCCATAATTGCCTGGCAACACTCCCCGCAAAGCGGGGTTATCGCGCTCGATTGCCTGCATGGCTTGATCCATCAAGTTTCCGATCGCAGGCTGCTTAGCGTTGGCGCTTAGAAATGCCCACCGTGCCTCCTTGGTCACCCAAAATACCCATTCGGCGATATATTCATCGCGGTCCTCCGGGTCAGCACCTTCGTTTCTTTGCAGTTCTAATTGAGGATAAAGTTTCTCGACAGCGTCTGAGATATATTTCAGAAAAAGAAAACCGAGCACCNNCATTCTTGTATTCGGCAGCATCCAGATGCCCATGTAATCGATCGGCTGCCAACCAGAGGGTTTGCTCAAAGCCCAGATTTGCACCCTTGGTTGATTTGTTATTTGGATGAGATTCAGCTCTTTTATTCACTTTATTCCCCAAGAAGATGGATAAATATTATTAATATTTAGTATAGCACAAAGTGTGTTTTGGTTGGAAACTGAGTATTCTTAAAGTCTGCAAATGAGAGCAAACCCCTCCTCATAATTTGTTGTGAAATACCTTCAAGCCATAAGTTTAGAAAATAAAACTAGGTGGATAGCCTCTACAAAGGGTGGTTTTTTCGCAAGTTTTATGCTTCTATAATAAAACCCATGGTTGGGAAAATGACAACTTGCTTCTTTTGAACATGCTATACTCCAAAATCCCAGATCATCGAATTTCAATAGCTTATATTCTTAATTAGTTAAGATACTCCAGCGCTTCATCCAATGTTGGCTGAGCATCGGTTCCTCCCGATGCCCGGGTGGATAAGGATCCACACACCGCAGCCAGGCGTAGGCTTCGTTCTAAATTCCAATGGTTCAAATAACCGTATAGAAAACCGGCATTGAAACTATCCCCCGCGCCCACCGTATCCACCACCTTTAATTCGAGCGCTCTGGCTTTTACAATCTGATTGCCATCGGATGCCAATCCCCCCTGTTTGCCCATTTTGATTGCCACCACTTTGCATTTTTGACATAACTGGTTTAACGCAGTCATCAAGTCGGTGGCGGAAGTGATGGCTAAGGCTTCTTGTTGGTTTGGCAGAAAAACGTCTACAAAAGAAAGGATTTCACTCACATCCTTCCATTCACAGTGCGGATCCCAGTTGGTATCCATTGAGGTGGTGAGACCATGATGGCGGGCTCGCATGAGTAAATTCCCCAAACCTGGCTTTAAATTCGTCTGTAAAAAAATACTGCTCATATGCAAATGCTTAGCTCTCCGGAGAAGATCCTCTTGGATTTGATCCTCTTTCAGGGCTGCGATAGCGCCAGGGTAGGTTAAAATAGCCCGATCGCTTCCTCGATTGAGGATCACGCTCACACCCGTATCGAGAGTGGGATCGCTGATAATTTGGGATGTATCCACCCCGCGCCTAGAAAGGGCATCCCTCATATAATTCCCGAATAAATCTTCGCCGATAACGCCGACTATTGAAGTCCGTAAACCTAACCGGGCAACTGCACAAGCAAAAATTGCTGAGGAGGAGCCAATTGTGATCGCAAAGTGGTTCACTAAGGATTCGGTTTGCCCAAAACGTACCTCAAGCGCCTCATCACTTAATATCAGATCCGGATTGATTTCTCCTGGAATTAAGATATCAATGTCTTTTTCCAATGTTGGCACTTTCCTTATGGTGTACAGGCATAAGCATAATCCTCCAATACCTGATGGATATGATCATAGATTAACTCTTCTGGCTTAGCCGATATTCCGCCTGCCCGTAAATGCCGATATTGAACCGGCATATATTGGCTGATCAAGGAGAGCGGAAGAGTAGTTTGAGTCAGGTCTTTCAGCAGCATTTTCAGTGCTTTCTGTACCCGAGGAACTTGCCAATAATAACGGCAGCGGTCGCTAAGACTGTATTTGCGGGCAAAAGCCTGTTGAGGTTCATCCCCTTGATAATATGGAAGCCAATACTGTTGGTCCTGGAGCATGGCTTGATCTAACTCGCTGATTACATTTGAATTAACAGTCAATTTTCCACTCTGATAGAGTTCATTTTCGATCATTGCCAGGGCAAACACTGCTTCGCGGAAAGCAAAAGTCAAGGCAGGTCCAACTTTAAGGATGGCAAAATGGTCTTTAACCAGATTCTTTAAGGATGCTGCGGTTTGATAATCGGTAGAATGGGCTTCGTAGATCAAATTGGGATAGCTTTCGATTAATCTCGACAAACCAACTGCATTTGAGGGTTCAAATTCGAAAATCTCATCATTCCCGAATTCCACCCCGGGTTGAACGACGATAGCGATTACCCTTTCCCAGGCATCCTGCAATCCATTATGATAAAACGCTTGTTGGGTAGACTCGATCACCAGACGTGTATCCTCTACGCCGCTGACATGCATCTTATGGTGAGATTGTACTGCTCCGCCCGGCAACGGCACTTCGTTTCCGACAACATAGCGCAGGCAGCCAGCCCTGCCAAGTGCAATGGCAGTCTCTTCAGCCACTTTCGCCAGTTCAGCAATTCGATTGGCAAATTTCTCGGCGATATCCTCTTGAACCTTCTCCTGCCCTAATAACATGCTCGTGTCCAGATGGATCTTTGTGAAGCCGGCTGCGACGTAGGATTGAACCAATCTTTTTGCTTTTTGGATTGCCTGATCGGGAGCTTCCTTACGCCAGATATAGGGACCAAGATGATCTCCCCCCAATATGATCTGGGTGGGTTGGACCTCGCATTGACGAGCAAGATCATAGACATCTGCCACAAAATCCCCTGGTGTTTTTCCGGTATACCCGCCGTATTGATTGACCTGATTACAGGTTGCTTCAACAAGGAGAAACTCAGCGGTGTTTCGGATGCGTTTCATGGCAGCTTT
>DHFN01000192.1:0-4002 GCA_002402275.1 Anaerolineales bacterium UBA4823
GCATATTGAACTTGGTCTCGTCCGAGATGGGTGGTTGTGGTGATCAGAACCGCTGGGGATTGCTCCTGTAGTTCATTAGCAAGCTGGAACATCGCCTGGGTTTTTCCGCCCGCCCCTACCAGAGCTAATTGAGTGTCCGGTGGTAATCGCAGCGCAGTTTTTAAAGATATAGAAAGTGATGATGAAGATGGCACGATGCAAAAACTAAGCCCAAAGATAGGGACGTAAATTGGGTTTCGAGAGAATTGCCTCTAGGACTGCCCCTCCGATTGCCAGGGCTTTATCGGAAATCAAGGAGCAGTATTGGGGGTTATCGCGCGGATCAATATCCCCTATTTTTAGATTCTGGGTTACGTAAAATCCATCGCGCAATAAACCACGTACCACACCGGGGAACGCTGCAACCAAGGGTTGGTCTTCTACCAGCGCAATCAACTGACCGGTTTCAACATGGTCGGCAATGTTAACTTGGGGATGGAATATCCCATTAACGGGAGCACGTAAGACGCGTTGCTCTCGATATTCGCCAACCGAATCGGGGACTTTCGTATCCGCTAATGGGGCTCCTTCCCAATAAATTCGACCTAATGTGTGTCCACGCTGGGTCTCGATCGCGGCATGGCAATTTTTCCCGGTGACGTAGCCTGGTCCCAACCCGATGATGAGATTAATTCGGGTGGGGATTAATTCAACTGTTTGCTTCAGCATTCGGGCGTCTACTAAAACGGTGGGGTGTAAAGACGTGATTGCTTCACCCTGGGGGTCTATGAGCACTGGGATGATGCCTTTTGCCATGACCTGAAGAACTTTCAGCGTGTCGGTGGGGTCTTTCACCAGTTTAGCGGAAATTCCTTCGATCGTCCATTGACCTTCATAGACCGCTTCTGAAAATGCGACAGTTCGGCGGATTGCCAATGGTTTTTCAAGCTCGGTTAAAATGACTTTCAAACCAGCATGATTCAAGCGGTAAGCGATTCCACTTGCCAGCTCCCCAGCCCCACGAATAAGAATTAGCATTGCCATATTGGTTATTTTAACCGATTATCGGCTACAAGGATAAATGGATTATCCAGACATACCTTATTTTATTTTGTTTTGAACCGGATAAGGCGTAATTATATAATTGCAGTACTAAGTACCTGACTTAGTGATTGATTCCGGAGGGGGGAGGGCTTTTCTAATTAGAACAAATTCCCGTTAGGAGTGTATTAATCGCGAGACTAAATTCCTTGAAGACGATTACTTCCTCACACTTTGTATAGAAAGGCGACATGGGTAACACTATTGAGGTTGCCCCCGGACGAATTGAAAGGTCTTTCCTTATAGAGCACGTTGAGTCACGGCATGCCGTGACTCAACGTCTTATTTGCTATGCCAGTCTAGAAGAAAGCTCACTACACCAAAGAATTATTCTAAGGCTTTATATCCTGTGCCTTCTTTGAAATAGCGGGCATTCTCTTGGATATCTGGCGTAAGGTCGAGTTTTTCCCCTTTGGTTAGGGGGCGAACACAATCCAGCACAACCTTCTCGCCATGATGGTTGACGCCTTCATAATGACCCGTTAATCCAACCTTACTGATATATTCTCCTCCTTTAGCTATGTACTCAGAAGGAACTTCATCTTCGGGGAAAATAGCATCATAAGGGCATTCCGGAACACAAGCACCACAATCAATGCAAGTATCCGGGTCAATATAATACCAGGGCCATTGATCAATAGGCTTTCCTGGCACTATGCACTCGACCGGGCAAACTTCTACACAACCCGCGTCGCGCAAACAAAGGCTGGTAATTACATAGGTCATGGGATATACCTCCTGATGAAACTCTAAAAATTGGAATGGAATGAATATATTTTACTCTAAAATGATATTTTTGATAAATTTAGGGGGTAATTTATAATTGATTCATTCAAATTGGGTGGACATGGAAAGGTTTGTGCAACATGTTATAAATGGTATATCAAGCAAAGCGAGACAAGAATTGCATGTTGAGCGAAGTGAAGCATCTTTATACTGTATGGAAAGACCCCTCGCTCTGCTCGGGGTGGCAACTCTCTTTTAGGAATTTAAAAAATTGGCGCTAGGATATGTTTTGTGAAATCAGCCAATCTTCGAGTTGTTCCAATGCGAGAGGGAAGGATTTCCGCCCCAGCCCTAGGCGAAAAGTATTATCGTCAATATCGAAGACCGATCCAGGTAATATCATTAACCCTTTTTCGTCTAATACTCTTTCCATAACCGCTGAAAAATTGGGCTTACCCCGCCAATAGGCAAGAGCAACCGAGCCAGCCTGGGGAGGAATCCATTCTAATATAGGAAAAAATTGGTCGAAAAAGTGCTCTGCAATATGGAGATTGTCCAAAATAATTTGTTGATTCCTTTGCAGGATTGCGGAACGGTTTTGTAATGCGATGATGGCAAGGATCTCTGAAGGAGCACTGGAACAAATTGTGGTGTAGTCTTTGAGAATCGCGCAGTTTTCGAGCACTTCGACCGCTTGGGTAGCCAACCAACCAATGCGTAACCCTGGTAAGGCAAAGGATTTGGATAAACCACTTAATGAAATTGCTTTCGGATAAAGATCAGCTGCTGGGGATAGGGTCTGGTTAGGGGAATATTCTAACAGACGGTACATCTCGTCACAGAACAAATAGAGATTATGATGTTGAGCAAATTCAATTACGGCTTTAAAATCCTCATATGAGGGAAGAAAACCAGTCGGGTTATGGGGGAAATTCACTACTAACAGACGCGTATTGGATTGATAGAGATTCTCTAATTCATTTAGGTCGAGAATCCACCCTTTTGGTGAGTGACGAACGTGCCAATAGCTAACCTCACACCCTTTTGCCCGAGCAATTTCGTACAAAGATTGATAAGCCGGGAAAATACTGATGACATGATCCTCAGGTTGTAAGATTGCTTGTATTGTTAAAAGAATCGCCTCCTCTGGCGCAGCAACTAGTATATGATCAGGGTTGATCTGGTTATAAAGTTTGCTGATCTCCTCACGTAAGAGTGGATGACCGGCGGATTCGGTATATCCGAGGCGGAGGTCCTCCCAAAGCTGGCGGGAGGAATCATTCGAAATAGCAAGCAATTCCTTTAGAGAAAGAGCTTCACAATCTGATGGGCTGAGCAGATGGCGCACTTTGAATTCGTATTTAGCAAAAAAACGTTCCAGTTGAAAAGGATGGAGGGATAAGTTATCCATTTTTAAACCTCAAGCCGATTTATGCTGATTATACTGTCTATGGAAGGGTTTTGAAATAATTTAGGATTGAGATGTTTAAGGTCACTATTTTTCATAAAAAGCTCTCTCCGGAAAAACCGGAGAGAGCGGGGAGGAGAGGGAGAATTATCAAATAATGGAGAAAAACTGATAGTCCGTTGAATTTATTGCGGTTGAATTGACTAACTGGCATTCGCGTAGAACTTCTCGGCTTGATTCCAGTTGAGCACTTGCCAGATCGCTTTTACATAATCGGCTCGCCGGTTTTGATATTGTAGATAGTAGGCATGTTCCCAAACATCAATCCCGATAAGCGGGAAGTGACCTTGTAAAATGGGGCTATCCTGGTTTGAAGTAGAATAAACTTGTAATTTACCACTACTATCTACCACCAACCAACCCCAACCTGAACCAAATTGAGCAACGGTTAAATTACTTAATTTTTCGACAAAGGAATCAAAGGAACCGAACGTTAAATTGATTTCGTTCAATAATTTACCGGAGGGTGACTTGGCTCCACCAGGGGTTAGTAATTGCCAAAAGAGAGTATGGTTTGCATGACCGCCTCCCTGGTTCCGGACTGCTGTACGAATATTTTCAGGGACTTGTGTAATATTCCGCAAAATATCGTTGATATCGCGTTCGAAAAATTCAGGTGCATTTTCGAGGGCTTTGTTGAGATTGGAGACATAGCTCGCATGATGTTTATCGTGGTGAAGTTCCATCGTACGAGCATCAATTACTGGTTCTAGTGCATTGAAAGCATA
>DHFN01000192.1:4030-11818 GCA_002402275.1 Anaerolineales bacterium UBA4823
AATATGATAATTAAGATAATAATACTACAATTTATTTTGAAAATCAAGGCGAAATGATAAGTATTTTATTAGAAATTAATGATTTATTGGTTATTATTTGAGTGGCAAAATTTGATAGGCAAAATGGTAGCCGTATTTTTCAGCAATAGCGGCTATTTTGGTACGGATCTCCTGATAATTGAAGGAATAGGTATAATCTTTGCCAAATAATTTGGATTGTTCCTCAATGGTTCCCTCACGCCCGCCCTTAAAAGTGTTGTAGCTTTCCGTCTTAACTCCAAATCCTGTGGACATATCATCCAGGCCGCCACTGGATAATCCAGAGCCTGATTCGGTTAACATTTCCGAAAAATGGACCGTTTTGGTTTCATCATTGAACCGTATTTTGGAAGAGTAGGTTAGTTTCTTTTTCGAAAGAAAAGCTTTCCTCTCCGCTATGGTTGCAGTAAAATTCCAGAGCCCTTTTTTCTCAGCCCATTGACCGTTGTAATTCAGTAATTCAGCTTTGATCTCTGTGATGATATTTGATTCAGTCATTTTCGATCTCCTTGATTGGGTTAGGGGTTGATGGATCACTAATAATCAGTTCAGTAAACACCAGGCAGTCAAATTTCCAAGAGGATTGAAATCAAAAATTTTACATGGGTGATTGAGTGTTTATTGATTTTTTTACAGTTATCTCATTGAGAATAGTTTACTATAACATTGAGTGTATTGACAACGAAGATCGGTAATTTACCGTTAGTTGGATATTATTTCTTGACACGAAAACCTTTCGAAAGTATGATGAATAATATATACAGGCGGGATGAATATCCCGTTGAAGATTCGATCAAGTTCCAATTTAAGCAAAAGGAGGTTTATATGTTTTATCAAGTATTGGCGCAATTAGACAATATGGTTCATTTTCCACGTGCTCAAGCTCATTGTGATGTTCCCTGTGGAATATATGATCCCATCACCGCTCAAATCGCTGCATTAACGGTGGTACGGATGGTGGATTTAATCAAAGATATAGAAGGCAAAGAACCTCTCTCAAAATCCGATTATCATAACAGCCTAAGCCGTTATATAACCGTAAAAGAAGAGCATGCTGAGAAAGCTAAACATGAGATCAGGGTTATCTGGGGAGATTACTTTAAAGCCCAACATCTCGAAAAGTTCCCCCAAACCAATGAATTAGTCCATAAGATTATGGAACTTGGTTCCAAAGCCCGTCAAACCACCGACCGTAAAATCGCCGAACAATTTGTTGAGGCAATCAACGAATTTGCCCAAATTTTCTGGGAGACTAAGGGGATTCAAACTAAACGCGCCAAAGCGCCCTATGCCCCCGCATTGGAGTTAGTCTATCCAATTTTGTGATGTTGAAAATTTGGCGGATCAACGGCAATAGCATGTCACCTGAAATCCAAGAAGGGGATTTCGTGGTTATCTATCATATCCCCTTCTTGAAACGTTTCAATTTAGGAGATCGCATCATTTTCCGTCACCCTATCTACGGGGTATTAATCAAAACTATCAAGCAAATTGACTGGGAAAATAAATTATTCTGGGTGGCTGGTGAATCTCCCCATAGCTTGAATAGTCAAAAAATTGGGCCCATTGAAGCGAAACAAATCTTTGGCAAAGTGATCTGGCACATTCATCCTAATTAAGCGAATTGGCTGATCGTCCATCTATTTCCCCTCTAATCGTATTGGGCATTGGTATACTAGCGGTTTCCAATGGTTCGATATTTGTGCGCAAGGCGTTGGTCTATACTCCGCCTATTACGGTAGCAGCCTACCGCTTGATCCTGGCGGCTGTGTTCTTATTCCCATTCATTGTCATTTTCCGAAAAAAAGAAATTATCCAGCTGGAGTGGAAAGAACGGGGGTTAGCATTCCTCTCCGGGGTTTTCCTAGCTTTCCATTTTGCGTCCTGGGTTTCTTCGCTTCAATACACTACCGTTGCAAGCTCGGTAATATTAGTTTCTACCACTCCGCTTTGGGTGGCATTAATTAACCCGTTTACCTTGAAAGAGAAAATTGGCACCCCTATTATTGTAGGGGGAATATTGACCTTGTTCGGAGGGATTGTTGTCGGATTGAGTGACCAGTGTACGTGGCACCATTTAACTATTTCTTGTCCTTCTTTACCAACCTTTTTTGCAGGTAAAGCAATCTTAGGGGATGGTTTAGCATTATTCGGCTCGGTCATGGCAGCTGGATATCTTTTGGTAGGAAGGTCTTTAAGACAACACCTATCTTTAGCAAGTTATGCTTTCCTTGTTTACAGCATGGGCGCCTTAGTCTTGTTGATTTGGGCTACCATTAGAGGGGAGTCTTTTTTTGGATATCCTGCACCTGCTTATGGTTGGTTCTTGGCTTTAGCAATTGTTCCCCAATTAATCGGGCATACCTCTTTCAATTGGGCTTTACGATATTTGCCGACTGCTTTTGTGTCGCTTACTTTTTTAGGTGAACCGATCGGCACCGCGATATTGGCGTATTTTATTCTTAAAGAGGTTCCCAGTGGATTTAAGTTAATGGGAATAGGATTGATTTTGGTTGGGTTGTTTATCGCTTCTTACGATTACAATAGTAACAAAACATGAATGGAATTAATCCTTAATGACAAAGACAAAGTCCCAAGCAGATTTAAAAATCAGTCATGTGACCCAACCAGTTGAAGACCAATCCTCCCTTATTCGATTTTTCTCTCGTTTTCAACGGTATGGTAATGATATTGCTGGCATATTACTCGTGGCTTTGGGATTGATGACCTTATTTGGAATAACTATCCCTCAGTTTACGCAAGGTATTTTGCGCTGGTGGGTGAATGTTCTCCGTTTATGGTTTGGATGGGGAAGTGTGGGGGTAGCTGTGCTATTGGGGTGGGCAGGTGTACAACGCCTGAGAAGGAAATCAGCCATTCAAAAAGAGAAATGGGGAAGAATTCTTTCGCTGATTGCTGCTGTTCTCCTATCTCTGGCTTTTCTGAGCGTATTAGGGGGAGCAACATTGCAACGGGCAGAAGCGGGTTTAGACGGCGGCCGCATTGGCTGGGGATTAGCAAGAATTGTGGGTGGTTCGTTTTTGCCTTTAGGAGTAGTGGGAAGGATTTTGTTAGGATTTTTACTGTTAGTCGGAGGGGCATTTTTTGGGGCTTCAGCGATGGGATGGATAAAAAAGCTCTGGCAACTGTTACAAGAAGAATCCATCCCATTAACAAATGGTACTGAACCTTCTCTAGACACAGCGCCAATCCAACCTATTCCAGAATCTTTCCCAGTAAAAAATTCTCCAAAAAAGCACTTGGATGAAATACCCCGTGAGTTCCGCAAAAGATTCCGTACACCTGAACCGATTCCAAATTCCCCGGCTATGGTTCCGCCACGTGATGAACGTTTGCCTGGGTTAGATATTCTGATACAGGAAGCAGCTTTTAAACCAGACGAGCGAACGATCAATATAACAGCTGGATTGATTGAAAAAACCTTAGCTGAATTTGGAATTCCAGCTAAAGTGGTTGGATATCGGGTGGGACCTACTGTTACCCAATATGCTGTAGAACCAGGTTTCCTCGAAAAGAATCTCTCAGAAGGGGATGCAGCTCGCCAAAAAGTGCGAGTTTCCCAAATTGCAGCCTTGAATCGGGATCTGGCACTGGCTTTATCGGCTGAGAGATTACGGATTGAAGCGCCTGTGCCGGGAAAACCTTATATTGGAATTGAAGTTCCGAACTCGCGCACCTCCATCGTGCGGCTACGGCCAATTTTGGAACACGAGGCATTTTATAAAGTCGCTTCTCCATTGGCAATTGCATTAGGCAGGGATGTTTCTGGAAATCCAGTCATTGGCGACCTTTCAAAAATGCCTCATTTACTCATAGCAGGGACGACCGGCTCAGGGAAATCGGTTTGTATTGCAGCATTAACTACCTGTCTGGTGATGAATAATACACCTGATGAATTACGCCTGGCGATGATTGATCCAAAGATGGTGGAATTAATCCGATTTAATGGCTTGCCCCATTTATTGGGGAAAGTGGAGACGAAACTGGATCGGATAATGGGCGTTTTACAATGGGCGGTTGCTGAGATGGATCAGCGTTATCGGATTCTTGAAGCAACTCATTCCCGTAATTTGGAAACCTATAATAAAAAAGCTCAGCGCCGCAAGGATATTGCTCCTCTCCCCCACATCGTCATTATTATTGATGAATTAGCAGATTTGATGATGTCGGCACCAGAACAAACTGAACCGGCATTGATCCGCCTAGCGCAACTCGCCCGAGCAACTGGAATTCACCTGATCGTAGCAACACAACGCCCGAGTACGGATGTGGTGACGGGATTAATTAAGGCAAATTTTCCAGCCCGGATAGCCTTTGCTGTTGCATCTTCAATCGATTCGCGAGTAATTTTAGACACCACTGGTGCAGAAGCCTTGTTAGGACATGGAGATATGCTCTTTTTGCCTCCTGAAGCCAGCGCGCCATTAAGATGCCAAGGGGTGATGGTCAGCGATCAAGAAATTGAGCGAGTGATCACGTTTTGGCAGGCTATTCACCAGCATACTACGACTGAACTACCGCCGTGGGAAGAATTTCTTAAAGAGAATTCGATGATGGAAGACCACGATGCATTAATCGAAGAAGCTATTCGGGTTGTCCAAAAAACTCAACGAGCCAGTGCCTCTTTATTGCAGCGAAGACTCCATATTGGTTATCCTCGGGCAGCACGATTGATGGACGAATTAGAGGACATGGGGGTGGTTGGACCAGCTATGAATGGGAGCCGGGAGCGGGAGGTATATATGGGGAATAATGAAGAGGATCCGGAAAAGGATGAATGATGGATTGGAAATTGGTTTAATCGGACATCCTTTGTATGAAATTATGATGGATTTCTTACATAAGATTAATACCTTTGTGAAATACTTTAACAGAACAAATGTTATAATGAAAACTGATGGAAAATGGAATATCCTCATTAAGAAACCGGTTTCGTTTCTAAAATAACGGATGGTAATAGGTAAAGTTAAGGAAGGATAATTTACTATGATGAGATTTGATCGTTTTACGGAGCGTGCTCAGGAAGCTGCGCAACGCGCCGCTGAGATTATCCAACGTTATGGACACAATCAGATAGATACTGAGCACATCCTCTTAGCGTTGATTGAACAACCTCAAGGGGTTGTTCCCCAAATTTTAGATACCCTGAAAATTGATTCAAACCTTTTAATTGAAAGGCTTGATTATATTCTGCGAACCAGCCCGAAAGCCAATATTTTTGGCGGCGGAGCAGGTCAGATATTTATCACCCCCAGGGTTAAGCGTATTATTGATTTAGCCAATGAAGAAGCAAATCGCTTACATGATGATTATATTTCTACAGAACATATTTTTTTGGCTATCCTCAGTGAACGGAATACCCCTGCAGCTCGTTTATTAGAAGGTGCTGGGGTCACAAAAGACCGGGTTTATGAAGCGATTCAGCAAATCCGGGGCGGTCAGCGAGTGACTGACCCCCAAGCAGAGT
The DNA here is from genome assembly GCA_002402275.1 of Anaerolineales bacterium UBA4823. Lineage (GTDB taxonomy): Bacteria > Chloroflexota > Anaerolineae > Anaerolineales > UBA4823 > UBA4823. The sequence continues at coordinate 9,558 of DHFN01000192.1, forward strand.
CACGCTACCGCACTTTAGAAAAATACTCACGGGATTTGACTCAAGCTGCCCGGGAAGGAAAACTCGACCCGGTGATTGGACGGGACGCAGAAATTTTGAGAGTGATTCAGATCCTCTCACGGCGAACTAAAAATAATCCTGTTCTCATAGGAGAGGCGGGAGTGGGTAAAACCGCCATTGTGGAAGGACTAGCCCAAAAGATTGCAACCAATGATGTTCCAGAAATTTTGATGGGAAAGCGAGTTTTGGCACTAGATCTGGGCGGGATGATTGCGGGTTCCAGATTTCGCGGCGAATTTGAAGAACGGCTAAAAGCAGTCATTGAGGAGACCCAACGGGCTCAAGGTGAAATTATCATGTTCATTGATGAGCTCCATACGGTTGTCGGGGCGGGTGCTGCCCAAGGAGCCATGGATGCTTCCAACATGTTGAAGCCAGCCTTAGCCCGCGGAGAGTTACAATGCATTGGCGCAACTACGCTGGATGAGTATCATAAACACATCGAAAAAGATGCTGCTTTGGAACGCCGTTTTGCCCCAGTCTATGTAGAAGAGCCCAATGTCGAGGATTCCATTCAGATGCTGCGGGGATTACGGGATCGCTATGAAGCGCATCACAAGGTTCACTTTTCGGATGATGCACTAGTGGCTGCTGCTCGTCTTTCCTCCCGTTACGTTACTGACCGACATTTGCCAGATAAAGCCATTGATTTAATGGATGAGGCAGCTGCTAAATTACGGGTAGCTTTGTACTCTCTGCCTCCGGAGTTGAAATCGCTTAAAAGTGAAATTGACCACCTTACAGCTGAAGAAGAACAAGCTGGAATTGAACGCGATTACGAAAGGGCTGCTCAGAAGAAGGCGGAACGTTTGAGAATAGAAAGTGATTTTAACCAACAGAGAGATCAATGGGAAGCAGAACATCAGTTAGATGAAGTGGTAGATGTCCATGATATCGCAGAGGTTGTGGCACAATGGACTGGCATCCCAGTTTCTCAAATGATGGAGACCGAAGCTGCAAAGTTACTCAACATGGAAGAACGTTTGCATGAACGGATCAAAGGGCAGGATGAGGCGATCCATGCGATTTCAGATGCCATCCGACGGGCGCGTTCTGGATTGAAAGATCCTCATCGCCCGATTGGTTCTTTCATTTTCATAGGTCCATCCGGGGTGGGCAAGACGGAACTAGCCAAAGCTTTAGCTGAATTCCTGTTTGATAACGAGGATGCATTAGTGCGGATCGATATGAGTGAATACCGAGAACAACATACGGTTTCTCGTTTATTTGGTGCTCCGCCGGGTTATATTGGATATGAAGAAGGTGGACAATTAACGGAAGCAGTTAGACGCCGCCCATATCGAGTGATCCTTTTCGATGAGATTGAAAAAGCTCACCCAGAAGTATGGAATGCATTGTTACAAATTTTAGATGATGGACGATTAACGGATGGTCAAGGCAATGTTGTGGATTTCCGTAATACAGTTTTGATCATGACCAGTAACCTGGGAACCGAATTTGTCCGGAAATCGGGTAGTCTAGGGTTCTTGCAAAAATCGGATAGCAGTGATGAGCAACAGGAACATGAAAAAATTGAAAAAGCCCTCAAGAGCACTTTTCGACCGGAATTCCTGAACCGTATTGATGAAATTATCATGTTCTCACCCCTTTCGTTGGAGCAAATGCGCGAAATCGTCGAGCTTCAAATGAAAGAAATTCGGGAGAGATTAGCAGAACATGGGATTATGGTTGAATTAACTGAGGCAGCTCGAAATTGGCTGGCTGATAAAGGCTATGATCAAACCTTTGGAGCGCGACCTTTGAAGAGGGCATTGCAGAAATATGTGGAGAGCCCGTTGTCTGTTAGTTTATTGGCAGGCGAATTTAATGAAGGCGCGAATATCCTGGTTGATGTAGATGAAACGGGAGAGAAATTAGTTTTTCATCCCAAAGAGGAATTGACCATTAGAATCAAGGAATCAGATCAAGTATCCCCGTAGATTATTCACAAACCTCAGAAGAGACTGCCATGGGTTAGAGAGTATGGCAGTCTCTCTTTTTATTAATAATTACCTCATAACCAGTAAAGGCATTGACTCCAAATCTGGCGTGACCCAGCTTGCTTCTGGGATCCGCAAGCAAGCTTGCTGACTCCAGAAGCAGAGTTGTCATGTCGAGATTCGGCTATACCGCCGGAAGGCGGCATTCGAAGATGAAATAACATTCTATAATAAGGTTATCCCTCCAGGCAGTCAAGACCG
>DHFN01000141.1 GCA_002402275.1 Anaerolineales bacterium UBA4823
GAAGACCTGGAAGAAAAACTAGCTTATGATGAGATGCGGAAAAAACTCATGGATGCTTTACACCGCGTCTTTCGCCCGGAATTTATAAACCGGGTGGACACGGTGATTGTCTTTAGGGCGTTAAGTAAAGAAGATATCAAGAAAATCGTGGATATTGAATTACGAAAGGTTGCCGGCAGGTTAGCCGACCACTCAATTACCTTGACTGCTACTGCCGATGCTCAAGAGCGTTTAGCGGAGTTGGGCTATGATCCCGATATGGGCGCTCGTCCCTTGCGGCGGGTGATCCAGCAAAAAGTAGAAGATGTGCTCTCCGACGCGCTTCTCGCTGGTCAATTTGAAGACGGGGATGCTGTGGTTGTGGATGTTGTGGAGGGTGAAATCAAACTGATGCGAGCCGATGAACAACAAACCAGCCCACCCGAAGAAGTAGCAACAGCCTAGGTCCTTATGCTTCACGGACCTGGCTGGTCTTCCTATNNATGAAAAACCGCCGCAGGTGACCAAGACACTTCTGCGGCGGGTTTTAAGCTATGCCACCCCCTATCGCAAACCCATCATTGGGATGTTAGCGTTGATCTTGCTCAATAGTGGGCTGAACTTGGTTTCTCCTTTGATCTTTCGCCAACTGATTGATAAAGTTCTGCCGAACAAGGATATTCGGGGGCTCGTTTATTATTCCATGGCGTTATTGGTCATCCCTTTGCTTAGCGGAGCGTTGAGTGTTTTGCAACGTTGGCTAAATGCCAGCGTGGGCGAGGGGGTGATTTTTGATTTGCGGGTGGCATTGTTCGAGCGTTTACAACGCATGTCATTGCACTTTTTCACTCACACCAAGGTGGGTGAATTGATGAGTCGTTTGAACAACGATGTGATTGGAGCGCAAAACGCTATTAGCAATACGATCGTCAATATGATCACAAACCTAGTTCAAGCTGTGGCTCTCCTGGCGGTAATGGTGAGTTTGGATTGGCGATTAACTCTGGTGAGTGTTTTGATCTTGCCATTATTTATCTTGACTGCTCGCAAATTAGGCAGCCTTTTGCGTGAGATTGCCCGCCGGCAAATGGAGATGAACGCCCAAATGAATGCTCACATGAATGAGACGCTGAATATCGGTGGAGCATTATTGGTGAAGCTCTTTGGCAGGCGCCGTGAGGAAGTACAGCGATTTCGGGAAAGGGCAGCGAACGTACAGCAAATGGGGGTGCAACGCGCCGCTATAAGTTCAGTATTCATGATGTTGATCGGATTGGTGGGAGCAGTTGGAACAGCTTTGGTGTATGGGTTGGGTGGCTGGTTCGTAATTCAGGGCACTTTTACGATTGGAACAATAGTTGCTTTTGGTTCTTATTTAGTTCTTCTATACAGTGCTTTGCAAGGATTATCTAGTGCGCCGGTCGAATTTAGCACTTCTTTAGTGAGTTTTGAACGGGTGTTCGAGGTTCTGGATTTGCCAGAAGACATTCCCGAACCTCCTCAAGCTCAAACCTTGGTAGATGTGCGCGGGGAATTGGTGTTTGAAGATGTTTCTTTCTCTTATGAAGCTGAGGGTGGAACAGCTCTTAGTCGGGTGAAGCGCTATGGTAGCATGGAAAACGTAGCAGCTGTGCTATCTTTGGAAAAAGAAGGAGGTACGGAAGAGAAACCTCAAGATGAGACACCTGAGCCAATTTACAGCGAGGGAAGAAGTCAGGCTCGGGCAGTGGCACTGGAGCATATTTCTTTTCGTTGCGAGCCTGGCCAATTGATCGCTCTAGTAGGTCCATCTGGGGCAGGAAAGACCACCCTTACTTATTTGATCCCGCGCCTTTATGATCCGACTAAGGGGCGAATATTACTGGATGGAATGGATTTGCGCCAGCTTCGCCTCGATTCACTGGCCCAAATTGTGGGCATGGTGACACAGGAAGTAACTCTTTTTCATGATAGTATCCGGACCAACTTACTGTATGCACGCCCAAATGCCACCCAGGGCGAACTTGAACAAGCAGCCCAGGCAGCCAACATCCATGACTTTATTATGGGACTACCTCATCGTTACGATACGATTGTAGGTGAACGTGGCTATCGTTTGAGTGGTGGGGAGAAACAACGGATCGCTTTAGCTCGGGTGATTTTGAAAGACCCGCGTATCCTAGTGCTCGATGAAGCCACCAGTCATCTCGACAGTGAGTCAGAAGCCTTGATCCAGGAAGCCCTCAAGCATGTCCTGCAGGGGCGTACTTCAATCGTAATTGCCCATCGTCTGAGTACCATCCTGGCAGCTGATCAGATTCTGGTGTTTGATCGAGGGCAAATCGTTGAGCAAGGTTGTCATGATGAACTTCTCCATTTAGGTGGATTGTATGCCCATCTTTGCGAGACACAGTTTAAGCTAACCACCCCAACCCTTTAATGATCAGGGGATACGTTTCTGTTCCCCTTTCTAGAGAGCAGTTATAGCATGAAATGTTGGGGAGATCGTCGGATCCGAGTGAATAACCATCCCCGAATTAGGACCACGAATACACGAATCCTAGCAACCCTATGCTTTGGGAAAATAGTTGATCTCTCCAATATTTATATATTCAATGTGAAATGGTTTAAAAAGAACACTAATCATTGTTGTATGCCTGTTTCCGCCTCATAGTACCCCTTGCCCGCTGAATCAATCCCGTAAGAACGCCCCATCATTGCTTTCTATCACGTCATTGAGCAATAGATTTAATCACAATACAATAAAAAATAACTAATGACGAGTCGCCTCTAGAAATCGCTTCGCTCGGAGGTGACGACCTTCTTTTAGGACAATTTCGAAAATCCAGCACCCAGCGTTATAATGTCCTTATGAGCAAAACCCATACCCAATTTGTCTGTCAACAGTGCGGAAAGTTCTCCGCCCGCGAACTAGGACGCTGCCCGCAATGTGGTGCCTGGAACAGCTTTGTGGAGGAAATTGTCGCTCCGCCCCCCAATGACAATAAGCACTCGACTCTCTTGGATACAGGGCGCTCTGTTCCGCAGCGTTTGAAGGATATGGAGGGGGAAAGCGAAGAACGATTACCGATGGGGATGAGTGAGTTTGCCCGAGTATTGGGAGGTGGGCTGGTGCCTGGTTCGGTGACCTTGATCGGGGGTGACCCCGGCATTGGAAAAAGCACACTCTTGTTACAAGTTGCCTTGGAAATGGCTCATCAGGGTGTGGTGCTGTATGTCTCTGGAGAAGAATCCGAGCGCCAGATCCGCATGCGTGCTCACCGCTTATTGGGGGAAGAGCAAAAAAACGCTGATTCAGAACAAATCCCTGAAGAGTTATATTTAGTGACAGAAACCAGCCTGCCGATCATACTAGATCATGTCAATGCGCTCTCCCCCCGTTTGCTGATTGTCGATTCGATTCAAACCACCTATCTGCCAGAAATGGAATCCTCTGCCGGTTCGGTCTCACAGGTTCGTGAGACAGCTTCTAAATTACGTGAGCTGGCGAAATCTAGCGGTATCGCGGTGTTTTTAATTGGACATGTCACTAAAGATGGAGCGATTGCAGGACCACGTGTTTTGGAACATATCGTAGACACAGTGCTTTACCTAGAAGGCGACCGCTTTCAATCTTACCGGTTGCTGCGTTCGGTCAAGAATCGGTTTGGGGCTACCTCAGAGGTAGGAGTATTCGAGATGGCAGAGCGAGGAATGGTTGAGGTGCCCAATCCTTCAGCCGCCTTTCTCGCTGAAAGGATGGTGAATGCACCCGGATCAGCTATCGCAGTAACGATGGAAGGCACGCGTCCCTTATTAGTCGAGATTCAAGGACTTACCAGCCCGACGCCGTTTGGCAACCCGCGCCGCACCGCAAATGGGGTGGATTATAACCGTCTGCTATTGATCGCGGCTGTGCTAACTCGCCGATTGGGGCTCCATTTAGGTGAACAGGACATATTTGTGAATGTAGTGGGCGGTTTAACCATTGATGAACCGGCTGCGGATCTGGCGATTGCAGCAGCAATTGCCTCCTCCTATCGCAACCGTCCTTTGCATGCTGATCAGGTTCTGATCGGGGAAGTTGGATTATCAGGTGAGCTGCGCATGGTGAGTCGTTTAGTCGAGCGATTGCGGGAAGCAGCTGCATTAGGCTTTACCAGTGCCATCGTCCCGCATCACATAGGAAGAGCTGAAACATATCCAAAAGATATCCAAGTTTTCGAAGTTCGCTCTTTGCGCCAGGCATTGGATGCAGCATTGA
>DHFN01000149.1 GCA_002402275.1 Anaerolineales bacterium UBA4823
TGATATTTCAAGACCTGACCCCCCTTATAATGCACTCCTTTCTTGAACCACCCAACGGTACGCATAACCCGCTGGCGTCCAAAATAACCTTTGACCTACAGACTCGGCGGCTGGGGCCGCCAGTCAAATTGATGCGGTTGTTAGGCGGCCTGCTCTTTATTATCTAAGAATTGCTCTTACTTAGCTTGCTTCACCGGCTGTCGAACGAGAAATAATCCTATCAGAATGAGTGCAATGAGGAATATAAACCCACTGACAAGAGACATCTTTGTCAGGATGGGATTCTGTAGACCAGCGCCGATGAGGGCAATTATGGATAAGAGACCGCTATGGGCAAGCAACACACTCCCAGCACGAAGCGCTTTTGTCTTGTAGAACATGATGGCAGAAAAGATGATGGACGGGATACCCAGAATTGCATAAGACAGTCCATTGATAAATTCNNCAACCGCCGACCCTGACCATGTATGGAGCGTCAAGCCAAGCAAAACCGTGGCGATTGATACTGTTTCGGGAGCCCGATACAACGTGAGCAAATGGGGCACCATAAAAACCTGAGAGAGGTACGCCAGCAAGTTGCCCAAGCCATAAATAGGAACAAAGGCAACGGCAATCGTTGCCCAAAAAGGTTCATCATCACGGCAGTATAAATACACCCCCGCGAAGAGGGCGACATCGAAAAGCGTAATCAACGCGGCATTGATGTAGTTGAAGTAGAACACAAAATTCAGATTCCCCAACGCCCCAATCTTCTCTGCGAGAGTAACCACTGGAATAGCAGTCGCTTCGCTCACAACAACGATGACCACCCAAATAGTGGTACTGATTGCATTCACTAACATTAACACACCTAATGCTCGAGGTTTCATTTCACAGACCCTTTGATAATCGATGCGCTTTGAGTATAGACTATATTATATTGCAATGGGCCGCCTAACACAGGCTTCAGCGGGAGTGGCCGTCTTTTGCCACTATCCGCTGCAAGCCATGGTTAGGCTAATGACGGCAAACTAGTTATATTGATACGCCTTTTGCTGCGACCCTCAGGGCGACTTCAAGTTTTGCGTAGCCATCCTCTTTAAATATATCCACCCATTGCCATTGGTTCAGTCTCTCTGGAACATGGCAATCTACGAGCCTCACTGGAATAAGAAAAATACTTCCCTCGGGCTGTTCATCCGCAACGTCCAATGCTCGCTTGATCTCCTTTTGGACGTATCCTCGCTTCTCAGAATGCTGCGAGAGACAAACAAGAACAACATGTGCTGCCCGCACCGCCCTGGTGATCTTCAGGTCCCAGTCTTGACCGGGTAAAAGGTCTTCTTTATCCAGCCAAGGGTGGAAGCCCGACTGTTGTAGTTTACTATACAGCGACCGCACCGTCTCCCTGTCTTCGGAGGCATAGCAGAGAAAGACTCGCAGGTCGCTCCGGCTTTCTGGAAGCGTCGGTGTACTCACGCCGCCAGTCAGGGGTAGAGCGGCGGCTGTGGCCCCTAAGATAACACCTGGTTGGTAGACTGGTTCTGAGGGGAGCGGGCGTGAGTATGAGTCAAACCGTCGTCCTGATAGCAAACCTGTCAGCACCTCGTAGGACTGATAGCGCTTCATCACCAAAGTGCCAAGATCATCTCGGGTCTCTCTTTCTCTCACAAGTTCCGGATTCCTCACAGTTACGAGATGTCCGTCAGTGTCGAGGAATAGGATTGACTCACTGATCTCATTAAGACGGGTTGGATCAAGGATGAAACGTTCGCCACCGGGACTCTGGGCATAGACTCCGGCAACCATCTCCGCGATGGCCTCACCGAACTCAGACAAATACCTCAAAGCGAAGGCAACCACAGAGTTAACATATTTGCTTGTCTCGCCTGGCAGCAACTCCCTGTCAGCCTCCGACATCCGAAGGTATACTAAATCCATGAAGTCGGCGAATGCGGGGGGCCGGTTTTGACGTATCTTTTTATGAATCTCTATGTAGTGCTGCGTCATCTCTCCCTCCCTATTTGTGGCCCAACAATGTTTATACAATCTGTATAAACCGGGTCAAAGTCCATTTGGACTGCGCACCCCTTGTTCTCCCTTGTTAAGTGCAAGCCCCCGTTTTTGCCCCCAACATATTCTTTAAACTATTCTTATATGGTAATATTAGTAGCATTATACATTAGTGAAAAAAAAGGCGTCAAGCAAGAATTTGCCAAAGTATATTTTATACAGGCAGGAAAGCTAATCACCGGATAAAAATTTTGCTTGCCTCAGAACGGCCAGTGTGTTAAATAGAGAATATGGGCGTCGCTTGCTCGTGGCAAATGGTCGTTTTTACTTTGGAACAGATGGTCTAAGTAACTTTGGAATCAGGGGCCGAATTCATTGGAATACGGATATATGATGGCGAATACCAAAGACAAGGAGGTGAACCAAATATGTGGTGGATTGCTACTATTTATAATTAAAGAGAAAACTTTTCGAAAAATAAACGAGTTTGATGAATTTATTAAAATTGAATAGGGGGTATTAAAATGGTAACAGCGTCAACCACTTACCCGATGGAACTGACCATTGATTATCCGGATCGGAAATTAAACAGGTTAACTACTTTCTTCAGGCCTTTTATGGTAATTCCAATTGCCATCATCTTATGTCTGATTGCCGGTGCTGCTTTCACCCGGGGAAATGATGGTCAAAGCTTTCAAGCTGCCACAGGAGGGCTTGTGGTCTTACCAACTGTACTAATGATCCTGTTTCGAAAAAAGTACCCCAGGTGGTGGTTTGACTGGAACCTGGCTTTAACTAGATTTAGCACCCGCGTCTACGCTTACTCGATGCTACTGAGCGATGAATACCCCTCAACAGATGAGGAGCAGGCAGTCC
>DHFN01000148.1 GCA_002402275.1 Anaerolineales bacterium UBA4823
TTTGTAACGTGAGGTTCTTGTTGTAATTTGGCTTCCGCCTTCTCCCAGCGTAATTATGTTATGAGTAGTGAAGCAAGCAATCTGTATCAAAATAGAAAAAATCTTGCTTTGCTCGGGGTGGCGATCTTCTTTTGAAATAATTTTCCTGTCTACTACCTCAGCATGATTTCTTGTAAGCGTGGATGATCCCGGTATACGCCGCGGTATCGTTCTGGGAGCATTGCGGCGATCTGGCACATGATCTCGTCGGTATTTTCTTGATAGAATTGATCGCGCTCCTGGCGCGCAACGGGGGGAAAATAGATAGGCTTGCCAAATTTTATGGTGAGCTTGGGACGCTGAAGCAGCAACATTTTAACCATTGCACCTTCGGTACCATATATTGCCACTGGCATCACTGGCACTTGGGCTTTATCCGCCAGGTAGGCTACCCCTGGTTTAGCAGCTTGCAATCCACCGGTCTTACTGCGGGTACCTTCGGGTGCGATACCCAATATTCCCCCCTTTGCCAGATAATCTCGAGCAGCTTTCAAAGCCCGAAAATCAGCTTCTTCCCGGTTGATCCAGATCCCGTGCAAGATATAGATTGCTTCCCGGATGACAGGGTATTTCTTATATTTATCTGCCACGAGCACGTTTAGATCTTGGCGATTAACAAAAATGAAGACCAGAGGTGGATCCAAACGGCTGAGGTGATTCACGGCAAGGATGCACCCCCCCTGAGCGGGGATGTTTTCCAAACCACTGACTTCGATTCGGGAGAAAAGATGAAAGAGTAAATTGAGAAGGCTTCGTAAGATCTGCCGCATGGTTTCACAAGATACTTGGATTTTCTCTGATTATACATGTTTTGAGTTGAAAGAAGGTTGTTTTTTTAAAATTTAGAATACAATATTCATAGAATGAATCACTGAGGCGAAACCGCTTCGGTTAATTGCAGAAGCGGAGAAGTTATATATTTTCACCAAATTATTTTTTATACGGAGGAAACTATGGAAAAGAAATATTCTGCATTGCGAATTATTGGCACGATTTATAAGATATTTGGCATCATTGTAGGAGTGTTGGCGGTTTTGGCTGCGATCACTTTGTGTGCCACCAGTATTTTTGGTGGCTCTCTTTTAGGGCAATTAGGGGGTCAATTTGGATTCGATGGGGGCATGGGTAATGGGGGTGGAATCATTGTTGGTTTGTTGCTCGGAGCTGGTGTGATCATTAATGGGGGTGGGATGGCGCTCACTTTATATGCCATCGGAGAAGGGATTTATTTGCTGATTGCTCTTGAAGAGAATACCCGCGCCACAGTGCTATTGCTGAAAAAGGAGGAATAACGATTTTGGAAGTTTAGTTCCAATATCACATCGTTAATCGATGCCCTTCAAAATTACTTGCATTAGGAATGAAAGCCAGGTGGAGATGGAACTTTCCACCTGGGTTTAGCGGTTATTCTCATATGCTCTTTTACCCTGTTTAGCTACGAACACCATTTTAACCTCCTGGCAACCTGAAACAACACCACGAGGAGGCTGTTGTTTTCCTTGCTTTGGGGATTGGATTGAAGTTCGTTTTATGTTTAACGGTATAATCCCTTTTATGAATCGCTTAAGAATGAAATTCATAGTTTTGACTATTTTGGGGAGTGTTTTTCTCTTTTCTTGCCAAAGTAAACCAGTCAATCCTCCTGCTACAAACACACCTCTATCTGAGACAGCCACTCCGGCTGTTCCTACACCGACGACGGTGCCAATGGCGGTTATCGTAAATGGGGAAGGAATAACCATCGCTGAGTTTCAGGCAGAGCTAAAGCGCTATCAATCCGCACTTGGCACGGAACTGGCAACGAATCAAAAAGAACAAGTTATCAATGATTTGATTGATCAGTTGTTATTAGCCCAAGCAGCCCAAAAAGAAGGATTCGTTCCGGACGAAACTCAGGTGAATGAGCGAGTCAAACAAGTACAAGACCAAATTGGAGGAGAACAGGCATTGCAGAGCTGGATGAAACAATTAGACTACACTAACGAAGGGTTAAGAGCTGCCTTATCCCGCCAAATTGCTGCAGCCTGGATGCGCGATTGGATCTATGCTCAAACACCCAAAACCGCAGAGCAGGTGCATGCCCGTCAAATCCTGTTGTATCAAGCCGATAAAGCAACCCAAGTGCTCGGTTTATTAAAAAGCGGAAGCGATTTTACTAAGCTAGCAGAGCAATATGACCCATTGACTTATGGTGATTTGGGTTGGTTTCCACGCGGTTTTTTGTTAGATAAGAATTTGGAAGATGTAATATTTTCCTTGTCTGTGGGGTCTTATAGTGATGTTGTTCAGACTCCAGCCGGGTTTCATATTGTGCAACTGATCGAGCGCGACCCAAATAGAGCTTTGGAAGCGGATGTATATCAGGCAATGCAACTATTGACATTACAAAATTGGCTTGCAAAACAACGCCAAGACAGCAAAATTGAAATTTTGACCCAGTAGACCCGTGCAGGGAGGAGCTTGAATGGACGACAAAATAGAAAAGCCACCGTTACGCCGATCGCCATTGAGAATTTTGACTTATTTTTGGAATTGTGGCACAGTTGTCTTATTGTTGCTTACTTTCGGTGTGATAGTCGGATTTTTAATCATATTGATTAATCCGCATAGTGGTTTGAATCCTTTTCCTCCACCTTCCCTTCCCGAAGTCATGCAAGTTCCAAGCCCCACTCCTACGGCAATGCAAATTCTGCCGCCCACCTGGACTCCGATTCCATCCCGAACTCCCCGTCCAACCGCCACTCCACAGCCCA
>DHFN01000257.1 GCA_002402275.1 Anaerolineales bacterium UBA4823
CTGTTTTTTCCCAGCCATTGGCGATTGTCCGAGTGAAAGTAAAGGGGGTGGGTTTGTTGCGAGGATAATTATCCAATTTACCAAGCGGGATCCAGGCATCGGATGTTTGAGTTTTCAAGGCTGGTGAAAGGATATATCCGATAGCAGGAATACCCACAACTCCCACCATAACTGCTCCGATTGTGGTTGAAATGAGGGTAACAAACTCTCGCCGATTCAGATTAGGCGATTTGGACATGGTTTCCTCCTCACAAAAGCGAAAAAATCGTATGATATTTTATCAAAGAAGGAGGATGATTCTCAAGCGGATATTGTTCATAATAAATAATATGACATCTTGCTATCACGATTAATCCCCCTAATTTTGTGGAAATTGTGTAAAATAGTTCCCACATTATTTAAAAGTGCTCAGAATTTTCTTCCAAGTTTTCTGATGGATGGTATTAAAGTATGGCTGTTGAACCAACCAAGGAGGTGAAAATGGCGGTAAGCAAAAATGCCTGGCTGACAGGTTTGCGTTATAGAGGGGGCGATAACATGTTGGTCTGGATGCTTCATCGCATAAGCGGGTTGGCAATGGTCTTGTTTGTGGGGGCTCATATTCTCTCCTCATTTTTTACCCAACAGTTGGGTAGTACCTGGGGTATCGCCCTTAACACCATTTATGAATCCCCTTATTTTCAGATTTTCCTGTATTTCTTTGTCATCTTTCATGTGATTAATGGCTTGCGAATTATCCTCCTCGATTTCTTTCCAAAATTATTAGAATACCAGCGCGAACTTACCTGGTTGGAATGGATTATCTTTATTCCGATATTTGGACTCTCGGTTTTCATCACGGTAATTAAGATACTAAACGGGGGGTAAGGAGAGGATTTATGCGAACACGAACTGTCCCACAACCAGCAATGAGTTTTGAATATACCCTGTGGATATTCACTCGTATTTCGGGGCTTGGCATGCTTGGATTGGGATTAATTGGCTTCGTAACGGCACTGATCATGAATGCCCGTAACTTATTAGATATGAATACCCTACTGCGCTGGTCATTTTTTCCGAATCCCAACCATGTCGTCAATAGTAATATACCCGATATTTCCCCAGGCTGGTCGAATGCTTATTGGCAAGTGATGGAGATGCTAATTGTCTTTTTTGGAATTTCCCATGGTTTTAATGGATTGCGGGTTATTATAGAAGATTTTATCGGTCATTCGCTTTGGCAAACGATTTTGCGCGGAGCAGTCTTCTTACTGTGGTTGTTCTTTCTGATTATTGCTGTTTATGTTATCTTGGCATCATGAAATAGAAGGGTAGATCTCTCTGGGAGTAAAGGCAGAATGAAAATTCATCAATTTGATGTGGTAGTAGTTGGGGCTGGCGGGGCTGGTTTGATGGCGGCATTGTACGCTTCAAAGACAGCATCAACCGCTGTAATCAGCAAACTTTATCCCATGCGATCGCATACCGGGACAGCCCAAGGTGGGGTAGGAGCAGCGCTGGGTAATTATGAAGAAGATCATCCAGAGTGGCACACTTTTGATACAGTCAAGGGTAGCGATTATCTAGGGGATCAAGACGCGATCGAGTTCATGTGTCAGGAAGCCGTAACCTCAGTATACGAGCTTGAACATATGGGATTGCCTTTTTCGCGCACACCTGATGGACGGATAGCCCAACGCCCATTTGGAGGTCATACGAATAACCTTACCGGGAAGCCCGTACGGCGTTCTTGCTACGCGGCGGATCGAACCGGTCACATGATTTTACAAACGTTATATCAACAATGCATTAAGAATAAAATTAATTTTTTTGATGAATTTCAGGTTTTGGACTTGATATTGATCAATGGGGTTGCCCAAGGGGTTGTAGCAATTGAATTGGCAACCGGGGAAATGCATATCTTTCACGCTAATGCGGTGATCATTGCTACTGGCGGTTACGGGCGAATCTGGAAAATCACATCCAACGCCTATTCATCCACTGGTGATGGGGTTGCCATCACTTTGCGGCGTGGGTTGCCGATTGAAGATATGGAATTTTTTCAATTTCACCCCACTGGTATTTACAAACTAGGGATATTAATTACCGAAGGGGCACGCGGGGAAGGGGGGATCCTGTTGAATGGCAAAGGCGAACGTTTTATGGAACATTATGCTCCCCATGTTAAAGACCTTGCCTCCAGAGATGTCATTAGCCGAGCGATGTATACGGAGATACGGGAGGGTCGAGGCATCAATGGTCAAGATTACCTTTATCTGGATATACGCCCTGAAACAGTCAATAAATATGCGGCATTAGATGGAAGAACTCAGCCAGATGGGTCACCTTATCGGGTAACTGGGGATGATATTCTGGCTAGATTGCCCGATATCGTTGATTTTTGCCGCACTTATTTAGGAGTGGATCCGGTCGAACAACCCATGCCAGTTCAGCCAACTGCGCATTATGCTATGGGGGGTATCCCGACTAACCTCTTGGGTCAGGTAGTGATGGATGAGAAAAACACTATTTTGCCAGGTCTCTACGCGGCGGGGGAGGTGGCGTGCGTCTCGGTGCATGGCGCTAACCGCTTGGGAACAAATTCGCTGGTGGATTTAATCGTTTTTGGGAGACATGCTGGTTTAGACGCGGCAAAATACGCGTTAGGGAGCCAATTTAAAACTTTACCAAATGATGTGGCAGATTTTTCGATCGAACAGCTTGATCGGTTGCGAAAAAATAAAAATGGAACCGAAAAAATCTCTAAGATAACCGAAGAAATGCGAACCACCATGATGGATCATGTGGGGATATTCAGAACGAATGAGGGCATGAGCGCGTCGTTGACTAAAATCCGTGAGTTACAAGATCGATTTTTGCAGATCAAGATACAAGATGGCGGGAAAGTTTTCAATACAGAATTATTGAATGCCTGGGAATTAGGCAATTTACTCGATTTGGCTGAGGTAGTTACGATCTCTGCTATTGCCCGAACAGAAAGTCGAGGAGCCCATTCAAGGGAGGATTTTCCCAATCGAGATGATCAGGAATGGTTGAAACACTCCCTTGCCTGGTCAGAAGATGGCAAAATTCGATTAGGATATAAACCAGTAACCATAACCAAATATCAACCAAAAGAAAGAGTTTATTGATGAGGCTATTTTTGCAAACCCAAATTGGAAAAATCCTCAACATGCAATTGCTTAATCACGATGGATGAAAATGGTTTCCTGCTTAAAGGAGAGATTCAATGAAGGTGACGGTAAAAATCTTACGTTACGATCCTGAAAAAGATCAAAGACCGCATTACCAAACCTACCAGGTTGATGCAGAACCAACGGATTGGGTATTAGATTTGCTGGAAAGAATAAAAGGAGATCAAGATGGCAGTCTGAGTTTTCGAAGATCCTGCGCTCATGGTATTTGCGGCTCAGATGCAATGCGGATCAACGGGATGAACCGTTTAGCCTGCAAAACGTTGCTGCAAGATTTACACAGCCATACCATCGTGGTCGAACCTCTTTTAGGATTACCGATCATCAAAGATCTTGTGGTAGATATGGAGCCCTTTTTCGATCATTATAAGTCGGTCATGCCTTATTTAGTGAATGATGAGCAGGCTCCAATGCGGGAACGATTACAATCCCCCGCAGAACGCGAGCGCTTCGATGACACCACCAAATGCATCTTATGTGCTGCCTGCACCACATCCTGCCCTTCTTTTTGGGCGAATGGTGATTATATCGGTCCAGCTGCGATTGTAAATGCTCACCGTTTCATTTTCGATAGCCGTGATCGTGCTTCCAGCGAGCGCCTTCGTATTTTAAACGGTCAATTTGGAGTCTTCCGCTGTCATACGATTTTCAATTGCACTCAAGCGTGTCCGCGCGAAATCCAGATCACTAAGGCAATTGGAGAGGTGAAGAAAGCTATCGCTACTGGGAATTTAGATTAATGGTGCTCCTAGCCATTGAAATTTTCTGCTTTATTCTTTGCGGGCATAATTTGGAATGAGAATTGGTGAGTGGATTGCGCCATTTACACCGATCTCATCCAGTGCTCGATTCCAGTCAGCTACATGAGCTAACGTAGGTTTGCCGGGCTGCCTTTCCTTTGCCAATACCGCTGCAGCAACTCCAGCTCGCCGCCCGAACACACAGACATCTAACAAGCTGTTGCCCATCAAACGATTACGTCCCTGTACCCCTCCGCTTGCCTCGCCTGCTACCAGTAAGCCGGGAATATTGGTATGGCAATCTGCATCAATCTTCACCCCGCCATTTTGGTAGTGTAGAGTGGGATAGACTAAGATGGGTTGATGTACCATATCTATATAGAAGCGTTTGAATTGGCGCACCATAGCTGGTAAGGCTTTCTCGATCGTACCAGGTCCATGGACGATGTTTATGATGGGTGTGTCGAGCCAGACAGCCGGTTGTCCATTCGGGGTGACGACGCCTAGATTGCGCTCTTTACATTCCCGAATAAAAGCAGCCGATTCGACATCCCGGGGTTCCAAAGGATAAACGAATAACTCACCTTTAACGTTTACCGGTTGGGCACCTAAACTACGTACTTTTTCTGTGACCAACTGCCCGAGGATCTGCTCTGGGTAAGCTGCCCCAGTTGGATGATATTGCATGGTGTCGAGGAAGACTAGTTCAGCTCCAGCTCGATAGGCAATTACAATTCCATCCCCGGTTGCTCCATAATGGTTAGTAGTGGGAAAGCCTTGATAGTGTAAACGCCCGCTGCCACCGGTTGCCAAGACTACCACTTTAGCTTTTACATAGAAATAATGTTCGGTTTCCAAATTCATTAAGATTGCGCCGCCAACAGAGCCATTCTCATCCAAAACGAGCTCCACAGCTGGACTGAATTCAATCACTTCGATGTCGGGGCGGTTGCGCACTTCGTCACGCAATACCCGCATNNCGCGGGCTGAGTGCATCCGTTTAATACTGGTCCCCCCGCCATGTTCCTCCATCATTGTTCCATCTGGATTCTTATCAAACATCACCCCTAAACTTTCCAACCACGCAATTACAATTGGGGCATCCTTAACTAACGCTTCGACAAGATCAGGGAAATTAGCAAAGTGTCCACCACCCAGCACATCCAGATAGTGGGTGGCGGGTGAATCATTAGGACGGTCAGCAGCTTGAATGCCTCCCTGTGCCATCATCGTATTGGCATCCCCAAAGCGCAATTTGGTTACCATGGTCACTTTAGCGCCGTTTTCCTGGGCTAACAAAGCAGCACTTGCTGCCGCACCGCCGCCTCCTATTATAAGAACCTCGGTTTCAAATTCGGGGTTACTCAAATCAAAATGTTCGCTTATGCGCGGGCGTCCTTCCAGTACATCGGCTAACTCATTGGGCATGCGTTTCCCTTTATACGTGCCTAGAAGGATTTCGCGCATTCCTTCCTTGATGTAATCGGGATGGAAAACCTCGAGTAATTCTTGGCGCTCTTCGAGGGACATCGCTGGAAAGGATTGTCCTATTCGCTGAGAACGGCTAGATTCAACGATCTTGATTTGTTCAAGTAATTCGGGTGTATAAGTCATCTGAATCTCCTTATTCTTCGATTAGGCGGGCTTTGTAGAGTGCTATTAGAGATTGTTCATCCGTTGCCTTTAGCTCTGCCAGCTTTTGGTCGAACATCCCTTGTTGAATTTCGTCAACGCGCTGCTGGAGATGCTCTGAGCGGGGTGCTAGATAGCGACCATACAAACGCCGTGCTAGAATAGCAATGTTATATTGCGGTTCCTCGGCAGGGCAGCGAGCAGCACACAGACCACACATGATACAGTCAAAAGATAGATTAGCTACCATGGCAATGTCACCCCGCATTGCAGCTGCCATATAATTCTTGACGTTTAATTCCTGGGGGCAGGCTTTCGTACAGGTGCCGCAGCCTAGACAACGTAATATTTCGGGATAAATTTGAAACAAGGTAGTGGCTTGGGCTTGAAGTTCGGTAATATCATACGTGGCGCGTTTTGCGGGAAAGAAGGGAATTTGCCCAAGATACATATTTGGTTTTACTACGGTCTGACAGGCTAAACCGAAGTACAGTTTTGGGTCATCCTGGATGCGATATACGGTGGAACAGGCTCCACAAAAACCACCTCGGCAGCCCACCCCACGAATCAAAGTATATCCAGCATACTCCATGGCTTTCATGATCGTCAAGCTGGATGGTACATCATAGCGTTTGCCCATAATATAGATTGGAATTTGATCATTTTGTTCAGCCATACACAATCCTCCAAACGGTTTTGTTATCCAATGGGTAGAATATCAAATAATGCCTATATTCCCAAATCGGATCTGTTCGTGTTTTCGAAGGGTAAGACTCATCCCAGTCCTCATTGAAGCAAGACTTCCTCATACCCCTATATCAGTCCATTCGTCGGCTTTGAATGTCACCAGCGGTAAAGGTTCATTGACATCTCTTCCTGGGAGATATTCAAAGGTTTGCTGTAAACGTTGACCGATGGAGCGGAAGACCATCCCAACTGGTAATTCCGAAGGACAAGCATCGGTACACATGCCGCACCCCACACAAGAAAGTGCCATGTGGTTTAAACGGGTTAAGTGGAACAACATCGTATCGGCGGGCAGGCGGTAGGCGCCTTTTTGCTGTGCCCACTCGACATATTTCATTGGTTCATGATCAAAGATAGCGCTCTTGAATACACAGGTCTTGCAATAACAGATCGGGCAGACCGTCATGCAATTATGACAGCGTACACAGGCAGCAAATACTCCGGGAATACCTTCCTCTCCTTCTAAACGGGTTCGAATTTGGGTAAAGGCTTGTTCACGAGCCTGAGTGCGGGAGTTTATCAGGGCTTCTACTTCAGGAGACATTCCTTGACTTTCGTTAGCCTGCCAACCGAGTTTTTCTGCAATTTCCGATGTGATTTCGAGCAATAAGCTTTGCCCTAGATCACTTTCTAATAAACGTAGACGGATGGGAGCTGCCTCATAAACCGGCTGTTCACAAACCTGACAGGCTGCTCTTAATTCTGGATTAAGCACTTGGGGGGTTTGACGGGCAGCGTTATATAATTCCATCCATAAATTCGATGATGCTTGAGCTTGTTTTTCCAGGAACGTAGGGGGATTATAGGTTCCAGCACAATCTATTGCAATGATGATCAAATCTTCCAGGCTGGCTTGTGCCATCTTGGTTAGCTCGACGAGTGCCCGTGCTTCACAGGAGCGCAAGACTGCCCCCAGTCGTGGACGCGGTTGGTGTTGGGAGATCTTTCCTGCCCAGGTTGCCGCATTGATTGGTAAGACCGGCGCTAACGGATCGGCTTGATCGAGCAAGTCAACCTGGCTGACCAAGGTTGGAGTGATTGTCCCGCCAGGGGTTCGCATTGGCACCAGCAAGACATCTACCAAATTTTTTTCAAGCAGCCTCTTCAAGAATGCTTGCAGGGTTGCCAGAGTGTTTCCGTTTTCAACTGCTAATGACATCTTCATAGCACTTTCTCAATCTCCATTCATCCGTTTTCTTTATGATAAGCAATGCGTAGGATTAATATCTCTAACCTGATTCCGGTGCGCTTATACCGCCCACATTTGCTTCAGTGGATTGGGGCCCTTGGCCCGAATTGCTTCGGTCATTTCTCGGACAGTCTCAGCAAAGCGAGATCCTTCACTGGCGCTGATCCAACGCAGCCAGACGCGATCATCATCAAAACCAGCACTATGCAGAATTTCCTTGAGGGCGATCACCCGCCGGCGGGCTTTGTAATTGCCTTCTTGGTAATGACAATCACCGGGATGGCAACCGCCAATCAACACACCATCTGCGCCAGCCAGGCTGGCTTTGAGGACATACATAGGGTCAACGGCTCCGCTGCACATCAAGCGGATGATTCGCACGTTGGGCGGATATTGCAGACGGCTGGTGCCTGCCAGATCAGCACCGGTATAGGTGCACCAGTTACATAAGAAGGCGATAATTTTGGGTTCAAACTCTTTTGTTTCAGTCATGTTTACAATACCTCTGTCAATGATTGCATACTTTTTGTTCCACTACAACCTTAAATTGGATGGTTTTTAATCAACTCCCATTTTAATGGATTATCAGTTATGTATAAGCGGATATTATTTAAGGATGATTCATCACGAATGACATGCTCATGATAATTACGCTGCCAGATCCTAGCACATGATGTATTCTGGATTTCATTTACCTTTTTAGTGACCGCGGATTTGAATGATCTTATAATCGTTGGGATTGAGCCCGGCACAGGCTTACCAAATTGTTCGAATTGCGTAGTTGGGGCATGGAAATTCCCCTCGTCCCCCGTTGGGGCACGGCATGCCGTGCCCATACGATCGCAATTGGCCGTGCCCGCACCCAGGCTATCTATTGCGCCTGTTGGGGCACGGCATGCCGTGCCCGTACGAT
>DHFN01000239.1 GCA_002402275.1 Anaerolineales bacterium UBA4823
GCCCCCCGGCGGTATAGCCGAATCTCTATATGACAATCATGACTTATGGAACAATCTCTGACTCCAAAACCTGGAGATAGATAATCCTCGAATTTTAGCATGGTATAATAATAGGCTGAAATTTGATTATACTAAAAAGAAGAAGATATGCTCGATAAATTACACGGTATTGAAGAAAAATATGCCGAGCTGAACCAGGCACTCATGGAAGTGGGGAGTGATTACCAACGGGCGGCAGAACTAAATATGGAAAGAAGTGAGTTAGAGCCATTAGTGGAAAAAGCTCACTCTTATCATGAGTTGCTATCCTTAAAAGAAGAAACCCAACCGTTATTGAATAGCGAGGATAGCGAAATTCGCCAATTGGCTGAGGATGAAATAACGGAGCTCGATAAGCAGATCGAAACCATAGAAAGTGAAATCAAAAACATGCTCTTGCCGCGTGATAAACGGGATAGCCGCAATGTCATCATGGAAATCCGGGCAGGAACAGGCGGAGACGAAGCGGCTTTATTCGCTGCTGATCTCTTCCGCATGTATAGCCGCTATGCTGAAAAACATAATTGGGAGATTGATGTACTTTCTGCTTCTGAAATAGGCATCGGGGGATATAAAGAGATCATTTTCATGGTAAAGGGAAAAGGTGCTTATTCGAGACTTAAATACGAGTCGGGTGTCCATCGGGTGCAGCGTATACCGGTGACTGAATCTTCCGGGCGTATTCACACATCTACCGCAACGGTAGCAGTTTTGGCAGAGGTAGATGAGGTTGAAGTCAATATCCCTGAAAGCGATATCCGGATTGATGTGTATAAATCTGCGGGAGCAGGTGGGCAGAATGTGCAAAAGAACTCGACCGCCATCCGATTAACCCACCTTCCGACTGGAATTGTAGTGCAATGCCAGGATGAACGTTCGCAACTGCAAAATAAATTACGCGCAATGAGTATCCTACGGGCTCGATTATATGAAATTGAGGAAGAAAAACGCCGTAATGAATTAGACCAAACCCGCCGTTCACAAGTAGGTACTGGCGAACGTGCAGAAAAAATCCGTACGTATAACTATCCTCAATCACGCGTCACAGACCATCGTATCAACCTATCCAGTTATAACCTTCCAGCCATTATGGATGGCGATCTTGATGAATTTATGGACGAATTAGCTACACGGTCAGAGGCAGAAAGATTAGCCGCGGTTAATGAGGAAGATTGATCTTTCCTGGTGAACCTGAAAACTTTCATCTATCAAAATGCAAAGATTCTACAAGCAAACAGTGAGAGTGCATTATTAGATTTGCAAGTGCTCACCGCCCATGTTCTTGGTAAAAACCGCAGCTGGGTTCTTGCTCATCTTGATGAAGAACTTACCCCTGAACAATTGGTCAGCCTAAAAAAAGAAGCCAACCGTCTATGTGAGGGGGTTCCCCTGCCTTACATCCTTGGAGAATGGGAATTTTTTGGACATCGTTTTTTTGTTTCCCCCGACGTTCTTATTCCCCGCCCTGAAACCGAGTTAATGGTTGAGAAAGGATTGGAATGGATAACCAAAAATCCTGAGGCCAGAGTAATTTTGGATGTAGGCACTGGCTCAGGATGTATAGCAATTTCAATTGCATTGGCTTTCCCTAACCATAGAGTTATCGCGACGGATAAATCTTTTTTGGCGTTAAAAGTAGCTCAAAAAAATATTTCCCTCTATCAGCTAGAAAATAGAGTTTTATTAATTCAAGCAGATCTGCTCCCGCGATTCCATGGGAAGATAGATCTGGTTTGCGCAAACTTGCCTTATATACCCCAGGATGAGCTGTTCTCTCTGCAAGTTGCTAAGCAGGAACCCCTTATGGCATTAGATGGCGGGGAAGATGGCTTGCGAGTTTACCGCAAGCTACTTGCACAATTGAGAGGAAAATTAAATTGCAAGGCTCTTATATTATGCGAATGTGCTCCTTCCCAAATTCATCTTCTGGATGATTTTGCGAAATGGATTTTTCCAGGGAACAAATCTATAATTTACCCAGATTTGGGTGGGCAAGAACGCTTATTTGCCCTTGAAGTTATAGAACAGAAATGAAGACAAGTTGAGGAATTAGTGATGTATGTGATTCTGTCAAAGACTTTACCCCCTTTATTGTATCCTCTTGGTTTAGCAACGATTTTGATATTTTTAGTATTATTCCTCATCAGACATATTCGATTGGCAAGGGGATTGTTGATTCTCGCCTTTTTATGTTTATGGTTAGGAGGGAATCGCCTGGTCGCCTATCAATTAGCACGTTCTCTGGAATGGCGTTATTTACCCATGCAAGATGTTCCAAAAGCGGATGTTTTGGTTGTCTTGGGTGGAGGGACATTTTCAGCGAATTATCCGCGTAGTATGCCAGAAGTGAATGGAGCAGGTGATCGTTTGTTTTATGCAGCTCAACTTTTCCATGAAGGGAAGGCTCCAAAGATTTTACTCAGCGGGGGAACGATAGGTTGGTATAGCGCTAGTGATGGACCGGCTCAAGATATGGCTATCTTAATGCAAAGGTTAGGAGTGCCAGCCGAGGCAATGATTTTGGAAAACACATCTCAAAACACCTATGAAAATGCAGTTAATTCCAAAATAATCTTAGAGGAATTAAAAGCTCAGCAGATATTATTGGTCACTTCTGCAATGCATATGCCTAGAGCGGTGAAAATATTTCAGAAGCAGGGTATTGAGGTGGTGCCAGCTCCGACTGATTATAGTGTCACTCAAGCTGGTTGGGAAACAATGACGGCGGTCAATCCAGTCAACATTATTTTGGATTTAATTCCTTCAGCTGATAATTTGTCTTTAACCACCCGAACGCTCAAAGAATATCTGGGCATGCAAACCTTTGAATTGTTCGGGGATTAGAGGAGAGTTCTTAAGGACACCGTGTAAAAGCAGCCTAGCATAACCTAATATCCTAAGAAAATCTTGAGATGAGATTGTCCTGTAAGCCATCATTGTCATATTGGAG
>DHFN01000008.1 GCA_002402275.1 Anaerolineales bacterium UBA4823
AATTTTGGTTGAGGATCCATTTGCGATGAAAACATCTTTAGACTGTATTCCATGTATTTTACGTCAGACAATAGACGCAGCCCGATTTATCTCTGAGGACCCGAATTATCAATATAAAACGATGCAAGATGCATTGGGATGGCTACAAGAGATGGATTTAAATCTATCACCGCCGGCAATTGCCCAAATGATTCATCGTAATCTAAGAAGGCAGAGTTTTAATGCCGATCCATATCAGGAGATTAAGAAAAAACAAAATCAATTAGCTTTAGATATGATCCCCGATTTAAGGCTTAAGATTCAATTTGCTCCTGATCCATTAATATTTGCTGCGCGTTTGGCAATTGCTGGGAATGTCATTGATTTGGGTGTGAATGGAAATTTGAAATCTTCTGATATCCGCCAGGCTATTGATCGGGTATTATCGGAAAATTTTATCGGTGAGGCAGAAGAGTTTCGTAGGGCTGTGGCTGATGCTCATTCTATATTATACTTGGCGGATAATGCGGGCGAGATCGTTTTCGATCGTTTATTGATCGAACAGCTTCGTCCCGAGCGAGTAACCCTGGTCGTACGTGGCATGCCGGTGATCAATGATGCTACACTGGATGACGCCCGAGAAGCGGGACTGGATAAAATTGTCAAAGTGATTGGGAATGGTTCGGATGCACCCGGTACCACCTTAGAGGATTGTAGTAGTGAATTTCAGCAACTATTCCGTGAGGCGGACTTAATCATCGCCAAAGGTCAAGGCAATTTTGAAACGCTTGATGAGGTGCCGGCTACTATTTTCTTCTTATTCAAAGTTAAATGCCAAATGTTTGCTGGTTTAGTAAATCAACCCATTGGAACGCAAATCCTCATTAGGGGGAAGGAGTCAAATTCTCGGCATTTCATGGAAAAAAACAATAAAAAGAGGTATCACTGATGTCAAAATTTTCTTTGGATGTATTGAAACGCTGTGTTTATCCTTTTTTTTATAACAATGACAACGATGTGATTATTGGTGCAGAGTTTGGCGAAGATGTAGCCCTAACAAAGATAGGCGAATCCGTTTTAGTGTCTCATGTAGACCCAATTGTTGGAGCAGTAAAAGATATTGGATGGTTAGCCGTGCATGTCGCTTGCAATGATATTGCCACAAGCGGAACTCGCCCGCGTTGGATTTTGACCTTGGTATTAGTTCCAAATAAGGAGGATGAACAGCTCCTAAAAGAAATTATGAAGGATATTCGGAGAGCGGCAGACGAAATCGGGGTATCCGTGATCGGTGGTCATAGTGGTTATTCAGCCAATTTATCCCGACCTTTGGTGTCGGTTACAGCTTTGGGTGTATTATCGAACAATCAACCGCCAATATTAACAAGGGGTGCTCATATAGGTGATCATGTATTTATTACCAAGGGAATTGCCTTAGAGGGGACTGCTATTTTGGCTACTGACTTTAAGAAAACTGCACAAGAATTAGGTTTGTCCGAACAAGAAATAGCCCAAGCCAAAAATATCCTAAAAGAAGTTAGCATCCTTACTGAAGCGTTGATCTTTGCTGAATGTGGAGTCACTGCAATGCATGATGTGACTCGCGGCGGTTTATTAGAAACATTATTGGAAATGGCTGAACTATCTTCTTTAAGGATAAAAGTAGATGCATTGAAAATTCCCATTTCACCGATCGTCACCACTTTTGCTCAAACATTTCAATTCGACCCATTAAAAATGATTTCCTCGGGAACCTTGGTGGCAACTATCCCGCCTGACCAGATTGGAAAGGTACAAAGAAGGTTGACAGAGAGCGGTATACTCTTTGCCGATATCGGCAATGTTGTGCCAGGGCAAGGAGTAGCAATCTATCGCGGTGAGCAAGTGACTGAATATCGAGAAATACACTGTGAAGAAGATGAATTAGCCCGAATGTGGGAAATATATTTACCCGATGACCAAAAGAAAGCTTTCTAAGAGGATATTGTGGATTTTCAATGAATTTTCCAATGGTTTCCGTAAGATTCAGCTCTTAGTTCAGGGTAGATGTTTTTACGGACAGTGAATTGGATAAATTTGGGATAAAAAATGACAACCAAAATTATTCGTGTGATTATTGATGAAGCAAGAAAAGATTTGGATTTGCGCAGGGAGCATGGTCTTAGTTTTTTATCCATACCGAACATGGGAATGTTTTTTTTGATTTTGGACAGACAAAGGCAAATCTTTTGCATAATTTAAAAACGCTAAACCTTTCCCTAAATGCTGTAGATAAATTTGTGCTTAGCCATGCTCACTATGACCATTCGGGTGGATTAGAGGCTGTTTTAGATTCAAAAAAAAGAGGTATTGCTTTATGCGCATTCGAATATTTTTCCCCCCCGATATGCATTACGCGAGGGAAAATATCATTTTATTGGTATAAAAGTGGATCGAGCCATATTAGAAAAACAAACCCGCCTATTCCTTAGCGAGTCACCTATGGAAATACTTCCTGACCTTTGGACGAGCGGCGGAACTACGGAACGGACTGAACCAATGGGAAGCAGTCCCCATTTATACATCAAGGAAAATGATACTTGGCACCCAGATCCATATCTAGATGACATTTCCCTGGTGCGTAAAACTTCTCAAGGTTTAATAGTCATCTGTGGTTGCTGCCATGCTGGAATACTCAACACGTTATTCCATGTGCAAAACTATTTCGATCAGCCGATTATTTCAGTAATTGGTGGATTGCATTTACTCAATGCTGATGAGGAATATCTTGCCCATGTAATTGATGTATTCAAGAAAAGGTTTGCAGGGTTGTCTTTATTTGTGAATCATTGTAGTGGAGACAAGGCGTATGATTCACTCTCTCGCAAACTGGGAGATAAAATTCGCACATTTCCAGCTGGGTCGGTGATCATCGATGATAATAATATCAGAGAGCTTCACAATGGTTGCCGAGAGCGGTAATTCACAATTGCAACCCTTTGAGGAGAAAATTATGCGCCGAAACTTTTTTGGAGGGTTATGGCATGGCGCCTTTTTGGCTGTAGGGATGGCATTAACTCAACCAACCACGATTATTTCTGCTTTTGTTGCGCAATTGACTGGTTCAACCGTGTGGGTGGGAGGGTTTTCAACTGTGTTGTCTATTGCTGAGGTGCTCCCTCAACCTTTTGTGGCGCGCTGGATTGAACCAAAACCACTCAAGAAACCCTTTTTACTAGCGGCAATTTCATTGCGGTTTATTAGCTGGGGAATTTTGGCTTGGTTGATTTATTCTATCGGTAGTGCACAGCCCCTTGTTTTGGCGAAGATCTTAATTGTCATGTTGATGATTTTTTACGCCGGGGGCGGATTAGCCAATATCCCTTTTACAGATATGATAGGGAAGATAATCCCTGCGGGAAGAAGAGGAGCATTCTTTGGGGGAAGAGGTGCTTTGGCCGCCCCGTTATCCGTTG
This sequence comes from Anaerolineales bacterium UBA4823, assembly GCA_002402275.1. GTDB lineage: Bacteria > Chloroflexota > Anaerolineae > Anaerolineales > UBA4823 > UBA4823. The sequence goes on from DHFN01000008.1 coordinate 3,435, forward strand.
CAGCCGCACTCGCCGCCCAACAAATATTGGCAAAAGTGCATTACCCCGAAAATTATGCGCTTTTGTTTGGAACTGCTTCGCTAAGCCTAGCCATTGCTTCGCTTGGGTTTTGGATTATGAAAGAGCCATCGACTGTTCCTCAAGTCGGTCTATATCCAACTTGGCGGGCTTATTGGCAGCAATTGATAAAATGCTTTAGACATTTAAAAACTTTTCTTTCAGCGCAACTTCTCACTGGATTTAGTTTGATGGCTATACCTTTTTATGTGGTCTATGCTCGGAACAACTTGAGTGCTCCTGAGGGGGCTGTAGGTTGGTATTTATTCATGCAAGTTTTAGGAGGTGCTTTATCGAATTTCGTCTGGGCTTGGATAGTAGATAAGAGTGGCTCACGCAACATGTTGAAATTATGTGCTATGGTTTCAACGATCACTCCGCTTCTGGCGATTGCTGTTCGCCCCATTGGTTGGAGTGGCATGTTACCAATATTTTTCTTAGTGGGAGCGTTTACAAATGGTCGCAGTGTTGGATTTCAAAGTGCGCTACTTGACCTTGCACCGGCGCAAGAGCGCAGCACCTATGCGGCTCTCGATGGCTCTCTGACCTTGCCGCTGGCATTCTTACCGCTTTTCGCCGGGATATTTTTGCAACACATTTCTTACAATGGGTTATTCCTTATGGTGTCTTTATTCGTTGGTGTTGGCACTTTGGTGATCTATCAATGGGCTCGAAAGACGAATTGATGAAAGTCAAAAAAAACTTTCATCATTGAAATAATTTAATCAATAAAAGGAGAAATAATGAAAACCACCGTAAAAATAGNNAATAGGGATTATTATCTGTGACCGCTACCGTAATTGCGCTGGCGGAAAATGCTTTCGTTCATTGGAAAATAAAGAAGGCGCTTTCAGCATTTACGCCGATTCAATGGTTGAATTAGTTGGTTACACCACCTGTGGCGGATGTCCCGGCGGAAACATTGAATACACCGGGGATGAGATGATAAAAAATGGGGTTGAGGTGATTCACTTTGCCACAGGTTTTTTGGTTGGTTATCCACCTTGTCCGTATATGGATACCTTCAAGAACCTGCTTGAAAACCGTTTTGGAATCAAAGTGGTTTGGGGAACTCACCCTATTCCCCAGAAATATTTGGATCTACATACCAAATTAGGCACTTGGGGTGGTCCAGAGTGGAAGGAGAAGTTAAAATTGGTGATGACGGATGAAGCAACCCGGCTTAAATATAACTAAACGGTTAAAAGATATCGTTACGACATTTTACCTCAACTAAAATTCCTAATAAAGCCTGGCGAAAAAGTTTCCGTGAGCATTAACCTGAAGGTCTATGAAATACCCAAAAGGTGTTTGTTCAGCGGTATAGCCAGCGCTGCGTAATCGTTCTTGGGCGAGATCAAGAATTTGTTTTGAATCTTCAAGATTTGCTTTTGATTCTGCCAGATGGGCAAAGGAGTGTAAAACAAATTGCTGGGTTTTATTCTTGCGCGCTGTCCATTTTAAATTTTTTATTAGTTTTGTCACCACATCGGATAATTGAGCGATATCCTGGGGATCAACGTGAATAAAACCAACCAGCGCATTTTCAAATTCTTTTTCTTCATCAAATTCTTTTACGCTTTCCAACCCCCTTTGACTCGTTTTATACGAAAAATTCCAACAGTAAACCATTAATAACCGCATAATTTTTCTCCAATCCTTCGATAATTCTTTTCACTCGGCATTAATTGTCATGCATCACATTTGCCCGAATAACCACAAATGAACCCTTGCCATAGCCTTCTAGGATGGGATTGATTTTTTCTATCTCGTTTAAATCCGTAAAGAGCGTTTGATAATAGAAAAAGTCTCCAAAGCCATTTTTTCTGAGTGTTTCAACAAGTTCCCCAACCGAAATAAATTCTGCCCATTGATAAAAAACATTCTCTTTCATAATCATTTGTATAAAAATCGAATGGTTCTGTTTTAGGCATGTTTTACTTATATAATCAGAATTGTAGTTGGTGTAACATATTTTCTGCACGTGTTGGATCTCAACAAAATGATAGAGCAGGATCATTCGATATTATTGAATAGCATGTCCATCCAATTGTTGAAAACCCATGAAGCAAACAAATGGGGCTGAGGATAATCCCCGGTTCATTCATGACCTGATGTTGATTGAGAGAAAAACCATCCACGAATAGGACCACGAATAAGCGAATGAAGTGGTGGCAGTTTTTTTTCCATGGAGAATGTGCTTACCCCACATTATTTCCGATTCCAGAATCCTTTCTTAGGGGCGACCCACTAAGGTTGATGATTGCACCATAAGGCAGCTGGTTTAGGCATGATCAAGTGGAAGATAGCTGCGAACGGGTCATAATTAAACAAGAAAGCCGGCTGAATTCAGAATCCTTTATGAGACCCCAAAGGTTTTACTCAGCGATGAATAAGTCTCTCAAGAACTTTACTATTAAAATCAGGTAACTGACAAGCTAGAAAGCTTTTGGGTTCTTTTTAAATAATTTCCCTTCCTTTCTCTATATAATATCGTATATAATCCTATAGTGATACTAAATTAAGGATGTGACATGATGAACTTCGGATTAACTCAAATTACACTTCTTCTGACATTGCTTAGCTGTTTTTGTGGTTTTGTAGCTTTGGTTCTGGGGATCATCGCCCTGGTCCTGGTAACCAAAAAAGGAAAAACCACTCCAACAGAACCAACTGTTTCTAATCAACCGACTGAACAAGAACCTCCCTTAAATTAACCAGTATGTGGCGGCAGACACTCAAAGCATTAATCAAAACTATGCGCCCGCGCCAGTGGGTGAAGAATGTATTTATCTTTGCCGCACTGGTGTTTGACCGCCAATTGAACCCGGCTCATTTCACAGCTATTTGGCATACGCTGGTCGGTTTTATCCTCTTTTGCCTGATTTCTGGACTGGTTTATATCATCAATGATATCGCGGATGTCGAATCGGACCGTCAACATCCTCAAAAGAGATATCGCCCACTTGCTAGTGGAGAATTACCGATGAAGGTCGCCAGGGGGGCAGCGATCGTTTTGGCTCTAGTGATATTTCCTCTTTCTTTTTTGTTGTCTTATCGTTTTGCTCTGGTGGGATTAACCTATTTCGGATTGAACTTGGCTTACTCTAAATGGCTTAAACAAATTCCTTTATTGGATGTCTTAACTATATCCGCCGGTTTTGTTTTACGGGTAGCAGCGGGGGTAGTATTAATCCAAGTCGCCCGTTTTTCTCCCTGGCTTTACGTAGTTACCACATTGATCTCTCTGTACCTTGGTTTTGGCAAACGGCGGGCTGAGTTAGCTCTACTGGCAAATGACGCTTATAACCACCGGAAAGTGTTGGATGGCTATACTATCCCTTTGCTTGATCAGTTTATCACCATTGTTTCCAGCGCTACGATCATCGCATATAGCCTATATACTTTTTCAGCCCCTAATCTACCCAATAACCATATTATGATGTTGACTATTCCCTTTGTGATTTATGGGATCTTTCGCTATCTGTACCTGATTCAAATAAAACATGGTGGTGGTGCGCCTGAAGAAATGGTCTTAACCGACCGACCACTCCAAATCACCATCCTCTTGTGGGGAATGGCTGTGATTGGGATCTTTTATTTTTACTAATTAATCCTGATGGGTTTTCAAAATTTTTATTTCGAAACAATGCCCGTTAAACTATTCTTTGAAAACTCATTGAGAAAAATCAAAGATCGTAAGGGAGCAACTCCATAGCGAGAACCGCTAGTCCATCCAGAAGGAACCATCATTGTGAAGCGTTCTTTGCTGAAGTAATCTCCGCAAAAATGGTTAGAATCATTCGTTTCCCTTGCTATGTCAGTTCCTTAGAATGGGAATGAAAGGTATACAATGCCAGCTTTTACTGCTGTTGCCCCAGCAAAGATTATTTTATTTGGAGAGCACGCCGTCGTCTATGGAATGCCAGCGATTGCCGTACCGGTGCCTGTCCTTCAAGCTCGGGTGATTATCCGGGCTGATGTGCACGGTGAACATGGATCTGTGCATCTGACTGCTCCAGCCATTGCACTGGATTCCGAATTATTGGAATTGAATCCAAATCACCCTCTGCGCAAAGCAGTTGAGTTGACTGCTCAATATCTACACGCAGCATACATACCTGCCTGCCAAATCACAATCCATTCCACTATACCGGTGGCAGCTGGTATGGGCTCGGGTGCTGCGGTCTCAGTAGCGTTAATGCGGGCGTTGGCAGCTTATCTCGGGCATCCTTTGTCCCCTGAAATTCTCTCTGAATTGGCTTATGAGGTGGAAAAAATCCATCATGGCAACCCATCTGGGATTGATAACACAGTCATCGCTCTCGAGCAAGCAGTCTATTTTGTGCGTGGTCAACCGGCCCAACCGATTCAAATATGTCAACCATTCCAATTGGTGATTGCTGATAGCGGAATTTCAAGCTCCACTGCTCAAGTCGTTGCTGAGGTTCGGGCAGCCTGGCAAACTAACCCCAACCAGTATGAAACCTTCTTTAAGCAAATTGCTCAAATTTCAACAAATGCTCGTCGACTCTTGGAATCCGTTTCTAAGACGGAACCTATCCAACCCGCCTTTTTACAAGAGTTAGGTTTATTAATGAGTGAGAATCAAGCTTTATTAGTGGATCTGGGAGTATCCTGCTTAGAAATCGACCGGTTGGTTCAGGCTGCTTTAAATTCAGGTGCCTATGGCGCAAAGCTTTCTGGCGGCGGAAAAGGAGGAAATATGATCGCTCTGGTTGATGATGAAAGTCGAGAAGCAGTATGCCTAACTTTGAAAGAGGCAGGAGCGGGCAGGGTTATCGTGACTACGATTGGAAGAAGAAAGGATAACCTTCATAGATGAATCCAGGGTTTTAATAATGAAGAACGAATTGAGGAAATAAAAGGGAATTTTATCTATTCGCTAGCATAATATGAACATTATATGAGATTTACTCCAATAAATCCACCCGTTTGTACTCAAAGCCTGAAATTCAAAATGCGGATCAACTTTTTAGGGGATTGTGGTTAAAATAGGGAATATGTCTCTTAGTGATCTTTCATCATTAATATTTTTGAAACTCGGTGGATCATTGATCACCGACAAGCAGCGCCCCTATACACCGCGTCTGGAAGTCATTCAACGCCTGGCGGAAGAGATTACCCAAGTCCGAATGGAAAATCCACAAATGAAATTGCTTTTGGGTCATGGGGCTGGTTCATTCGGACATGTGCCAGCTAAGCAATATGGCACTCGTTCCGGAGTCCATACGTCTCAAGAATGGCTTGGGTTTGCTGAGGTGTGGAAAGAGGCGGCAACCCTTAATCGTATTGTCACCGATGCTCTCTTGAAATTAAATCTTCCAGTCATTTCATTTTCCCCTTGTGCCAGCGTTACCGCGCAGGATGGTAAAGTGCAGCATTGGGAATTGTATCCAATTCACAGCGCAATAGCAGCCGGACTAGTCCCCCTAGTGTATGGAGATGTGATTTTCGACCAACAACGTGGTGGTACTATTCTTTCAACCGAAGATTTATTTGAATACCTGGCAATGCAACTTAAACCTCAACGGATTCTGCTGGCTGGGATCGAGGAAGGGGTCTGGACAGATTATCCCAATTGCACAAATTTAATCTCGGAGATTACCCCGCAATCTTTTCACTCTTCGGCATTCCAGCTGGCCGGGTCTAATGCCACCGATGTAACCGGTGGAATGGCGAGTAAGGTACAGCAAAGCCTTGATCTGGTGCAGAAGGTGCCAGGATTGAAGGTGCTTATCTTCAGCGGTAAAAAACCGGGTGCTATTCGGGCTGCTTTAAGCGGTGATCAACTTGGAACATTAATCCACGCCTGAAAAGTTCATTTGTCATTGAGAGAAACCAATTGTGCCAAAAGTCTCGTTCGATAAAGTCAGTCGCTTTCATTCTTCCAGAAAAGATTTCTCGGTCGCTGCGCTCCTTCGAAATGACAAAGGGGTCGGCATCTTGAGTGCCACCCTAACCCCGTCGTACGAACGCCTTATAGCCCCCATTATTTCGCATATTCCCAACCTTGTCATTTCTAGCGAAGCGAGAAATCCTCATTCAGGCGAATCGAATCCTACTGTGGAAAAAAGTCTCGTTTAATTGGGCCTGACTCATTGTGCAGGAAAAGATTTCTCAGTCGCTGCGCTCCTCCGAAATGACAAAGGGGTCGGCTTCTTGAGTGCCACCCTAACCCCGTCGTACGAACGCCGTATAGCCCCCATTATTTCGCATATTCCCAACCTTGTCATTTCGAGCGAAGCGAGAAATCCTCATTCAGGCGAATCGAATCCTACTGTGGAAATAAGTCTCGTTTAATTGGGCCTGACTCATTGTGCAGGAAAAGATTTCTCAGTCGCTGCGCTCCTCCGAAATGACAATAAGACTACCATTTCGATCGCCACCCCAACTCTGTCATTCGATCACCACCCCCCTTGTCATTTCGCGCGCATCGAGAAATCCTTTTCCAGGCAAACCGAATCCTAATATAATACTCATTTGCTAAAGTTGGGCTCGCTCATCTTCCTACTGTGACTATAATAGTCAAGAACACTTTTTAATTTTTAAGAGGAACTGTCATTGCGAGGCGCACTTTGCCGTGGCAATCTCCTTACTAAACGAAAGAAGAGAGCATAATGTACTTCCGTGAAGATCTAGAAAATTTTGAGGATCAAACCTTAGCTCCTTATGGGATTCACAGCAAACAGAGCATAGGGAGGCAATATCCCGAACATGAAGTAGAATACCGAACTGTTTTCCAACGCGATCGTGACCGTATTCTCCATACCACCGCTTTCCGCCGCTTGGAATACAAAACCCAGGTATTTATCAATTATGAGGGAGATTATTATCGCACCCGCTTGACCCATACCCTTGAAGTTGCCCAAATTGGGCGTACCGTGGCTCGCGCTTTGGGTGTCAATGAAGACCTCGTAGAGGCGATTTGTCTGGCTCACGATGTAGGGCATCCTCCTTTCGGTCATTCTGGAGAAACTGCATTAGCGCGTCTAATGCAAGATTATGGTGGCTTTGACCACAATAAACAATCCCTGCGAATTGTCACTTTTTTGGAAAGGCGATACCCAGATTTCCCGGGTTTGAACCTCAGCTGGGAAACCCGCGAGGGCATTGTCAAGCACGAATCCGAATATGACGTATCTTTCGCCCGTGATTACAAACCTGAATTACGCGCCTCAATAGAAGCGCAAATTGCCAATACAGCAGATGAGCTGGCTTATACCGCTCACGACCTGGATGATGGGTTACGTTCAGGGATGATTTACCCCTCCATGTTAAATGGAATTGTTTTGTGGGAAATACTCATGGAAAACGCAGGATGGAAAGGGGGTGATTTAGATGAACTCACTCGTCACCGCATGATCCGCCGTTTGATTGGGAATGAAGTCACCGATTTGGTCCACTCAAGCGATCAGGCAATCAAAGACCATCAACTCCGTTCAGCTGAAGATGCTCAACGGTTATCAGTCAATGTGGTCGTCTTTTCGGAGGTTATGGTTGCCCGAAACCGTCAACTCAAAGATTTTCTCTATAAAAATCTATATCGCCACCATCGGATTGTCCGGATGCAAACCAAGTCAGAACGGATTATTCGAGATTTGTTTTTGGCTTATCAGGCGGAACCGCGTATGCTTCCACAACATATACAAGATTCAATCGGGGAAAGTGGTTTGGAACGTACTATTTGTGATTATATCGCCGGGATGACCGATCGTTTTGCTGTGGATGAATATAACAAACTCTTTGAACCGGGAACAAAGCCATAAAAATTGTACATTAATTGAGTGTAAATTAATTTATTGAATCAGGTGACGGATATATTTCCAATTTTATATGGCTTTATATTCTTCAAACCAATCCGAATTGAATTAGATATTTTGATAATTGCAAACCGGAAATTGGAATTATTTTCTCACTTCTTTCACAAAAAGATAAGCATTCTTTTGTAAAATAGCCTGTTGTAATTAAATATCCTTTTTGAATAGAGTCATGATCAGCAATAGCTCCATAAAATTCCCTTGCAATTTTAACCCCAACTTTACCTTTATATCTTTTACATTGCACTACTGCTTTATCAATTTCTCCATTTGACTTAAATTTTGAACAAAGTACATCAATCCCTCCATCATTTGTTTTACCAGTAACTTTTACATTTGAATAACCTAAATATTTCATAAATTCTGAAATGAGTTTTTCAAATTCATAGGGAGTTAATGATTGTAATTTCTTTTGACCTTCTCTTATTGATAAACTTTTTTTGATCGTAGAAGTTTTTGGGATGTATTTTTTCTCGCCAACTGGTTCTATATCAAATATAGTGTACATATCTTCATTAGTCAGGATTTGTTCAATTTCATCTTTTGCCATTGTTTCTATAGTATTTTTTATTAATTTTTGCTTATTTTGCAAAATATTATAAATTCTTTCGTCTACACTGTCTTCCATCCAATATGAATATATATTTACTCCTCGAGTTTGACCAGGTCTGTGAACTCTGTCCTCCGCTTGCCACATTACTGCTGGATTCCACCAATGATCAAAATGTACAACATAAGAAGCTTCTGTCAAATTTAAACCTTCCCCACCCGCTCGAATACTGGCGACAAGCACATTTATGTCTTTTAATTTCTTAAATCGTTCTATTTCTCTTTCGCGTTCCTGATCTGATTGCTTTCCTTGAATAACTGCGACACCAAAATTGTGTTTAATAATATTTATGATTTTATCTATACCCTGTGTAAGAAATTGTGTAAATATAATTATTTTATTTTCTCCACTAACAATCTCCTCAATTTGTTTTATCAAAAGATCTGTCTTGGGACTTGTAATTTTATTTGTAGCAAAATTACAAATTTGCTTTAATTGAAATAATTTATTTCGGAAAAATCTCCTTAAGTATGGACTATTTTTATCAATATTAATTAGTTCATCTCTAATTTGTCCATTCACAATGTTATATTCTATTCTTTGATCTTCATCTAACTCAAGCCAAAATTCTTGTCTTTGTTTAGCTGGCAAATCTGCAAGCACGTCAATTTTTCTTCTACGGATAAAATGTGGCTCAATTTTTTTTAATAAGGTTTCATGTTCCGATTCATCAAATATGTTTGGATAAAGATCTATTTTACTCAAATATCCGGGATGTATAAATTCAAAGATTGTATAAAGATCCTCGATGCTATTTTGTATGGGAGTGCCGGTCAATGCCCACCTTTTAAAGGCACTAAGTTTTTTCAACGCACGGAATCTTCTTGTTTTAGGATTTTTTATATTATGAGCCTCATCTATTATTACTGTATCAAATAATTGAGGAGCTATGATTCTATTTTCCAGCATATCGCTGGCAAATGTGTCATAGCTGGAAATATAAACATGGAATAATTTAGACCAGGTTAATCTACGAATATCTGATTGCCCTTGAATTTGGGTATAAATTAATTCGGGCGCCCATTCATCTAAATGACGTCTCCATTCATAGATGACTGATTTAGGGCATAATATTAGAACATGATGAATTAATCCCTTTTGAAATAAAAGTTTTAGAGCTATCAACGTCATTACTGTTTTACCAGTTCCCATATCGTCTGCTAAAAGAGCATGATCATTTTTTAATAAGAATTCAACACCTATAATTTGATATGAATATAATTTGTGAGGTATTAGGGTCGGATGTGATAATTCAAGTTGTAAAGGTGGTTGTAAAATAATAAATATTAAATCCCAAAACGAGTAAGAATTTCTATTTAAATTTTCAAATTCTTTTTTATTATGATTGCCAGGGGTTTCTTGTTTTGGTGGATTATCGGTTGATACTATCTTCTCTAACTCATACTCATAACTTTTTCTTACTTTTCGAGAATAATTTACCTCTATTCTAGTTTTTTCCCAATATTTATCTGAATAGTTTTTTCCATATACCTCGATGTAGTTAATAAAGAATAATTTTAATAAATCAGAAGATACCTTTATATAATCAAATTTAATTACATCTAAATTAACATCAAAAACAATACTTATCGAAATAAAATTTATTTCAATTTCATTGATATTGATATATTGAGATCGAAGAAATAGTTCAGGTTGTAATATATCTGACTGAATAACTACTTCTTGGGTATTAAATGACAGAATTGTTGGTGAACAAAAAATATCAATATCATAACAACTAGCAGTAAGTGGCAATTTTGCAATTTGTTTTATATCTGCTTCTGTAAGATTATTTATTTGATCATGCAAGCAGGTTGTATTAGTTTGTTGTAATTGATTGGAAAAATAATTTATCTCAGAATTGGGGACAGAAAAATATAGTTCTTTGAACCTCGATGCTTTTGGATATGGAAGTTTTGATACCTTCTTTGCTACGTTTGATCTAAATGGCATTTAGGTTTTCTCATCCAATTTGTTTAAATGCACTTCATTTACTGCTGTCTTAATTCTTTCAAATGGTTCAAAAATATCGGTATTCTCAGCTAATAAATCAATATAATATTTCGCACTTTCCTCTTCTGTTTTAAAATTTTTATGTATCTGATAATCAAATAAATTATGATTACCGTTTTTTTCGTTTTGTTTATTTATATATATTACCGGTATGGATACTTTAGGACGCATATTTAAAAGAAAATGTTGATTTACAATGACTAGATTAATCTCTTCCTTACATGCTTTTAATAAAGGTACACAAATTAATTCCGCAAAAATGAATTCAGTCAATGTTGAGCCATAAAGAATTTGTTGTAATTGTGTTGGTTTTATTGGGCTTGTTACCCGGAATTCATAAGGTCTAGTCTGTACATCTGTCACTAGTAATCCCCCACGGACAGAAAAATCCTGGAAATTAACTATTTCTATAAAACCCAATCTTGAGTCAGCATTTGTTTCCTCCATTTTATGCTTCACTCCTTTCTTTATAATTAACGACTATTTATTCAACAATGTTTAATTATAACTTAAACAATCTAGAATTAATAAATTGAGCACAATACTGCTTGTTCAATAAATAGATCTTAGGATAAACAAGATTTAAAAGAATAACCAGAGCGAATTACGTGTACTACCCTTTAAAATCCCCATATTGTGAAAGATATTATTACAAAAACACTCACATAGATTAAATTTTTAGTATAATTAAAAAACTAAGTTATTATAATTTTAGTGATGAAAGTGTATTTTAATCCAACACTACATGATAGGTATATACTTAGTGGTTATTTTTATATAAGTGGAGAGTTCGATCATGTCGCAACAACCTTTTTTAACAGCCGAAGGAGCAGCCCGCCTTAAGGAAGAGCTGGAACAATTGAAAGGTCCAGCCCGTATAGAGCTGGCTGAGCGGCTGCGCTATGCAGTCTCTCAAGGCGATTTATCCGAGAACGCTGACTATCACAAAGCCAAAGAAGATCAAGGTTTTCTTGAGGGACGAATCCAGGAATTGGAATATTTGCTCAAAAATGCCATAATCGTTGAAAACAATCATACTAAACCAGAAGTTGTTCAGGTTGGGGTTAAGGTCACCGTTCAAGAAGGGGATTATCCACCGGAAGTCTATGCCTTAGTAGGTGCAAAAGAAGCCGATCCGCGGAAAGGGAAGATTTCGAATGAATCCCCGATTGGAGCAGCTTTGCTTGGACATCAGAGTGGGGATGAAGTGATAGCCAATACACCCGGCGGGTCAGTAAAATTAAAAATCCTCCAAATTGAATAACTTAACCTAGACGGGAGCACATTGACGCAAGCCATTCCCAATTCGCGCCCATTCATAGAGGAATTTTGGAGAGGATTCCGAGCAGAGTTGCCTCTGCTGCTAGGGGTTATGCCGTTTGGGATGATTTATGGAGTATTAGCATTAACCGCTGGTATAAGCCCCGCTCAAGCCCAAGCGATGTCAGCTCTCGTTTTTGCCGGTTCATCTCAATTCATTGCTACCCAATTAATCGCTGTAAATGCACCTATTTATCTGACAGTTTTTACAATCCTTGTTGTAAATTTACGTCATATTCTCTACAGTGCTTCGATTGCTCCTTACTTGCAGCACTTGCCTCCTATTTGGAAAGTTTTCCTTCCCTATTTATTAACCGATGAAGCTTATGCGGTGACCATTGCCGAATTTCAAAAACATTCTGAGGTTAGCCCCACAGCAGCGCATGGTTTTTTCCTGGGCGCCGGTTTGACTTTATGGGGAAGCTGGCAAGCGAGTACTGCGATAGGCGTTTTCCTTGGGACAGTCGTTCCCCAAAATTGGTCTTTGGATTTCACCTTGGCGCTGACCTTTATTGCGATTGTGGTACCAACATTAAAAGATCGGGCGATCGTAACTGCTGCAGTTGTTGCCAGCCTTGTTGCGGTTTTGGCGGTTGGATTACCCTATAAGTTGAGCTTAATCGTGGCAGCTTTCTGCGCATTGCTAGCTGGCTATTTTATTGGTGAACGATGACAATCTGGTTGATAATTCTCTTTGGCGGCATTACTACTTACTTAACCCGCCTCTCCATGATCCTGCTCTTCAGCCGTTGGAAAATCCCAGCCTGGCTGCAACGGGCTTTACGATTGGTGCCAGCTGCTGTGTTTTCTGCCATTATCGCTCAAGAAGTATTTGCCCCAAGTGGAAAATTGAACTTAAGCTTGAATAATGCACGCATTCTAGCCGCAATATTTGCAAGCGGGGTGGCTTGGAAAACCCGCAATGTGCTGTTGACTATTCTGATCGGGATGGTAACGTTATGGGTGTTTAATTGGCTGATGTAGCCTAATATCAGGCAATTTCATGAACAATCAAAGTCCAAGGAATTACACACTTGAGTTGGCTCTGAAACGTTTAATCCGTCCTTGGATTTCCTTCAAAATANNNATACAACAAAGAAGCAATATCGTTCTCATAAAGGTTAACCCGGATAAAATCCCCTTGCCGGTATAGGGAAGGGAGGGCATACAGTTTGAGCAGGAGTAAACCTTCAACCTTTGCAATAGAAATTTTCTGTTCTAGAAATGGCTGTTTATCAGTATATTTCTCCTTTATGAGTTGAAAAACAGGGTTTTGTGTTAGGAGAATGTCAATCCGGAGTTCAGCAAAATTCCCCTGCACAAAATAAGGGTTGTCTTGCTGAATAAACCGTATTTCCGGCAATTTGGCTAAATCCACTTTTGACATGATTAAATCAAGGTCCTGCGTATTTCGCCCTTCAATGTAATTTAGCAACGCTATACCCCCTACCAATACATAATCAACACTACGCTCATCCAGCAGAGCGAACAACTGTTTTACAGATCGAAGCAAAGACTGTATTTCCATTGGTGGTTGATTCCAATTGTGGGGATTAAATGCTCTTGCATACAGCACAATCTGACCAATTTCTTGTAGACCCTTTAACATACACTTCCTTTACTTCAAGTTTAGCACAATATCAAGGAATAGCGAATCAAGTAATGACGAAAAATTTATTTACCCGATGTTTTAACCGCAGAGATTGCAGAGTTTCTGACAGCTTTTTTCCAATTCACCTGAATTGGTTATAATCAATTCACTGATGATGAAAACGGAAGATAACTCCCTGTCTACTCGTCTTGAATTTGCGCAACGTTTGGTGGATAAATTAGAACGACTCTCGGCAGATTCTTATTGGGCGCATCAAGCTAGCGGATTACGAGGCTCTTTGCTACGAAAATTGGACAGTTTCGAGGAGAATGAGCACACCCACGAGGATGAGATCCAACAATTAGAAGCGTTGATCAATTCTGCCTATCGCTTATTGGTGAAAGCTGCTCAAGAGTATTAAGGTAATAATAAAAAATTAATCAAAAAACCCTAAAGGTCGCTCTTTCCTGGTCGTCTTCTTGAGAAATAGACGAGTTGGAGCCCTTCAGGGTCTGGGTTGGTTATCACCAAGTCCTATTCTTTAAGGTATGCCTCGATTTCAGCGATCTGGAAATCCACAATCACTTTCCCTTTGATTTCAAAAGTTGGGGTAGTTTCATTGCCATTTGCCCATGAACGCACTCGGGCAGCTGCTTTTCGATCGCGGGAGATATCTATTTCAGTATACGGAATGCCGCGTTCAGCAAAATAGGCACGCGCCCGTTTGCAGGTTGGGCACCAAGGAGTGCAATACATGACAATGTTTGCGCTTGGTTTCGGAGCTGTTTCTACCGCTTTTTGATCTTCAGCTTCCTGCTGTTGCATAACTTTTTGATCTTGAAGCGCTTTTTCAGGTTCCAACTTCGCTAATTCAGCAAACAAGACTTCATTACTGGGTTGTTCGGTGATTTCGTGAACATCCACATAACGTATAGTCCCACTTTTATCAATGATAAATAGGGCTCGCTCATTATATCCTTCCGACCGTAATACTCCATATAACTGGGCAACTTGTCCATGAGGATAAAAATCGCTCAATAATGGATAAGTTATACCTCCCAAGCTTTCAGCCCAAGCATTTAGAGATTCAGCGCTGTCAACACTAATACCCAGAACCTGGGTATCCATCCATTCAAAGCGATCCAATGCCGCTTGATAGGATGGGATTTGAGCGCTTCAGATCGGTGTCCAGGCGAGCGGGAAAAATGCCAGGACAACATTTTTCTTGCCTAAATAATCATCTAAACTTACCGTTTGTCTTAGATGGCTGGTAAGGATGAAATTTGGAGCACGTTGTCCAACATGGAGTGCCATAAGTTACCTTCCTTTCATAATTGAAATAATTATTATTTGTTTTGATTATAATCGAATTTATGGAGTTAATGGGTATTTTAGATGATAATAATATATTTTTGATAATGAAATGATTTTATGGATGGTCTCTTATCCAAAACCAACCCTGGATGCTATGATGCTCTTTAGAAAGAGTGGCTTTGAAAGAAGGTCGTCATCCCGAGCAAAGTGAGGGATTTTTTCGTAAATGAATTTACAACAAGAACCCCCCATTGAAAACACGAGCCACACAAATGAACCACGCCTTCCTTTCGTAGCTCATGCTTTTAGCATGAACTCAATTTACAACAAGAATCTCCCATTGAAAATGTGAGCCACACAAATTAACCCTGCCTTCCTTTCGTAGGAGACTGTCCCAAAAGAAGGTTGTCACCCCGAGCGAAGCGAGGGGTCTTTTCATTACTGATAAGATATCTCGCTTCGCTACTACTCATAACATAATTATGGGATCTCCGCTGTGAGAAGGCGGAAGCCAAATCACCACAAGAACATCCCGTTACAAACGTGAGCTACAAATTCACTGAACCAATCT
>DHFN01000064.1:0-6734 GCA_002402275.1 Anaerolineales bacterium UBA4823
GCCGCGGTGGGTTCGACTCCCATCCATTCCCGCCTGAGAGGTATTATGTTTAATGAACTTGATCCAATTACTCCAATCATTGCCCGTTTCTTAACCATCTCGGATGTCACTCAAGGAGATGGTAAACAACCGTATAGTATCCGCTACCGAGGACATTTATATATTGATTCCGAGTTAGCCTATGATCAGCTGGTAGATCTGCTGAAACCACTTGGCTATACCCCCTTATTCCGAACTGACGGTGATCAACATGTGATTTTATTGATAAAAGGGGTGCAGAATATTAAAAAATCCAACCTAACGATTAATTTCATTCTATTTGGTTTGACCTTTATCAGTGTGATCATTGCCGGTATTTTGTATGCGATGGGGAATCAGCCTTTCGTAACCACACCGACCAAACTTGAGGATTGGCTGCCTTTGATCCAATCTAATTTGCCGGGAGGATTGGCGTTTGCGGGAAGTCTGCTATTGATTTTGCTCTCCCATGAATTAGGTCATTACCTGGCGGGACGCGCTCATGACGAAAATGTGACTTTACCATATTTTATTCCATTTCCCTTTAGCCCATTTGGAACTTTAGGGGCATTTATCAACATGAAAACCCCTCCGAAAAACAAGCGTAATTTATTCGATATCGGATTAGCTGGACCTCTTTCGGGCTTGATCGTAACCATTCCCATTTTAATTTTTGGATTATCGTTGTCTAAAATAAGTGTCCTGCCAGTTTCGTTACAATCCGGCATGGGACTTCAGTTAGAAGGAAATTCGATTCTCTATCTTATAATGAAATGGACAGTATTTGGAAAGTTATTACCGCAACCTGCTAGTTATGGGAACCTGCCGGTTTGGTTATATTGGCTGCGTTACCTTTTTACCGGACAACCGTATCCCCTTGGTGGAATAGATGTTATGCTCCATCCGGTTGCTTGGGCAGGTTGGATAGGATTGCTGGTAACATCCTTAAACCTGATCCCAGCGGGTCAACTGGATGGGGGACATGTTATTTATGTTTTGTTAGGTAAGAAAACATCCCGCCTATTGCCCCTTATTCTTGGGGGATTGCTCATACTTGGAATTTACTGGAGTGGCTGGTGGCTTTGGGCACTTTTGATCTTTGTGTTAGGACGTCAATATGCCGAACCATTAGATCAAATAACAGAACTAGACCACACTCGAAAACTTATTGCTTGGTTTGCTATTTTTATATTTTTATTGGTATTTATCCCGATTCCCCTCTTAGCAATTAGTTAAATCAGAAGAGGTATAGAGTGTCAAACGAGGGAATGCTCCGAGACGCAATTGAAGCGGTCAATCAAGAAAGATATGAACGGGCTCGTGATATATTAACTCGTTTGTTGCGCCAGGATCAAAACAACCCAGTTTATTGGCTGTGGATGAGCGCGGCAGTGCAAAGCCATGCGGATAAACTATACTGCTTGCAAAATGTCCTTCGCTCTGATCCCCAAAACCAAACCGCGAAACAGGGATTAGCACTGCTGGATGCTGAAACCTCACCGGTCAAGGAATCCATTAAGCTAAGTGAACACAAAAAGTGGGCTGTGGATCTCAAACTTCCTTCAAATTTGCTAATTAATGAAAAACAACATCGGAAAACTCAACGGATCATTTATGTTGTCGCCGGGCTATTAATCTTCTCACTCATTTTATTGGGGGGTTATAAACTGGCTGTTCCAAAACCACCCGCGCTGATTGTTTTCCAAGCGACAAAAACACCCGGCTTGCTCCCAACATATACCCCAACTCCAACCTTGGTGGGCTATGTCGCTCAATCAACTGAACCGCCCATTGAATCAGATAAACAGCCAACTCCCTTATGGGGGTTACTGCCAGCAACCTACACTCCAACACCAATTTATATCAATACTCCTCACCCCATATCCGAAGCTTATCGAGCCGGGATGTTAGCCTTTCAACAAACCAATTGGGATACAGCAGCCAATTATTTTGAGCAGGCTTCTCAAGCGGAGCCAGGAGCAGCTGATATTGCTTATTATTTGGCGGAATCACAGCGGCAGGCTGGAAATTCATCCCAAGCTTTATTGAATTACCAAAAAGCCATGCAGGTCAATCCTGATTTTGCTCCCGCTTATCTGGGTAGAGCATTAATCCGGATAAGTCTAGGGAAGGAAATTGATGGATTGAAAGATCTTAATCAGGCGCTTAAGTGTGACCCAAAATTTGCTGAAGCCTATTTAGAAAGAGCAAAATACTATTATTTGCATGATCAATTCACCGAAGCAGAGGACGACTTGAATCAACTTGCTAAACTGGCACCGTATTCACCCCTGCCCCACCTTTGGAAGGCAAAAATAGCCTTACAAAAAGCAGAACTTAATAATGCCCTGGAAGAATCTCGCCAGGCTTATGATCTCGACCATACGCTTTTAGATACATATCAAACCTATGGTCAGGCGGCTTTGCTGAATCAGGATTATGAGCTTGCTCGCGCAATGTTACAAATATATTTGCAATATTCAAAAAAAGATGGGTTTGGTTGGTATCTATATGGCAGAGCGCTGGCTGAACTAGGGAACACAACGGATCTATCACAAGCCTTGATGATCGAGATGACCAACCCTGAAGTAATCGCCTCGGCTTTAAAGGCATTCCAAAAAGCAGAAATCAATCACTATGAGCAAGAAGACTTCCTGCTCTTCCGTAGCAGCCTTTATTTAGGTAATCAGGAGGGGCAGGAAGCCATCAATGACCTGATCAAAACTCGATCTTATGTTTTACAGTTAAATAAAACAAACCCAATCTCCAATATTTGGTTTGCTTATAATATTGGCTTGGGAAGGGCTTTTTTCTATACTGGAAGAAATAAGGAAGCGATTTCGCAACTAAATATGGCAGAAAGCATTGCTAAAGATCAACAACAGCAAGCGATTGTCTATTTTTGGCGCGCTTTGGTTTATGAGAGAGAAGGTCAACCGAGCTTAGCAAATCGGGATTGGTCTGCATTATCTAGATTGCCAGAATCTATTATTCCGGATAAATTTAAAACGGTTCTCTCTGAGAAACAATTCCAGCTCACTCCTTCACCTGCCCCTTCAGCAACTCCCCCGTAATAGGCCTTGGTGTATTATTGTATTTAACTTTCGCCGGTAATTTGTTCTTTTTCTTGGCGGATGGGGATCGAAAGGAAAAAAATTGAGCCGCGCCCTAATTGACTTTCCACCCATACTTTACCAGCGTGTCTTTCTGCCACAGATTTTACAATCGCCAACCCCAAACCGGAACCACTTGGAAAACCATCTGGACGTTTGACCCGGTAGAATCTTTCGAATAAATGAGGCTGGTCGAGTGGAGCAATTCCTATCCCGTTATCTTTAACTGCGAAAATTAACTGATCTCCCTTAGAGTAGGCGCTTAAAATCACTTCTCCACCCGAATCAGTAAATTTTATGGCATTGTCAACCAGGTTATGCAAAGCTTGGTAAAGTAATGCTTGATCAGCTTCGATTGTGGGTAAATACTCGCTGATGAGTTGATAGGATAAATTAATTCTTTTCTGGGTAGCTTGTAATTGGATATCTCCAATCACTTTCAATACCAATTCCTCTATTGCAATTCGCTCCACTTGCAATCCTACTCCCCCTTCGATTCGCCCTAAATCCAGCAAATTATTGATCAGGCGTGACATGCTCTCGATTGAAGTGGAAATTTTACGAACATAATTAGTTTGTTGCTCATTTAATGAACCTACCATTTCCAGCATAGTAGCGTAGCCACGCATTAGAGTCAAAGGAGATCGTAAGTCATGGGATACATTGGCAACAAATTCGGATTTCATAGTATCTAATTCTTTAAAGTAAGTGATATCCTTCATCACACATACTCGATTAACTGGGCGGTTATCCGCATAGACAAGTGATGCACTAACCATATAGATTTTCCCATCAGGTAATGGCAGCTCTGTGTAATGGGGTTCAGTGCCTGCATTTTGAATGAGTTCTTGCAGGGTAGCTGGTAAATGTAACTGGCGGGCAGAGCTCAGCAATTCCTTGCCTCCGGTTAAGGCACGTAAGGCAACTGGGTTAGCTAATTGGACAACTCCTTTTTGATCAGTTACTAAGATTGGATCTGGAGTTGATTCCAAAATGGCTTCAAGTCTTTTTCTTCCAATTTCTGCTTGAAGGTAATGGCGAGCATTCCCAATTGCCAGGCTAGTTTGTCCTGCTAAAGTGCTGATAAAACGAATTTCTTCATCACTAAACGCATGGGGAATATCGAATGCCGCCCAAAGAACTCCCAAAAACTCATTTTCTTGTTTTAACGCGACTGCGATCAAGGATTCGGGAACAACTTCGTTGGGTGAATATTTAAATAAACGAGGTCGGTAGGGATTGGTTAATACAATCCGCTCGAGTTGCTGGCAGGCTGATAAAATTTGACTATCTAACGAAGCAAAAATTTGAGCTGAGTATCCGTCTGCATAAGAGATAGCCTGGTTTTCCTGCTGGTCAAAGGTGGGCAATATGCCCGGAGCGAGAATTATCCTGGCAGATGCGGCACCAGTGGACAATGCAGATTCAAGCACTGGACGAACTGCCTGTCCCAAATCAAGGCTGGACGCGATTCCCTGGCTGACCCATAATAAACGGTTTAACTCCTCCAAGCGGGCTTTCAAGCTCACCCGCATCATTTCGAATGCCTCACGTAGACGGCCTTCTTCATCTTCACCCCGGCGCTCGACTGGATGGTTGAGTTGTCCGGATGCAATTCCGGATGCTTGTTGAGCAAGTAAATCCAGTGAATTGATAATTTTTCTCAATTGGTTGCGGAAATAGATCGTTGCTCCCAAAATGATGATTAATAACACCAGCAAAATGGGTGTGGCTATGTTGATTGCAATTTGTTGGGCTTGGCTGGCAGGAAGGGATAGGACGATTTTCCAGGGGGTTCCGGTGGCTTCGGTAACATAAACCAACCGGCGGTTTCCATTTGAATTGGTTTCATCTTGTAGGTGGTCGGTAATATTCAATTCGCCAGGGTATTTGTTCATGATCATTTCTGGATTTGGGTTAGAAAGGATCAATCCATTTTCATCCAATAATAATCCTTCACCGCCATCTTCCGAAAGGGAGTGCAGATTGGCGATAATCGAAGCGGTCATGGGGTTGTTACTGAGATCGGTTCTACCGATCAAAACTCCCTGGGTTTCACCATGGGCATCTTTGAGAGTAGTAATAAATGAAACTTGAGCGGTGTCATGCTTGGGTTTGGGAGGTGCTGGGTAGATTTGAAATGGAACACCGCTGATTGCTAATTTAATCCCCATTTGTTCTTCCACTAAAGTGTTAGCACGATCGTAACTGGAAGCAGGATAACTTGCGATTGGTTCACCTTGTTCGTCTAATAAGAATAAATCGGTGAAAAAGGGGACCATTTGAGTATATTCCTTCAGGAGGGAATTGAGTTGAGCTGGATCGCTTGCAAGGAGTTGTGGATCTTGGCTGATTTTGGTAAGCAAATTTTGTCCACTTTCCAAAAAATAAGGGATAGCGTCGCAACTCACTCGCGCGGTACTCGCGAGACGGTCATATATCATTTGCCGAGCAGCATTTTCGGAAGTATGCCAAACGACAGTCATTAATAAAATTGTTAATATCCCAATGGTAGGGGCAAAAAGATAGAAAAAACGGGCTTCTAAACTTTTTTCAGCTGGTGAGGGTAATAAAATTGAACGGCTTCCCCAAGCAGTGGGGAAAACCGCTCGAATGATTTCAGTAATAACACCCCCCAGTAAAATCATGCTGCCGGTGGCAATGACATTATTGGTTAAATTTGAAAAAGTATAATCCAACCGGGCAGCCAAGGATCCATCAATCAAAAGTGGGGTGGTGAGGAAAGTAAGCGGGATGTATAAAATGACTAGAAGAAGGGAAGTTGCAAGAGGATGTCTAAGGATTTGATAGGTTTTCGTGCGGTAGCGTTGATGGCTTGCTACACTGAATAACAGCGCAAAGAAAATAAAGTGGAGCGGAGTGAAAATGTCATGAGTAGCATAGATCATCAACCCAATGGAACCGATCAAGGCTACTATTATGGATGGGAGCACTCCCATCAAACCCGCCATGATCATCCAAGGGACGGTTGCAAAGAGAGCGATGATTTTTGTATTCACTTCGATAGGTAAACCGGGTGGGGGGAGCGCCGAACTGCTTAGGGTAAAACGGGCTCCAAAGAACAAAGAGAAAATCACAGCCAAAAAGGCAGCTAATAATGTAAAGGCACGGGTATTCAAATCAGATTTGCTGGGGTAATGTCTCCATCTATAATAGAGCCATCCAATGAGAATGAGATAGACGATCCATACAAAAGAGAGAAGTAGACGTGCCGATAGGTCATGAGGCAATCGAAGATATGCTGGCTGGTTGAGGAGTGAAAGAATGAGAGTCATCAGTTGCCTTGTTAATTTATCTTACCATCAAGGTATGACTTTGCACAGTGTGCCATGATAAATTTTAACCTTTTAATCTTGTTGTTAATAGTTTACTATAAGTCTACGTACTTTAAGGTCAAGGTTTTCTTAAATTTATCCTGGTTTTCTTAACCAATTGTTCTTAGGAGCAATTGGGTGTGTGTCAGAGCAGGTTGCATTGGTTTTGCAAGTATTTCAATAAAGGAGAGCGCCTTCCAAATTGAGGGAAACTATAATGACAATGTTTTTTAGAGTAGTAATTTCTTGCAAGGTTTTCATAAACGAG
>DHFN01000064.1:6823-14422 GCA_002402275.1 Anaerolineales bacterium UBA4823
AACAGTGAAGAGAATTAGGGAAAAGGTATATACAGAAGATTTACGAAAGGAAAGTTGTCAACCCGAGGGAAGCGAGGGACCTTGTCATTAAATAAGGAATTTAATTTACCAAGCGTAGTTTTGTCATAGCAAAGCACCCTTTGGTGGGGCAATCTCCTGGTATAAATTTCCCTCATCTCTGGTAATCGGTAATTGGAAATCGCGATAGACTCCGCGATATTCAGGAGGGAGAAGCTCACCTATTTTAACCATGACGGTATCAGCAGTTTGCTGGCGTTGTTTTCTACGCTCCTCACCTTTGGCAGTATTAACGGGAAGGTAGATGGGTTTGCCAATATGCATTTCCAGGCGAGGGTGTTTGAAATGGATTGCTTTATCTAGAAAGTCATCGAATGCCCCGGTAATTCCCACTGGTACAACTGGCACTTGGGCTTTTTCAATGATATAACCGATACCTGGAAATGCTCGCTGCATACCGGGTTTATGACTACGGGTGCCTTCTGGCGCGATTAAAATCGGCTTTCCACTTTCGAGAACAGCCAATACTTTATCAATAAGGGTACGATCGAATTCACTGCGATGGACCTGGATACCGTAATATAAATTAATAATCACATTTTGACCTTTTCTTGACCAGACATCCGACGCGATCATGGCTTCGAGCTCAGAGGGCCAGAATGCAACAATGAAGGGTGCGTCAAAGAGGGAGATATGATTGAGTGCCACAATATAGGGTCCTCGGGGCGGAATATTCTCCAATCCAGTGAATGTAAGAACGGATAAGAATCTAAAAACCGTTCGCGCCATGGGTCGCAAGAGAATACGAGCAAACTTATTGGGGATAGGAACGTGATACTCCGCTTTATCCTTGAGAGGCATGGTTCTCCAAATTATCAGTTACATTTTGTTGAATCAGGTTCAATGCGATTTCGAAAATGGTTTGGGCATCTTTTCCATCCGAATCGATTCGAATCGCATCTGGGGCAGGTTTTAAGGGCGCAATAGCACGGGTTGAGTCAATATAATCGCGTTCGCGCATCGCCTTGAGAATTTGCTCATAATTGACCTCTTCACCGCGTTGCAGGTCTTCTTGATAACGCCGCCGGGCTCTTTCTTCTGGTGAAGCGTCAAGATATATTTTTAAAGGCGCTTCGGGTAATACTACCGTACCGATATCTCGTCCGACCATTACCACTTTTCCCCGCAAACCGATCCGTCTCTGTTGTTGAGAGAGTGCTTCTCGCACGCCAGGATATAAGGAGACTATCGAAACATGTGCATCAATTTCTGTCTGACGAATCGCCCAAGTAATATCTTGTTCATCAATCCAGACATCGTAAGCTCTTCCATCGGCGGTTGATGGGGGTGTAATTTCAATCAAGGTGGTTTCAGCAAGGTGGGTGAGTGAGGTTGCATCTTGAAGGGAAATCTTTTTTTGTAATGCTAGCCAGGTTAATGCCCGATACATCACCCCGGTATCGAAAAATAAATAATCCAGGTGTTCGGCTAATTTTTGCCCTAGGGTTGACTTTCCCGAAGCAGCTGGTCCGTCAATGGTGATAATTTTGGGGAGGCTCACATTGATTCCTTATTGGATGATGGTGTTTATGGGCTTGGTTGGATATCTGTTGAAGGGATTGTGCTGTTTAGGTCGTCTTGGAGAACTGTAGCATTATCTCCACCAGGGAATAAATCACTCCGTGCCCAGAGGATGATTGTTTCAGGTTGCCAAGCTGCTCGACGATAAAGAAGCCAATCGAGCGGATTGGGCAGTGAATTGGGCAACCAGGGCGGTAGAATCCGCCAATTGAAATCTTGGCCGCGATAGGGAATGTTTCCAGAGGGATTCTCCGTGACATTCCGAGTAATTAAAAGATCGGGACGGGGTTGCCCCTGGGCGTTCATGACCGCTAAGGCGTTTTCTTCTGGCAAGATCGTGAGAGATTGTTCGGAGCGAAGTAGCCATTGCAAGGCTGGAGAATCAACCGCCAGAAACACCGATAGATTATTTTCATCACCACGATTCCAGCGAGACAAATCATGGATAGTGTTCGCAATCAGATCCGTGTCCCCGATTTGGGGATAAGTTTTCCATAGCTCCTGGCGAAAGGTTTGATCGTATGGCAGGCTAAACGCGCTTCCGATCGTTCCCGATAAAGTGAAAATCAAGAGAAAAAAGACCGTGCCTAATGCCAAACCTTGATAAGACGCCCGTTTTGACCAACCAAAATTAACCAGCCAGGTGATCAATCCAATTAATACCAATGTGGAGAAAATAATTCCAATCCGAACCCAATTGAAGCGATTAATCGGGAAAACCAAACTATACGAGGCTATCTGAAGACCAAAGAGGATAAAAAGGGCTAGTACAATTAAACCATGCGAGAATGGAACGAAGCGGGGTTGCTCGAAAGGTGAAATGATAATAATTAGTTCCTGCGCAGTGATCAACCAAAGCGGGATAAGCACCCAAATTAGATCCGAGATTTGCCGATTTGGATACACTAAGGCGAGGATCAAAGCTATTAGAAACCAAAGGGAAAGGAACCGTTGATAACCATTCGCTAAAGGTTGATCTGGGTTATTTAGAAAGGTATGCAATAACGCGATTACCGTGAACGTTACCGCAATGGGATGGTAGATTGCTAATGTCAGCAGCATCCAGATCGCTGGTAAAGAAGAATTCTGGTTAAAACCCTGGAAAAACTCGACCCATCCCCCAACTGCAGCACTGATTCCTTGAGGAATATAAAGAAAACCTGTTCCCGCTAAGAAGAAAGTCAAAACCAGGGAGGATAGAAAGAGTTTCTTATGGTCTAGGAGGTCTTGGATGATAGCTGACCAGGAATGTTCAGGATGAGAATGATTAATTTGTTTTTCGAACCCCAGGCTAATCAAGATTGCCAACCCCAAGGTGAAAGTTGCAAAGAGAAGGTTTGATCCGCAGAGTAAACTTAAACCAGCCCATATGCCCGCAATAGAATGGTGTTTATTGAGTAAGAAGCCAATTGTGAGACTCAACAAAGTAAGAGTCGGGATGATACTATTCAATTGACGGGATTGAGTCACTAAACCGGGGTCTATTGCCAATGCAAAAGCCAGGACAAGAATCACCTTAGGGTCGATTCGGGATCGCAGTAAATAGAGAGAAGCAATTAAGATTGTTCCACACAGTGCGGGAAGGAAGCGGGCAAGGAAATTGGAACTGCCAAAGAGGAAAAACAGAAGGCTATCAAAGAGGATTAAAAGCGGCTGACCCGACAATGAGGGCGTATTCCCTCGGGATATCTGGTAGGCTTGGAGAGCAAGTTTGGCTTCCTGATCTGTAAGCGGCAATTGCCCCAAGTTTGTAAAACGGAGAATCGCCCCAATTAAAATGGCGGCAATCAGTAAGATTTGTTTCAGAGAAAATTTTTGGTGGCGGATATTCATTTACTAAATTATACTAGCTCCGACTATTATTCTCAAAGAGGACCCTGACTATGATTAGTTACTTTATGAGGATATTAAATAATTGCTTTTTGATGGAACCTTCAACTATATCCAAATAGAGAAACCTATTAACAAACCAAAAATAAAAAGTTGCAATTGGTCTCCTTATGGAACCAGGTAAATGATCGAAGTGCCTTGTTGATAAACTGGGATTAGGTTGTTTTGGAATTTGGTTTCGTCTAAACCAGTGGGGCAATTTTCTGATCCCCTTGAGTAAGTATTCCACTCCAGATCCCCAACGAATATGTATTTTATGGAATATTTCTGAATGATTGCAAATGTCTCCATCCAATCATTGGAGCAGTACAGGTTGATTAAATCGGATTGACGGCTTCCCATTTCACTGGCGCCGCCTCGCCATTGGCTTTCATGTCCGGTCCAGCCTAGGACCGCTGGCTGCCCCGAAAATGTGGAAACCCGGGCATATTGGGTATAGCTTCCGCCGGTCGGGCTGACTGCTTCGGCAACAACTCCGAGGGGTTGCTCGCTGAGCCAATGAATGACTTGCATCTCTTCATAAGATTGGTCTTGATAATAAGCGCTGCTATCCAGTGTCCATCCTTGGGGNNCCCTAAGCTTATTCCAACGAAGGATAGGGTAATCAAGATAATACGCCAGGCTTTAGATGAAAGCGAGGGAAATACCGCAATGGCATAGGCGGCGGCAATGCTCCAAAATAGCCAAGCTTGATAATAGAATTTAAAAACTGTATTGATCCGCCAGCCAAACTGATCGCGCAGGAAGAAGAAATCGGGGATCAATACCAAAATCGTACCGGTCAAGATGATGAACAAAACAAATTTCGATGAAGGTTCGATCCTGGAACCCTCAATTTGATTGAGGGATGATTTACCTTGTTGGAATGAGTGGAATAACAATGCCAGGACGAATGCCAGAAGAAGGACGAGGGTTAGCCATCCGCCTGTGTATAGAAAACGGCGCTCAATTCCACCGATCAGCCAAGAGCGGATATTTGGAGCTGCTATCGAACCTAAAAAAAGATCGTTGATTTGGGGGATTAAGCTAATGAATAATCCCAGTCCGATTGAAAGAACCCATAATGTGAAAAAGAAACCGAAAGCCAGGCTTGATCCAAACCGAAGGGAGGGTTTATTTTTATAGAGCAAGTATCCTATCCAGCTAAAAATTGGAATCCATAGGGGTGCAAACATCACCCAAAGTTGAGCTCCTCTGGAAGGGTAGATCAGGTTGGGCAAAATTCCGCCCGCTTGTGAGGAAAAGCCTAGATAAAACGGCATATAAAATATTGCACCCCAAAATCCTTCCCAGATACCAAACAATAGAAGAGGTTTTAATAAATTAAGGATAACAGACCAAGGGGATGTGGTGGTATGAAGTGAATGATCGGAGTTTGTTTTCAAGTGCCAAAGACTATAGGCAAGGGCACAGAATGCCACGTAGATGGGGAAATCCCAGGTGTTGAGGAAAGCCAGGCTTCCCAGAATAAGGGCGATCAAAAAACTGGAACCGATTGGTATGGATAATGGATAGCGAATGGTAAACCAGCGCGTTTTAGCAACCAGGGGATAAGCGCCTGAGTTAACTTTTTCAACATCTGGTTTAAAGTAAAGATTGAGGGCAATTGCCATAGCGAGAAAAGCAAATGGCATGGCTAATACATGCGGATGTAGATCGGCTAAAATGTAAGAAAATGCCGGGAATTCATCTATGACTTCTCGTAATCCACCTGTCAGGTCGTAATCCTGAATTACCCGCGAGGCACGCCACCACCAATACCAACGGCTGGGCAATCCAGTAAAAGGTGTTTGGGGAGGATTGGTCAATTCGACCAAGTCCATCCATTTCCAAAACGATGATACCCATTGTCCGTTGCGCACTTGCCAAAAGAGCCCGGCTGAATGCAGCACCTCTAAGAAGCCTTCGATATTCCCTACACAAAGAGCCATTAATGGAGCAAGCATGGGTCTCCAGAGGAAAACCTTTTTGAAACGGGCTGATAAGAGATTGGCGAGCAAACTATAAGAGCTGATTGCGCTGAGAGCAAAAATGGTGCTGATGCCGAGATTGAAAGCCACACCTCCGGGCGTTGCTGAAATTTTTGCCAGCATAGCAACCAGAATATAGCCAAAATAATAGTAGGATATACCATATCCGGATAACCAGGGATCATGCGGAGGGAAAGTTTCTGAGTGCAAAATGGCGTTGATAAACGCCAATTCCATCGGTTTTTCAGTTCCCAAAGCTTCCGGGTTGGCAGCTCGGACAATCGTGATCAGTGCAAAGGCAGCCGCAAAGAGGATTTCTATGATCCAAACCTGTTGGTGGTTTTCCTGATACCAGATTTTGAAGGATGAAAACCCCTGCTTTTTAAGAATTTGCAGACTAATTAGGATAAGGAGTAACCCTGCAAAAGAAATTCCGGCGAGATTGTTGCGGGAAAAATTGAGGGACGTGGAAAGCCAAAAAATATATCCCCAGAGCAATAATCCTAAAACGCGACTTAATCCATATCCGCGATCTCGCAAATTCGAAAAAACAGTAAAAGCAATCGGAAAGGAAACCCACCCTAGAACAGTGAGGATGATATACCAAGAGAAGGCTTGTAAGATCATGGTAGGTTTACCTCATAAATCACGGTTTGCTGATTTCGATAAACGGCAGTCCATAATAGCCCATTGGCTGCGTCAAATTTTTCCAAACCAGGTCCAGGGTACTTTCCCCGTTCCTGTTGTCCTACAATTATATAGCGGACTTGGTACTTCCGCAGGAAGTTAGCGGCGCTCATTAAATCAGTTGTACGGTAAAAATTTTCGATTTCGTCTATGCGGTTGCTCACCCAGGCGGACGGGAAAAGTGTGCGCTGTTGTTGTTGATGCCATTCCCAACCAACTACTCCAGGTAAACCGGTGTAAATACTGAAACGAGAACCCCAGCGGTATAAGTCGCGTAGATTAGCTTCAACAATGACGGGTGAGCCTTTGACATGATTGAGCATCCATAAGATTGCTTGATAATCTTGATTCAAATCCATCTCCCCCCAACTGTCGGCATATTTAGCATACGCCATATATGCCATGCCATCCAATGTGTGCGGAGCGGAATCAGTCATGCGGTCTTTGATCTTGGCGGTGGCAGCCGTGAGCGGATAAAGACTGGCTGAGAAAACCAAGATCGCCAAAGCCCCAATCCAAACTTTCCGCCAACCAGAGATCCAGCGAGCGAGAGCAGGCAGAATCCAACCTAAGGCTGCCCCAGCGCTAATCGCTAACATGGTCCAGGCTTGCAAATAAAATTTAAATACCGTGTTCATCCTTCCAATATCACCAGCTACGACGATGGTCTCGACCATGAGGGTTAACAGCAAGCTAAATCCGACAATCAAGAATACATAGCGTTTAGGAGGGCTTTGATCCGGACGCAGCAATAAAATTCCATCCCAAACAGCCAGGGGCAATACTATCCAGGTAATTTCGATCTGTAACCAAAATTTAAGAACAAGGATGATCAATAAAACTAGGAGCAATCCATAGCCAATCCAAGCTTTATAGGGTGCTAGTTTTTTCAGCGATGTGAGCGGTGTATGGGCCATCCAGTCAATGGTTTCCCAAACGAACCAGGAGATGAGGATAAAAAGGAATAATCCCCAATGGACGAAATACGAAGTACTGGGGGTATGGGTTCCTTGCCAGATGCTGAGTTTAGTGTAACCCCAACCAAGCCAATGGAGAAAAGGTTGGTAAAAGATTGTCGAAGCCGCGCTTACGGTGCCAATTGCTAAGACGGTGTAAGCAATGGTCTGGGTCAACGGTTTTTCTCGATAATAGGTTGTCCAAAAACTGTACCCAACAGATATACACATGATTAACAAATAGGGATAGTAATCAGAGTAATTGGTTGGTCGGAGAGCACCGACAATTAAGCCCGCAAAGAGGAGTTGAATGAATGTCTTCCAATTCCAGCGACATTTTTTCATTAGAACGAAAGATAGGGCTATAGATAAAGATAATAGAGCGAGGGGTAACGCGAATAAGTGAGCATGAGGATCACCATAGAGAATCGTGAAAAATGGGAATTCTGTTATTGGTTCGACATCATTTGGGGCGGGTATCGCCCGGCTAGGGATCC
>DHFN01000168.1 GCA_002402275.1 Anaerolineales bacterium UBA4823
AAGCTTCGAGCCGTGACAGTAAGTAATTCTCATTCATAATATCAGACATGCTATAATTACCTGGTTAAAAGAAAGTAATGATTGATTATATCAAACTTAAATTCTACTTCCTCATGATAAAAAAAATAGCATTGATACTTATTGCCATAATTCTTCTCACTGCTTGTGAGGGTATCTTAAACACCTCTGGTGTTGAAATTACAATAATCGATGCCGCCAATCCAATTCAGGTTAATGTTCCCGAAGGCTCTTCAGTTGCTGAAGCCATTGTTACAGCGGGTCTAAAAATAAATGCTCTAGATAAAATTGACCCTGCCTTGACCATAACGCTTTCGACGCAGACCACAATCACGATTACCCGAGTTACGGAAGAATTTGTTGTCGAAGAATCTGTCCTTCCATTCGATCACCAGACTGTAAAGAATGAATCACTTCAGGAAGGCCAGACTGTATTGATCCAATCAGGCGTCAATGGTCGTAAACAATCCATTTACCGTATTGTTTACGAAAATGGACTTCAGGTCTCCCGTTCCTTTGTAAGTTCCGAAACTTTGGTACCTGCTCAACCGGAAATTGTCATGGTTGGGGTTCAATCTCCCTATTCTGTCGTTTCAATTCAAGGGATCATTGTCTATATTTCCAGCGGGAATGCCTGGGCCATGGAGGCAAATACAGGTAACAGGCGTCCTGTGGTCACAACAGGTGATCTTGACGGACGAATTTTTACCATTTCTCCTGATCGTAATTGGCTCTTATTCTCCAGATCTACTGATGAGGACAGCAAAACAGAAATTAATCACCTTTGGCTTATCAATTTATCTAGCGAAACTCCTAGCTTGATCGATACCGGAATTACCAATGTTGTTCATTACGCTGAATGGGTACCGGGTAAAACGCGTACGCTAACTTATTCCACTGCTGAACTTAGCGCATCACCCCCCTTCTGGAATGCGAATAATGATCTTATTCAGGCAAGATTTGACATTGATGGCACTCTCATCGATAAAAAAAACATTGTTGATACCAATTCTGGTGGTTTATATGGCTGGTGGGGAACCAGTTTTAAATGGTCTCCAGATGGCTCCCAGTTGATTTATATGCGTCCAGACTCAATTGGAGCTGTATATATCCCCGATGGGACCCTTGAACCCTTAGTGCAAATCCTGCCGTATCAGACGGAAAGTGTGTGGGCTTGGGTTCCTGAGGTGTCGTGGTCAAAAGATGGGGAGGTTCTTTACACTGCCCTTCCAAAAGATGCATCGACCAATCCTTCTGAATCCACAAATCTCACCGCCCTTTTGATGGAATCAAGGCAATTAATCCCGTTGGTCATGGATTGCGGATTGTTTTGCATCCCGTCGAGTTCATCAACTGGCTTGACCGGAATGGAGTATGTTGCATTTTTAAATGCTATTCTGCCTGATCAGAGTGAAGTAAGTAAGTACAATCTTTTCGTTATGGATAAAGATGGTTCTAACCGGACAAAACTCTATCCGGGCGAAGGTATCCAGGGACTACAAGCCCAGATGGTTTATTGGGAACCTGTTGAAAACCCGATAGACGTGCCCAGATTGGCTTTTATCGCCCAGGGTAATCTATTCTTAGCTGATCTGCAATCAAATTCTGTTAAACAAGTAACTGGTGATGGGTCAATTGTAAAAATCGAATGGAAGTAAGGAGTAATTCTCAATGCGGGTATTGATTACAGGGGCAGCAGGTTTTTTAGGATCGCATTTAAGTGATTATCTGATCACTCAAGGTCACTCAGTGGTTGGGATGGATAATTTTGTTACAGGAAGTCCTGAAAACATTGCACATCTCGCGGGGAATCAATCTTTCGAATTCTATGAGCACGATGTTTCAAATTATATTTTTATTCCAGGTAAGGTGGATGTTGTCATGCACTTTGCATCTCCTGCAAGTCCGAATCCTGCCTCGCCATTCAGTTACCCCAATTTGCCCATTCAGACGATGAAAGCTGGCGCTCTGGGTACTCATAATTCCCTTGGTGTTGCAAAAGCCAACAACGCCCGTTTCTTATTAGCCTCGACCAGTGAGATTTATGGCGACCCGCTTGAACATCCTCAAAAAGAAACCTATTGGGGTCATGCCGATCCCATTGGTTTTCGCTCAGTTTATGACGAAGCAAAAAGATTTGCTGAGGCACTTACCATGGCCTATCACCGCTATCACGGTCTTGATACCAGGATCGTAAGGATATTTAACACCTATGGACCGAGGATGCGAGTTGACGATGGACGGGTTGTTCCTAATTTCATCATGCAGGCTTTAAATAATAAACCATTAACCATTTACGGTGACGGTTCTCAGACTCGTAGTTTTTGTTATGTCTCTGATTTAATCGAAGGTATATATCTATTACTAATGTCTGAGGAGCACCTGCCTGTTAACATTGGCAATCCTCAGGAAATTTCAATTTTACAGTTTGCAGAGGAGATTAACCGTATTATTGGCAACTCCACCGGAATCGTCCGGAAGATGGATCTGCGTCTCGGAGATGATCCGCAGCGCAGGCAGCCTGACATTACCAAAGCCAAAACCATATTGAACTGGGAACCGAAAATGGATCTTCAATCCGGATTGGCACTCACAATAGACTTTTTTAGATCCAAACTGGTTCAATAATGTCTGCAGTGAATAAGAAAAAGGAGCTGGCACGCTTCATCAGGTTTGGCATTGTTGGAACAATCGGATCAATTGTGGATTTTGGATTCTTAAACCTTTTAACATTAGTTTTTAACGTCCCGTTCCTGGTTAGTAGTGTTATCTCCTTTTCTCTTGCTGTGATAAATAATTTCATTCTCAACCGTATCTGGACCTTTCCGGGCTCTAGAAAAGAACCCATCGTACATCAATTACTACAATTTGGTCTTGTAAGTGTGGTTGGTCTATTGGTCAGAACACCTCTACTTGCCTGGCTTGAGAAAGTCCTAATTCCAATAGCTGAAGATAATGTGCCAAACCTTCTTACTCCCACCATTGTTGGTCATAATGCTAGCCTGGCAATTGCCATCGGAGTGGTATTGGTGTGGAATTATTTTGCGAATCGATTTTGGACGTTTAAGAACGTCCCCGCCTGAAAGTTAGGAATCCAATTATGAACCATGCTGAGCGCATAAATCGTAGCCTATCCCTTGAACCAATTGACAGAACCCCAGTTGCGCTTTGGAGACATTTCCCCGTGGAAGACCAGGAACCGGGATTACTGGCAAAAGCGGTTGTGCGTTTCCAGGAAACATTCGATTTCGACCTGGTGAAAATTACTCCTGCATCATCGTTCTGTGTAAAGGATTGGGGAGTTAAAGATGAATGGATAGGTAATCCCGAAGGAACCAGGGAATTCATTCATCAGGTCATTAAGGAACCCCAGGATTGGTTATCCTTAACACCTCTATTTGTTCACAAGGGCGCCTTGGCAGATCAATTGGAATGTATCCGCCTAGTTAGAATGGCTCTTCCAAAAGATACTCCAGTAATCCAGACCATCTTCAGCCCTCTCTCTCAGGCAAAAAATCTCGTTGGTAGAGATAAACTTGCCGCGCACATTCGCTTGTACCCGTCTGAAATAAAAAATGCCCTCGACGTAATAAAAGAAACCACGATCAACTTCATTAATTCTTGTAAAACCCTTGGTATAGATGGTATTTTTTATGCAGTTCAACACGCACAGGCAGGTATTCTGAGTCCTGCCGAATTTGATGAGTTTGAATATCCCTATGACATGGAAATTCTGTCAAATTGTCAAAGTTTTTGGTTAAACATTGCTCACATTCATGGTGTTGACATCTATTTTGACAAAGTTTCCATGTTCCCTATACAGGTCCTAAATTGGCATGACCAACAGACCAAACCAACTTTAGATGATGCAAAAAAGAATTTTGGTGGAATTGTGTGTGGTGGATTAAAACAATGGGAAACATTGGTTAATGGGAGTCCCACAACGGTTACGCAAGAAGCTCATAGAGCTATAGATGCCACCCGGGGTGAGAGGTTCATGCTCGGTACTGGCTGTGTCTTACCTGTAACAGCGCCATATGCAAATATACTCGCTGTACGGGAAAGTGTCGAAATGGAACATAAATAATGGCTCAGCCAAGAATCATCGGGGGTAAAGCCA
>DHFN01000206.1:0-1614 GCA_002402275.1 Anaerolineales bacterium UBA4823
CCGTTTTGGTAGTCCGATGGTTTCCCCACTTAATGCAATCAACCATTCCTGGAACTCGAATAAATCGTTTTTTGAAGGAGAGATTTGATAATTGGGTAATTCTTTACGGTTGTCATTGAGAATTTGTTTTTCGATTTCAATGCGGGTTTTCAAGGCATCGAGATATTCCGGGTCGTATTGGAGGGTCTCATCGAGTATGGATGCAGCAAGATTTAAATGTCCTTCTTTTGCACGGGCGAATCCGTACCAGTATTTTATGTTCAGGTCCCCTGGAAATTCGGTTAACCAATCTAGGGAAACCTGGCTGGCAAACCGATATTCGCGTTGGTTTATGGCAACTTTNNATCAATCGAAGAATTTCATGTCGTTCGAGAGGGCGGGTTGGATTTAAACGGGTTTGGGTAGATGTCATAATTGGTTTTTCTCTGGAGATTTTTGATGGTGTAGGAGATTTAATGCAACAACTGCGCCAAGCTGACGTTGAATGGTCAAGTTATTCGGATCTAGTTTGGCAGCTTGACGGAACATTTGCTCAGCGTTTGGATAATCTTTTGCATCCTTATAAAGTAGTCCGGCTTTGAAATAGGCTTTTACCAATTTCGGATCAATTTGAATAGCTTGAGAATAATTGCCTAAAGAGTGGTCGTAATCCCCGCGGGTTGAGTAAACCTCACCAAGCAAATAAAAACTTTCCGCATCATCTGGATTTAATTGAACTGCTTCGCTCANNGTGGTGAATCGCCTGGTATAAGTGTCCACTAGAATAGAATAGCTGTCCCAATGTCCGATGGCAGAGAGCATGTTCTCGAAAATCACAATGGGATGTGAGTAGATGGCAAGTACGGAGAGCTTTTTGGGCTGCCGAAATAGCCTCTTCAATTCGATCCTTTTCTGCTAAATAACCAGCATACAGCCTTTGGATTTGGACAGAGTTTGGCAATTCTTGAACCAATTCTTGAAGAAGCATAAATGCTTCTTCTGAACCAGATACTTTACGGACGACATTGACCCGGTCACATAATAAGGTTTCAAATTTCCTTTCAACCGGGATTTTTTCATATTCTTTCAGTGCAGCTTCATAGTTGTCGTTGAAAAGAGCAATCTTTGCTTGAAGCTCAATGACGTTTTCGTTCTGATCAGAACCTGGAATACGGGAGATTAATTCTTGAGATAAAGCTGGGTCTGCCTGGGTAAGGGCAAGTTGAGCCCGCCAGATTAAGGATTGGAAATTTTCAGGGTCAATGTTCAATNNCTCGGTCGGCATATTGAATAGCATTTGGTAAGTCCCCTTCAAGATGGTAGGCTTTGGACAGTAACAATGCCAGTTCAATATTTTCTGAATGAAACGGATAGACTTTTAATAAAGTTTC
Source organism: Anaerolineales bacterium UBA4823 (assembly GCA_002402275.1). Lineage (GTDB taxonomy): Bacteria > Chloroflexota > Anaerolineae > Anaerolineales > UBA4823 > UBA4823. The sequence goes on from DHFN01000206.1 coordinate 1,371, forward strand.
TACTGCTTGGTCAGATTGGTTTAATTGTATTTGCAGATTGGCTAATAACGAATAATATTCTAATTGACGAGATTCTCCAGCAATGGCTTTTTTGAGAGCTTGACTTGCTTGGATAAGATTGGCGCGTTGCAAAGGATTTGCCATTAATATTTTGGCATACAAGCCATTCCAACGCGGTTCATCGGGGTAATAAAGGACTGCAGATTGAATTGCATTCAAAGCTAATTCAACTTTTTCCATACTT
>DHFN01000206.1:1742-2558 GCA_002402275.1 Anaerolineales bacterium UBA4823
AGGGTAAATAAAATGAAGGGATTATTTTGGAAGGGATAACTTGCATTGATTAAATCCACTTCTTGGGATTGTGTCACCAGCCAACCCAATTTAGCACAAATGATTGGAGGGGTTGGTTTGAATTTTGTAAAATCATCTAAATTTAAAGAATTGGGATTTAAAACGCATTTCCCGCGCAGTTCATACTCGCTTACTTGGTTTCGGAGCTCTATTGGGAATCCTTCGGAAAACTCAAGTTCTGACTTTAGCCAATTCAGGGATGTAAAGAAACAATACCCATTGTTTTCCCCATTCGTATTTTCTCCAGGGGAGTGGGCGAGTAAATCGGTTCCTTTGCAAATATTCTGAAATTCCGCNNCGAATAACAAGCGTAGATAATCTTTCAAAATGAGCTAAGGGTTCGTTCAGAGGAGAATCAAGAATGATATTTATTAATTCCAGTGCTATATCCCAATCTCCAAGTTGGCGAGCAATAGCAGAAAATGAATAAAGGATATCAATCTGTTCCAACCAGGCTAGAAGCAGATTGGCTGCCGGGGAAAACCTGTAGTGAGCAGTAGAGGGAGCATTATGGGTGATAAGCTGAATTGCAGAATGGTAAAGATTGCTTCCTGCGGGAATATCCCCTTGAAGAAGCTTGGATTTAATGACAATAGCTTGAACATGGAAATCTTGCGGAGCAATTTCGCAAAGTTTTTGCTGTACCGGAGATGTGGGGTTTTCAGCATCCAAATTTTGTTCAATCCATTCACACCATAATTTAAAATAAGAGTCTTCGCTGTCTAATTCAAAACTTGTGATTTGAGAAAGCCCGAT
>DHFN01000035.1 GCA_002402275.1 Anaerolineales bacterium UBA4823
ATTCATTCCAGGCAATCATGAATGTATAAATGAAAACTGACACCAAAGCAGGGATTGCGAGGGGGAGTGTTATACGCCAGATAACTTCCATCCGTGTACATCCGTCAATCATGGCTGCTTGTTCGATTTCATCAGGGATAGTTCGAAAATAGTTGGTTAGCATATACATGGCAACTGGTAGTGTTTGGGCAAGATAGGTTATTACCAATACTACTAAATTGTCTTGGACAGCAAATCCCATCTTGTCCCCCAAGTTAGCTAGCATAGAGAACAACGGAATGATCAATAAAACGCCGGGGAGAAGATACACCATTAATACGCCATTCAACAGCACATTTTTACCTTTGAATTTTAACCTGGCTATTGCGTATGCTCCCAGAACCGATAGTACTACTGCAATGAGTGAAGTAGGAATTGAAACCTTTAAACTATTTAAAATATTCAACCCAAAGTTTTGAAAACTAGCGTTGGCCGAATCAAATAACTCCTGATAAGCCTCCAGCCTTAAGGCTGATGGAATATACACTGGAGCTCTTCCCCCAATTTCTGCATAAGATTTAAATGAAGAACTTACCATCCAATAAAACGGGAAAAGGATACTTGTCAAGAAAAAAGCGATTAACAGAAAGAAAATCAACTGTTTTAGAGAAAAGCGCCTTGCAAAAGTTTGGATGATATTCATTTTAGTAGACTCATTCATTGCATTCCGCCTTAATCATCAACGTTTCGCATTACCACACGAACATAGATGAGCATAAACACAAATAGGATGACAAGCAAGATCATCGCAGCCGCCGCCCCACGCCCAAAGTCATAAAGCCTAAAGCTAAATTCATAAGTCAATACAGGAAGCACCTTGGTGCCAAAACCTCCACCGGTTAGTAAAAAGATGTCATCAAATTTATTAAAAGTCCACATCAAACGGAGGAGAAAAACTGCTCCGAGTACGTAGCGCAACTCAGGTAATGTAATATGTAAAAATTTTTTCCACGTATTTGCGCCATCTACATCAGCAGCTTCGTAAAGCACACCATCAATTGCTTGTAAACGGGCAAGGATCATCAACATGGCAAAAGGAAAATATCTCCATGCCTCAAAAATTATCACCAAAACCAACGCAAGTCCTCTGGTCGAAAGATATCCAAGGGGCGATTCGATTAGATTTGCTCGCATGAGAAGATCATTCACAACCCCTGAAGGGCGGGGATCAAGAAGCCATCTCCATACAAATGCCATGCTTACGATCGGCGCAACATAAGGAAAAAGAAAGATTGCTCTTACAAGCCCCCTGGCTTTAAAAGGACGATTCAATAGTAAGGCTGCAATCAATCCAATTGTCACGGTTAAGATTGTGGCTGAAAACGAATAAATAATGGTGGTTACAGCAGCCCCCATATTTTTAAGACTCTCAAATTTGAAAGAAAAATCAGAGAATACGCTTTGGTAATTTTCCCATTTTACATAAGGCGCATGGAACACATCATTCAGATTGTCTAATCCGACGTCATGAAAACTGATCCAGATACTGAAGATTGCTGGAAACAAGATCAAGCCAAAAACGATCAAGGCAGTAGGGGATAATAAAAACCAGGCAAGTCTAGTTTCACGTGCCCGGATAGATTTCCAATGGTTTGTATTTAGCCTCATGGATAATGCCTTTTCTTGAATGGAGGAGATGATGATTTTCACTCACCACCCCCTCCATTTTAAGGGGAGAAGAAAACTCTATTTAGTTCGGTCTGCGAGCAGTTTCTCAACCTCTTGTTGCAGGAACTGAGCGCCAGTTTCGGGAGTCATGGATTTCTCCAGAATAATATTACTCAGAACTTGCGAGATCAGCAAACGACCTTCTATATCACCGACAACAGCGCGTTCTGCTGCAGTGTAATCGGGTCGGAAGAGCCAGCGCTGCATGCTATCGTAGCCGTTGGCAATTTGGTCAAGTGTTTCACTTGAGTAGTTGGCAAAATATGGGCTAAGTTCTTTCCAACCGGCAACAGCGCTTGTTAAGACAGGCACTTTTCCTAAAGGAGCCAAGGCGAGCACGTCCTGGTAGTTCTTTCCAGTCATGAAGAATTTGACAACGTCCTGGGCGACTGGATCTGCGCCTTGCATAATGCCAAGGGTTACCAGTTGACCATAAACTGCGTCTCCGTTGGGTCCCTTCATGGATGGGGCAAATCCGGTCTTCTCAGTGAGGTTATCGACAGCGATTGTGATTTTTCCGGTAGCGCCTACCAAACCAGATCCGTCAACCAGATCGTCCATGATATAGGTGCTGTAGAACATCATCCCGGATTGATCCAATTCGTACATCTCACGAGCCCCTTGCCAATACTGGGGTCCGGGGGGTGCGCAGCGAATCAGGTCAGAGTAGAATTGCAGAACTTCGATCATTTCGGGGGTGTCCATGGTTACGTTACCCTTGCCATCGAATGGCCAGGCATCGTTGGAGATGGCTACCTGTTCAAAGACCTGATGGGGATAATTCTGACCAGGATCGTCGGGGAGGACAATTCCGTAAAGAAGATTCCCAGTTCCTGGTAGTTTGTCACAGGCGGCATTGATTGCGTCCCAAGTTGTTGGCGCTTCCAGACCGAGTTCGGTGAAAAGATCCGATCGATACCAGATAGCCTGTACCCATCCGTCAAAGGGGATGGCGGCATATTTTCCAGTGGCTGGGTCAGTTACCATTTCGAGAAGACCGCCGCGGAAATCGTCTTTTCCAATCGCCTCTACGGCAGCAGTATTTGCATCTTCATCCATGATGCCATCAGCGGCAAACGCTGCTGTTCTCTCAACACCCATGCGGACAATGTCTGGGAGCCGGTTTGCCGCGCGGGCAGTGGCTATTCGTTGGCTGACCGTAGCTTCGTCAATGGGAACGATGCGAATCTCAACTTCAGGGTGTTCTGCCATGTACAATGCAGCGACTGCATCATAAACATTGACTCGAGCTTCTTCGTTGTCTGTGGTCCAGAACTCAACCACGGTTTTCTCGACAGCGGGTTGGGTTACCAATACTTCAACTTCCTTGGTTACCTCAACGATTTTTTCAACTACCTGGGGTTGGCAGGCTGTCAATCCGAACGCAAGGATCATGATCAACGCCAAAAGCATACTTAATTTCTTGTTCATTTTACTTCCTCCTGTTTATGGTTGGATATGTTTTTATTACCTGTTTTTAAGTTATAAAGTCACCTCCTGATTTACAAGTTTATATATTCAAATTCGCTGGTCCACTCGATGCTCGGATCATCAATTCAGGGCGAAGGAGCACATGGTCATCCTGAATCGGCAGATTTTTTATTTTGTTAATCAATAATTCACAAACTTTAGCGCCGATTTGATAAATGGGTTGATGTACGGTTGTAAGAGTAGGGTGTGAGTATGCAGCCATTGGAATGTCGTCAAAACCTGTAATAGATAAGTCTTTGCCAATCATCAAGTTTCTATCTTGAGCGGCACTTATCACCCCGAATGCCATTAAATCGTTGCATGCAACAATAGCTGTTGGGGGATTAGATAA
>DHFN01000076.1 GCA_002402275.1 Anaerolineales bacterium UBA4823
GTTGAAGCGATTCGCATTTGTTTTGCACCCAGGATCGAGCGGGTCTCTGCCATACTTTCCTCTACAGCAGAGAGACCAAACCAGGCAGTCGTAAATCCAAATAACGAACCCGTCAAAACCCTCAAAAATGGCGTACTTTCCCGAAAAGGGATTAGGTTGAGAGGCGGCTGACTGATCAATTGAGATACCCCATCTAAACCGATCGGAATCAATCCAATCAAAATCCAAAGAAACCAAGGAATTTGAGGAATACGCCGTTTAAGTACTCCATATAACAATCCAAATAGCAAAATTCCACCATAAATCGCAATATCCCGCTGACATAAGGCAATCTTATATCCCATTTGTGGATTTCCAAGAAAGGCTTTGGCAGCCATGATACTTTCGGAGCTATTATCTTCACTTAATTCCGTTGCATCCTGAAAACTTTTCAATGAATTTAACCCAGCAGCTTGACGGGGGTAGGCGATTTGTTCGCCAAAGAGAAAAAATGAACGGTAAGCTAATTGATGACAGACCATTCCGTAAACTCGGTAAATCGCTTTGGCTGGTGTTGGAGCATCTAATTTCATAAATACTGGAGCTAGGAAAGGCATGCCTAAGTAAATGATGACGATCAGATTAATCATCAAAAGATAATGTTTGGAGATCCAGAGAGAAATTTGATCAGCTAGATTCCATTCTAATCCTCTGCGTAAGTTATTCAGGTAAACAGGATCTTGTAATGTTTCTAATTGCTGCTTTCGGTCCATTGCAGCAGCTAATGTAATTTCAATTTCATTGCGCTGGATAGGCGCATGGAGAGTATATGGACCAATCTCTATTACTGGGATTAGGTCTGAATAACGACTTTTTAGATCGGGATTTTGATCAATGTCAATTTCGACTAAATTGTGTGGATATTGTCCAGCCAATTCCTTGAGGACATCTTTTACTTCATCACATAAATGGCAATCTTCACGACTATATAAAGTAATCGTGATCATCGTTAAATGCCAAAGTCTACAAACAAACCAAAACGAGAAAGCTGTGATAAATAACCAAACATTAACAGCCCTCCAACAAGGATTAATATCACCCCCATGGCTATCTCAGTATATCGCATGACTCGATTGTATTTTCGAAGAATTGTGGTTACCCAGCCAATTCCTAAAGCTGCTACCAAGAATGGGATTGCTAAACCAGCCGAATAAGCCGAAAGTAATCCTACGCCCTGTAGAATTGAACCCCCATTTAAAGCCAACATCAAGATTGCCCCTAAAACAGGTCCCACACAAGGTGACCATCCTGCCGAAAAGAATACACCCATCAAAGCCGAAGCAATAAAGCCATTATTGGGAGTATTATCTGATTGATGGCGAAGGTCATATTCCAAGAAGGGTATCCGATATATTCCAGTCATATGGATTCCGAATATGATGACTATCAATCCACCTATTTTAGTCAAAATATTACGAACATTGACTAGCGCGCCCCCTAATGCTGAAGCTGCTACCCCTAAAAAAATAAATACTACACTAAATCCAAATACAAACGCCAATCCATGAAAAAAAGTAAGCCATTTATCCTGGGCATCAGAGGTGCCGCTGACTGAACGACCACCTAAATAACCCACATAAGCAGGCACCAAGGAAAAAACACATGGTGACAAGAACGAAGCTAAACCAGCCAGAAATGCTATTCCAACTGTTGGGGCAATCATGGGCATATTTTATCCTTCAACAACTTTTACTTTAGTTGGGGGAATATCGGTATCTTTCGAATACAAATCTCCTGGATCATATTTTACAGGAGGATTAGTCCACCGAAAGACCCATTGTGCATCTTTTGGGCTGGCATTGACACAGCCGTGTGACATTAATTCACCGCCAAAATTATTATGCCAAAAAGTAGAGTGGATTGCCACCCCTTCTCCAGAAAACAGACTGGTCCAACCAACCCCGGGCAAGTCATATCCCGCACCGGAAGTTCCCCCGCTCATATGAGTTGAGATTTGTTTCCTCCAAATGGTCAATTCCCCAGTAGGAGTAGATGAATGTTCCAAAAATTTTCCATCAGGATCGTATTTTTTTCCCCCCGAAATTCTGCAGTAGTACACTTCCCTCTTCCCTTCTAGACAAGATAAGGTCTGTATTTTTTCTTCGACATTTACTAATACCATTTTTTCTTCAATGTCAGGATGAATTGGAGAAACATCCTCTTCGGTTAGTGGACGAAATGCTTCGGCAGACGCCCAGAATAAATCACCATAGCCATATTTTTCATTGACTCGATACCAAATTTTATTTTGGTCGTCTTTTTTAATTTGGTCTACCCATAAAACTTGAGAGTAATATAAACGTAATGGTAAATTTTGTTCACTTCGAATTTTGAACCCCGGGCTGATCGGCTCTCGTTCTAAAACAATATCCACCCAGGGGACGGTAACCTCTACCCACATCCCAGGCCCGAGGCTTGTATTTGGCAACTGCTCAACGGGTTGGTTTGCTTTGTTTTCACACGGCTGCACATCCGCGGACCAAAGATATCCTTGTGGGGTTTCTACGAAACGTTGTTTATAACGATAAGGATGTCTACCAACCACTTCCTTTTGCCATACCACTACTGCATCATCATACAAAACGCCCACCGTCTGTGCATCAATATCGGGACGCGATTTCAGTTCCACCATAGAAAATACCCGGCCTAGTTTTTCTGCTTGCGGAAAAGGCTCTTCAGCAAGCACTCGCATCTTCGAACCCAACAGAAGACCTGCAACCCCATAACCACTTAATTTTAAAAACTCTCGCCGATTGATATTAAAATGATTCATATTCTTGTATGCAATAAAAAGTCGCTTAAGGTTAACCCCATCTTGTTAGAAGGTCAAGGATAGATTCTAATTTAACCCCATTTTCCGTAACCGCAAGCTGTTTGTTACCACAAAGACACTGCTAAAAGCCATCGCTCCTGCCGAAAGCATGGGGTTCAGGTAACCCATGGCTGCGGAGGGAATTAAGATAACATTGTAGAATAATGCCCAAAACAAATTTTGTTTAATCGTCCTCAACGTTTTTCGGGATAAACGAATAGCCGAAACTACCCCAGAAAGATCATCACGAATGAGGACAATGGGGGCTGTAGCAATCGCTACATCAGTGCCACTGCCAACAGCAATTCCAATATCTGCTTGAGCTAAGGCTGGTGCATCATTGATTCCATCCCCAACCATTCCTACAATTTCGCCCTTTTCCTGAAGCTTTTTTATTTGCTCAGCCTTATCAGCGGGCATAACCTCAGCGAGAACCAAATCAATTCCTATTTTCTGGGCAATGACCTTCGCAACCTGTTGGTTATCACCAGTAATCAGTCCAATTTTTAACCCCAGTTTCTTTAATTCAGCAATTGCATTTGCTGAATTTTCTTTTAGGGTATCTGCAATTGCGATGATTGCTTGAATTTTGCCATTAATTTTTACATAGACCACTGTTTTAGCTTCTTGTTCAAGTTTATTAACAATGGAATAATCTAAATCCTTTTCTGTTTCCTCCAAATGAATCCCTTTGTGATTCCCAATTTGGATCGTATACTCATTTACTTTTCCCTCAACCCCTAAACCAGCTAGGGCAGAAAATTGATCCGGTTCAGTTAAGGGAATCCCACGGTTAGTGGCTTCGGCAACGATTGCTTCCCCTAAAGGATGTTCACTGCCCTTCTCCAATGATCCACTCAGTTGAAGGATTTGCTCCTCATTAAATTTTGAATCAGTTAAGATAATATCTGTAACCCGCGGCTGTCCTTTTGTAATCGTGCCTGTTTTATCAAACACAATCGTAGATAATTTACCCGCTCTTTCAAGTGCTTCAGCAGACTTGATCAATATACCCATTTCCGCTCCACGACCTGTTCCAACCATCACCGCAGTAGGCGTCGCTAACCCCATCGCACACGGACATGCAATCACCAAAACAGCCACCATATTGATGAGTGCGGTAGAGAGGTTTCCTGAGGATACAAGTTGGAATTGTGGAACGACTAAATACCAGATTAGAAAAGTGATCAAAGCAATCACGATTACTAAGGGAACAAAAACAGCGGAGACCTGATCTGCTATCTTTTGGATGGGTGCTTTACTTCCTTGAGCTTCTTCGACCAAACGAATGATTTGGGCTAAAGCTGTATCTTTGCCAACCTTGGTTGCTTCAATTTTGAGATACCCTAATTTATTGATCGTTGCACCAAAGACATGACTCCCAACCGATTTATCCACAGGCATGGATTCACCAGTTAACATGGCTTCATCCACCGCTGAATGACCATCCAAGACCACTCCGTCTATGGGGATTTTTTCACCTGGATGAACATAAACGATATCACCCACCTGAACTTCATCCACCGGGATATCAATTTCAACACCATTCCGCAAAACATGGGCTTTCTTTGGTTTTAAGGATACCAATTTTTTAATCGCCGCGCTTGTTTGACCTTTCGCCTTGGCTTCCAAATATTTACCAATTTTGATCAGCGTAATGATCATCGCTGAGGTCTCAAAGTAAACATGACCCTCTATCAAACCCAAAGCAATAGGTATACTATAAAAATATGCAGCAGAGGATCCTAAAGCAATGAGCACATCCATGTTGGCTGATCCATTCCGAATCGATTTGTAAGCTCCCACGTAGTATTGCCAGCCTACGTAGAACTGCACGGGGGTAGCGAGCAGCCACATGATTAGAATTGCCCAACTGGAATGGGCAAATTGATGGGGCAAAAGGTTGAAATCCCGCGCCATAGAGAAAAGGAAGAGCGGAACGGTGAAGGACAAACCAACTATAAGGTAATGAAGCTGAAGCTTGATTTCCTGTTGGCGCGCTTTTTGCTCTGCATCTTCTTCATCGGTCTTTGTTTCAAGTAAAGCAAAACCTAACGAATGAATTTTATTACGGATATCTGATTGGCTGATCAGTGTGGGAATATATTCAACCGCTATCTGGTGATTGACTAGGTTTGCTTTAACTTTGGCTATACCATCCAGTTCTTTTAACTTCGCCTCAAGACGATTTAAATCCGTTTGATCCCCGACATCGCGAAGGAGAAATAACGCTTCCCCAGTGGCGATGCCATAACCGGCTTTTTCTACTCTAGCTACAATACTGTCTAAATTCGTCAAACTTGGATCGAATTCAACCAGAGCTCTCTCCGATGACAAGTTCACATTGGCAGTGGTAACCCCATTAACCTTTTTAAGATTGCGTTCTATCGTAGCAACGCAATTTGCACAGGTCATGCCCGTAACAGGCAAGACCACCTGTTTTGTAGTCGCCATAATTTACTTCTATTCTGAAACGGGATAATTGATCTCAGCTAATACATTTTTTATGATTGTTTCATCAGCAGGCGCTTCGAAAACAATCTTTGCAGTCTTGGTCTCAACATCTGCTTCTACACTTTTAACACCATCAATTTCACTTAGTTCGGTTTTAATGGTGTGAACACAATGCTGGCAGGAAATATTGGGGATATGATAAGTTATTGTTTGCATAGATTTACCTCTAATAATTTTATACCTTTGTTGATGTAATAAATAATTCGGATATTTCTTTCAATACTCTTTCACGTTCAGATGGATCTTCCCCGCGAATCGCGGTGATAACACAGGAATTTAAATGGTCATCTAAAATCATGGAAGTTATTTTGTTCAACGCGCCTTGTATGGCTTGGATCTGCCGAATGACATCTACACAATAAGCCCCTTCGTCAACCATATTCTCGATGCCGTGTACATGACCTTCGACGGTTTTCAATCTTTTTAATACTATTTCCTTGTTCATATTCCTTTCCTACCCCCCCCCATATGGGTAGGGGTTACAATATTATAATATGGTTTTCCCGAAAGTCAAGAGCCAAACAATCATTGAATTGAACTTAACGAACTCTCTAGTTCTTCTTGGGAAATTCCCCCAATCCATTGTTTCATTATTTGTCCATTTCCATCTATCAGAAATATGTGAGGTTGATATTGATATCCTAGTGATTGCTTGAAGGAAACAGTCCGCCGATCATCTATATCTAAATACACAAATCGAATCTTCGAAGCATATTTATTTTCCAAAAAGTGTAATACCGGAGACAAGCTTTTGCAAGTCGGACACCAAAAAGCAAAAAATTCGATCAATTGATAACCACCTGATGCTAATTGCACTGTGGTGGGGTCAGTAGCGCGTAAAGCCACGTCTACGTACATAAAAGTTGGGGAGCTAGTACCCACCTGAACAGTTCCATTCGTTTGTAAATTAGTGGGACTTGCTTGCCAGCTAGGAGAAGTTTGAGCTGCATTGGGGGTTTTAGTACCACCCATTATGATTGGAGAAGGGTAAGGCTGAACACTCGCTGAAGTCAATGGTGGTGGATAGGATGAGTTGTTGGGTGCTGTTATGGGTGGAGGGTAAGACTGACCAATCAGAGTTGCCTGAGGTTCAGGGTAAAGCTGATTAGTCTGGGTCGCCAGAGGTTGAGGATAGAGCTGTGAACGATTTTCTATCGTCGGTGATGGAGATGATGGACGATCAATATTCGGTGCAGATTGGGTGAATAATACTCCGGTTGGGCTGGGAGTGATGGTTGGGACCGTTGTCTCACTTCTAGGAATGTTTTGATGTATGGTTATGGTGGGACTGTTAGAAAAGTTTGGATGATGAGCACACCCAACCAAAATTATCTCTAAACAAAGCGCCATCAATTTTTTTAAATATCGCATATTAAACTTTCGAATGGGTTTAATTAACTATTCGGAATTTTACCATTGACTTTTTATTTTGTCGGTTAAGCTTAGTTCCTGATTATTTTCAACAACTTACCAGTAATACTCATTTTTTGCCTTTTCTAACTCCTGAACATGAGATACAATTTTTTGAATACTCGAATATTTTCAGTTAAACGAAAGCCTGAATGGATTCTGAAAATTTATTAAATCGTCCTTAAATGAAATCACAACTTTGTCAATGAAATACGTTTCATCAGGAGAGAAATGGATAAAATATTTATAAAAGACCTTATCGCAAGGGGAATTATCGGGGTAAATCAATGGGAAAGAGCCATTCCCCAAGAAATTGTCATTTCCCTAACTTTATTTGTGGATATAAGCGTAGCAGCATCTTCAGATAAAGTTGAAGATACCATTAATTATAGTGATATTGCAAAACGCGCCTTGCAACTTGCCGAAACCCAAAAACGTCTAACCGTTGAGTCATTAGCAAATGACCTGGCAAATATGTGCCTGGAAGACCAAAGAATTGCAAAGGTTATTGTGAGCGTTGAGAAGCCTGGTGCAGTTCGATTCACCAGATCTGTTGGCGTTGAAATTGAACGATCGCAAAAAACCTAGCCAGAATAATTAAAACATCGGTGCAGTGCCGCGCGATATATTATCCAAAAATTCCTGACGGGTAGCAATACTCTTACGAAAGTATCCTAGCATAGAAGAAGTAGTCATCCGAGCATCATGTTTTTTTACTCCCCGCATCGTCGCACAAAGATGTAATCCTTCAATCACCACGGCTACTCCGATCGGATGTAAGAGTTCATCAATGAATTCAGCGATTTGACAAGTCATTTTCTCCTGAACTTGTAAGCGATGAGCAAACATATCAACAATCCGAGGAATTTTTGATAATCCAATAATATGCCCTTTGGGTAAATAGGCAACATGGGCACGACCGATAAATGGCAATAAATGGTGTTCACAAAGACTATAAAATTCAATATCACGTACCAAAACCATCTCATCATACGAGGCATCAAAAACCGCTCCGTTGATTAATTTAATCGGGTCGGTGCGATAACCTGCTAAAAGTTCATCATACATGTGGGCTACTCGTTCGGGAGTTTTAAGAAGACCCTCACGTTCAGGGTTTTCTCCTACGGCAGCCAGAATCCTTGCCACTGCGTCTTCAATTGTGGGGTTATCAATTTCAGTATCAACATAAGTTTCTGCAATTCGGTAAAGTTCTTCTTTGTTAAGTTCCATTTTAAAATATACCTTTGATAGTGATTTTTATTGACCATTAAGTTTAACCCCCTCAATCTAGAACGTCAACAAACAACCCTGCTTATCTTCTAATAATAAATCCTTCAAATTGCCGCGTAAGGGCTGATCATTTGAATAATAATCAGCCCTCCATACTTCCAATTTAGCGAACCTCTGGCTCGATAATCCCATAGCTACCATCGCGCCGCTTGTATAAAATATTAATCGCATTCGAATTAACATTACAAAAAACAAAAAAGTTATCGTGCCCTAACAAACCCATTTGTTCAACAGCTTCCATTTCGTCCATGGGGACCAACATAAATTTCTTTCGCCGGGCAATAATTGGTTGTTCGGTCTCTAATTCTTCTTCGACCGCACTCGCCACTACCTCTGCAGCGCTACGGCCATCTCCTCGTCCGTGATATCTTTTTCCTTTATATCGTTCTATCCGCCGTTGAATTTTATCCAGGGCTGCATCTAAAGCTGTAAAAATATCATCAGCTCGTTCCTCTGAACGCAAGATAAACCCTTTTCCCCGTACAGTAATTTGGGCAACTTGCCGATCAGCAGCATTGCGAGCAGCTTTTTCAAAAGTCACATCCACCCTGGCATCTTCAATGCCAGGAAGATAACGATCTAGCTTGGCTACTTTAGTATCCACATATCTTTGCAGGCGATCGCTAACGTCTATATTCCTGCTAATCACTTCGACCGGTACCGTCATAAAAACCTCCTTAAATATTTCTATTATTGTATGTTCTCGCTAGAGTTAATCCATAAACATGATTTGCTCCAGCGTTTTTTAACGCACTCGCACAAGCATTTAATGTTGCTCCTGTAGTGGTGATATCATCCACTATCAGAATATTTTTTCCAGTCACCAGGTCTCTGTTCCCATAGAAAGCATTGGAAACATTTTCTTTCCGTTCCCGGATATTTAATTTTACCTGAGATTCAGTTTCCCGAATTCGTTTCAAAGCTTGACTGCGATACGGGATATGCGTAGCCAAGGACAATGGATATGCCAAAAGAGCCGATTGATTATATCCACGTTCCTTGAGTCTAGCAACCCCTAAAGGCACCGCGGTGATAAAATCCACATCCCATTGGACCCGAGAAAACAAGTTCAGCAGATTCAACGCAAATAGATCTGCTAAAGCAATATCACGGTGATATTTCAAACGATGCAACGCGCTCCGGAGTGGTTCTTCATAAAACGCGTAGGCCCGAATTGCATCATATTTCGGTTCGCTGGAATTACAGTTTAGGCATATTTTCCCGCCTTTAGTAGGGATACCACATTTCTGACAATAAGGAGGGTAAATTTCACGAATCTTACTTTGACAATCTCTACACCAGCGATTCCCCAAACAACCGCACCCAGCACATCTTGGTGGATAAATCCAATCAACCAGTCTCCAGAAGAAACGGTACAATCTGTAGCTAGGGTTGGATTGACAACTATCTACATAGTACTTTGCCCCATTAACCGCCAAATAAAACACCTTTTAGAGCAGATCGAACAAAGATCAAGAGAGCTGGTGTCATTAATACAATACAAATGGATGGGAAAATCAATAAAGCCAAGGGGATTAACATTTTGATAGGTGCTTTATGGGCTTCTTCTTCAGCGAGTTGACGGCGACGAACCCGCATCTGATCCGATTGAATCCGCAACACTTTAGCCATGCTTACCCCAAGCTGCTCGCTTTGGATGACTGCCGCAACGAAACTGGTCATTTCTGCAATACCAATTCGTTCTGCCATATCCCGCAAGGCTTCGCGGCGTAATTTGCCTAGCTGCATTTCGCGTAAAGCCCGTGCAAACGCTAGGCTCAACTCATTGTTCCATTTTTCAGCAACTTTCGCCATGGCTGCGTCAAACCCTAATCCTGCTTCAACGCAGATCGTCAATAAATCCAATGCATCCGGCATCGCTTTGCGGACTTCATGTTGGCGGTGCTGGATCCGACTGGTTAATAACATCTCAGGAATGAAAAATCCTAAAACCATAAAAATTGCTACAACTAATAATTTCCTACCCCAACTCCAGTCTTTCAATCCCAATGTGAATAAAAATAAAACAATTCCTCCGGCAATCACAGCAACAAAGAATCGCGAAGCCCAAAATATCGTCGGGTCAATTCCCTTTGGGCTTCCCGCCAATTCTATTTTATGAGCTGTACTTTGCAAGGCTGATTGAGGGGTAAACTTAGTGGCAAGTTCACCAAATTTTCTTGCCATTGGGAAAATAACCCGGTCTGCAAAAGGTTGAGATAATTCAATCTCTTCCAGCGATTTGGCATCCCCGCGATCGGCAAATTCTGCTAATCTTTTCTGTAATGGATCATCACGCTTAGATTCTCGTAAACCCACTATAATTAAAACAACCGCCCCTATCAAAATGACTGCGACTAGGATTACAATCGTCAATGTCATGGATACCTCCTGCTGTCTCTCTCCTAAACCTCTATAGCTGCAATTTTATTGATCACAAAATAACCGGCTATGATCATTAAACCACCTATTACTAACATAGTTATCCCAATCACACGGGTTTCTGGGTTGAAGAACTGCATCATATAGGAACGGTTGATTAACCAAAGAATAATCCCAATTAAAAACGGTAGTAAAGATAAAAAACGCCCTGAATAAACTACCTGGGAAGTCAACACTCGAATTTCGCCTTTAATCCGTACCCGTTCGCGGATGGTATAGGAGATTGTGTCAAGGACTTCAGCGAGGTTACCACCTACTTCACGTTGGACATTAATGGCTGCAATGATTAAATCCAAATCATCACTGGGAACACGACGCATCAGATTATCCAAAGCTTGTTCCATAGGTATGCCAATTTGCATCTCTTGGACGACTCGCCTGAACTCATCAGAAATCGGAGCCGGCATTTCCCGGCTAACTGCTTCCATCGCTTGCATCGTCGAGTAACCAGCTCTTAACCCATTCACCATTAGGTTGAGCATATCTGCCAATTGATTATTGAAAGCAACCAGCCGTTGATTTTTCAACCGATTGACATAAAAACGCGGAATCCAAGCTCCAATAATAACGCCGATCATGGTGAAAATGATATTCTTGCCGCCAGATAACCAAGCTAACCCCCCAACTGCAATTGCAGCAATAACCATCACTGCAATGTATTCGCCCGGTTTCAATTTCAAATCCGCCCGTGCTAGCTCACGAGCAATACTTTCCCCCCATGAGGATCGCTCCAAGCGGACATTGAGCCAATCTCCTACCGGCGTGGTTTTTTCTGCTTTTTTTCCACTTTTCTCTTGCCTTTCGACTAGGTAACGACCTAGGCGTTCCTCAACCATTGATCGTTCACTCGTCACCGTTACGACGAATCCCATAATGAGTAACGCCAGTATAATTCCTCCACCAACAAGCAAAATAAAAATCAGTGGATCCATGAGTCTTCCCTCACTTAATACCGACGGCGTTCGCCTATTCCAAATGTAGAGGCAGGTAAATGAATGCCTGCAGCTTCTATTTTATCGATGAATTTAGGACGTAACCCAGTTGGTTTTAATCTACCAACAACTTTACCATTGTTATATCCAGTTTGCTCAAAGACAAAGACATCCGTTAGAGTAATCACATCTCCTTCCATGCCACTTACTTCGGTGATATTTACAATTTTGCGCGTGCCATCTTTGAAACGTTCTTGATGAACAATTAAATCCAAAGCCGAGGAAACTTGTTCCCGGATTGCCCGAACTGGTAAATCCATCCCTGCCATAAGAGCCATAGTTTCTATACGGGCTAACGTGTCGCGCGGGCTGTTGGAGTGTGCAGTGGTCATGGAACCATCATGACC
>DHFN01000067.1 GCA_002402275.1 Anaerolineales bacterium UBA4823
CAGCTTATTCATGGTATTTTTATGAAGTTTTATCCAAAATGGATAAGAATATATAAGTTCATAAAATTTGTCCAACGACCTTGCTGCTTTGTTATTTCAAGGATATGATTATTTAATATACGGATGACTCACGCTTTTATTTGCCCTCAATGTCAAAAGCCCATTCGCAAGGTTCAACGCTATTGTGAGTATTGCGGAGCAGACCTGGCGATCGATGCTCCATTACGCGAATTATTGTCCTCAGAATCAGATCAGGTAATGGGACAGGTGGGATTAGAGCCAGAAATTCTAACCCCACGCTTAGGTGAGACATTAGTTCAACAAGGGAAAATAACCACTCAGCAGTTAGACCAGGCATTAATTTATCAACAAGAACAAGCAACCCTGGGGAGGCAAGTGCGCTTAGGAAGAGCCTTGCGTGAATTGGGAGTTTTGGATGAAGTTGCGGTAGATGAAGCTGTAACGGTGCAAATCTTGCAACTACAGGAAGCGTTGAAACAAGCTAACCAGGAACTGGAGCAGCACGTTCAAATGCGAACGGAAGAACTGCGCCAGGCGCTGGAACGTATCCGTGAGCTTTACCAAATTAAAAGCAATTTCATTGCAAATGTATCCCATGAGCTGCGCACTCCGCTGACGATGTTAAAGGGATATCTGGAGATGATGAGGGAAGGAGCATTTGGCGAAGTCAATCGTGACCAGGAGGAAGCATTAGAAGCTTTACTGAAGTCTGAGAATCGCCTGGAAAAACTGATTGATGATTTAATCCTTTTCACCTATGCTGAGCGTGGAGAGCTATCTTTGACACTCATACCTTGCCAAATGAATGAGGTGATCACTCAGAAGGTACAGGAAGCACAACTCCAGGCCCGCGCGAAAGGAATTACTTTGCAAGTTGAAATTTCCGAAAATCTTCCCTTTGTTTTCTGTGATATAGAAAAAATGGGTTGGGTGATTGGAGAATTGCTCACGAATGCGTTGAAATTTACACCATCGAATGGCGTGGTACAGATCCAAGCTGAAGATAATCAGGGTTTAGTGCATGTGTCTGTCAAGGATACCGGAATTGGGATTGCAAATAAGCGTCTTGAAGAGATTTTTATGCCATTTCACCAGCTTGATAGCTCAACCACACGTCATTATGGAGGAACTGGTTTAGGGCTAGCTTTGTTGCAACGGATTGTTGAAGCACATGGTTCTCAAGTAAAAGTGACATCCGAGGTTGGAAATGGATCCTGTTTCGAGTTCTCTTTACCCGCCATCAGCACCGCAATTGAGGAGCAGACATAACGTGATGATTGAAAAGATCAATTCGGCTACCTTAAAACCGGAAGAACTGGAAGCCGTCTATGCAATTAGCCGTGCAGTCGCTCTCGCTGAAAATATGGATACGGCATTAGATGAAATTATCCGCTACGCCCGCCCAGTATTTATTTTTGATAATATGATTTTATATCTAAAAACGGATGAAGGATTGCAACCGACATTTGCACGGGCAATTGGACGGGGGCGTTTTCGTGAGGCAGAACTCACATGGGGTGAGGCTACCGCGCTCGAAGTATTTCAAGATGCGGGAGTGATTTCGCGGGTGGAGGAAGGTGAAGGGGATGTTACTGAGCGCAACCATCTGAGGTTTTTATTGGGGCTGCCATTATTCCTAGAAAACCATTTAGCCGGTGCGTTAGTTTTTATCCGTTTTGGTGGTCCCCCTTTTGCACCAGATCAAATCCGGGTATCCGAGTTTATCGCAGGGTTAGTTGCTCAATTGCTTGGACACGACCAATTGGTGAAGCGAATCGCAAATTTAGAAGCTGAACGAAGGTTAGACCGTTTACAGGAAGATTTCATAGCCACAGTATCGCATGAGTTATTAACGCCTTTGGGATTTATAAAGGGATATGCCACAACTCTTTTACGACAAGATACTTCATGGGATGATGAAACTCGGAAAGAATTTTTAACAATCATTGACGAAGAAACGGATCGTCTCCATGAATTGATTGATAACCTTATGGATTCTTCCCGATTGCAGGCTGGCACTTTGAAAATGAGCTTTCAACCCTTCCGATTAGATGCATTTTTACGGGATATTGTCATTCGTGCCTTATCCTTGCATGATAATATCACGATTGTCTTATCTCAAAGCTTGCCAGAAATAAAAATTGAAGCTGATCCTACTCGTTTGGCACAAGTGTTTGATAATTTATTAACCAATGCAAGTAAATATGCTCCTCACTCTACGGTAATGATTTCATTAACAGAAGAACCGGAGGCAGCCCATATTTGTGTCAGTGATAATGGACCTGGAATTGCTGAAGAGAATATGGGTTCATTATTTAAGCGATTTTATCGGGTTCCCAACCAAGACACAAATATTCATGGGACGGGTTTGGGATTATTTATCTGCCGCCAAATTTTACACGCTCATGGTGGGGAGATATGGGCTGAGTCTGCTATTGGAAAAGGCACAACCTTTCATATGTGTCTACCTTATCAACCCCATTCTGTTGATCATGAGCTATGTTTAAGGGAGAATGATATATGAGCACCAAAATATTGATTGTTGATGATGAACCGCGTTATCTGCGATTGATGGAGGCGAACTTGATCACCGAAGGGTATGATGTGATCAAGGCGACCAATGGGCAAGAAGCAGTGGAGCGGGTAGCCAAAGAACTACCGGACCTCGTTTTATTGGATATCATGATGCCAGTGATGGACGGGTTTGCTGCAACGGAACGAATCCG
>DHFN01000218.1 GCA_002402275.1 Anaerolineales bacterium UBA4823
TTCTACAATATACTCATAAACTCCTTCAGATAAAACCCGCGCTCCAATCTCCGCTGCCTGCACTGAAGCTCCACCAAGATGCGAGGTAGCCGTAACATTATCGAGAGAAAATAATGGGCTTGTAGGTTTGGGAGGTTCATCCTCAAAGATATCAAGCGCTGCTCCTGCGATGCGATGCTCTTTCAGTGCATCATAGAGTGCGTTGTGATTAATTAACCCTCCTCTTGCTGTATTAATTATATAAGCAGTCTTTTTCATCAATGCAATTTCCTTTTCCCCGATCATCCCGCGTGTCTCGTCTGTTTCACGAACATGGAGGGAAACATAATCACAACATTTCAGAATTGTTTCAAAAGAAGCTGGTTCGCAATTACAGGATCGAATCTCCTGATCATCAACATACGGATCATAAACAAGCACCTTCGATTCAAATGCTAATAATATTTTAGCAACCTTTTTTCCAATTGCGCCAAATCCCAGTAGGCCAACTACTGAGGAATTTAATTCTTTTCCTACCTCACTAAAAGTATAAAGATCACCGCGCCATCTTTTATCTCTCATTAGCGAAGTATGAGAGCGCGCAATATTTCGTGATACAGAAAGCATTAACCCAACAGTATATTCAGCAACAGCTCCGGAATTTCGGCCAGGCGCGTATAATACAGGAATCCCACGTTTGGTACAGGCATTCCAATTAATATTTATCGGCCCACCGCGCGCCACCCCCAGTACTTTGAGTTTTTTCGCTTTTATGAGAACTTTCTCGGAGATTGGAGCGGTATGGGTTATGATGATATCCACATCCTCCACAATCCCGGCAGTTTCATCTTCATCTCCTACATATTCACAAATTTCCTCATTTTGTTGTACAGGTGTAACCGGCCAATTATCCTGCAGATATACAAATTCAAATTCGTATTCAGTATTTTTAAATATCTCGCAAAACGAATTCTTAAGAACATCTTTTGTTACAAATAAATCACTAAGTACTGCGACTTTCATTTACATACCTCTTATCATGATATTTTTTTAATTTTTAATTCTCTTTCTGCGAGTAAACTATCTATTTCATCAATAACTTCCTGGCTGAGGTTAATCTCACCGGCTTCAATTGTTTCTTCGATCTGTGAAGGTCGCCTTGCACCTACAATCGCTGCAGTGACTTCAGGACGACGCAACGTCCAGGCAATGGAAAGAACAGACATGGAAACCCCAATACGTTCTGCAATGTTTTTTATTTTTTCTACTAATTGAAGATTGATCGAAAGAAGAGGTTCCCGAAAGTTAATATCTCCTTTTCTCCAATCATCATCCGGGAGAGAAGTTGCTCTCTCAGCAGTAAATTTGCCAGATAATAATCCAGCTTGCATCGGGCTATAAACAATTACACCGATATTTTTCTTTATGCAAAATGGCAGAATCTCTGATTCAATATCAGTTTTAATCATATTGTATGGAGGTTGAAGAGAAGTTATCTCATGAATAGCAGAAATACGCTCCATCTGAGATACATTGAAATTTGAAACACCTCCAAAACGAACTTTCCCCTCTTTAATCAAATCAGAAATAGCCTGCCAACCTTCTTCAATATCCTCATCTGGCAGCGGCCAATGGATCTGGTACAAGTCAATTACATCTGTTTGCAATCTTTTTAAGCTTGATTCAACTTCCATTTTGATGCTATCGGCTTTTAGATGACCATAGATATCTGAACCATCCTTTTTCCAAAGAATCCCACATTTTGTGGCAATTATGACCTTGTCACGCTTATTTTTAATTGCCTGCCCAACAATTTCTTCGGAATGGCCATGCCCATATCCTTTTGCAGTATCAATCCAGTTTATCCCAAGATCAAGAGCTTTATGGATAGCTGCGATCGAATCCTTATCATCCTGTATGCCCCAACCATACGGATTATCACCTCCACCAATAGCCCACGTACCTAATCCAATGGGAGTAATCAATAAATCGCTCTTTCCCAACCTTCTAGTTTTCACGTCATCCTCCTATTTATTGAATCAAAAGGGATGTATTTCGATCAAAATAATAGAAATTATCTAAGTCATACATCATACCGACTACTGACCCAACGGCTGGTACTGTTTCAGTGTACGTTTTCACTTTGATACTTTCTGATTCAACCTGAACGTTCACAATAGTCGTTTGTCCAAGCGTTTCAACAATTTTGATAACTCCTTTTATCAATGCTTTAGGATCATCGGGGTTCACAAATTTAATATCTCTCGGTCTTACCCCGATAATAAGCTGACAGGATCCCATTTTTTCGTTTAACATTTTTTGATCTTTTTCAGAAATGGGCAATTTGTATGGTGAATCGCAATCCACTATGGCATAGCTTCCCTGGTAATCAACTGCAAATAAGTTCATAGGTGGATCTCCAAGGAACTGGGCAACGTAAATATTGCAGGGTTTATAGTACACATCATCGGGTGTACCAATTTGTTGGATTTTCCCTTCTTTAATAACAGCGATCGTGTCCGCCATTGATAAAGCTTCCAACTGATCTGGTGTTGAATAGAGTGTAGTAATTCCAAATTCCTTTTGAATCCGCTTTAATTCTGATCTCATCCGGTGTCGCAATTTCGCATCCAGATGAGAGATGGGTTCATCAAGGAGGAATATATTCGGTCTTCGAACTAAAGTCCTTCCTAACGCTACTCGCTGTTTTTGCCCCCCGGATAATTCTTGTGGAAGGCGTTCCAGCAATTCCGCGATTCCCAACATTTCCGCAACATTTTTAACGCGTTCTTCTTTTTCTGCTTTGGAGGATTCCTTTTTTCGTACAGGAGAATTTAATGGGAAAAGAAGGTTTTCGCGAACTGTCATATGCGGATATAAAGCATAGTTCTCAAAAGCCGTAGCAATATTCCGGTCTTGTGGAAATGCACCTGAAAAATCCTTTTCACCGATGAGGATTTTTCCGCTATCAGGCGGAATAATACCGGAAATAATATTGATAGTTGTTGATTTTCCTGCTCCTGAAGCGCCTAACAGGCAAAACATTTCTCCTTCTTTACACTTAAAGCTTACATCTTCAAGCGCAATTTTCTTGCCGAATGTTTTTGTTATTTTTTGTAATTCCAGACTGGCCATTATTGACCTTCCTTAGCTTTTCATTTCTGCATCGAAGAAGAGGTTTTTTCCATCTTCCAACGAGAAAAAGTGAATATTATCTTGATTGAATTTCACATAGATTGTCTGGCCAGTTTCAGGTCTAATATCACCCAAAACTTCAGATAAAAACAACTGATCTCCAACTTTGAGAGTAATGATGGTTCTATCACCTTGAATTTCTACAAAATCCACCAGCAAACCGCAGCAGTTTTCAGTTGCCTCGAAAGAAATACCAATATCTTCCGGCCTTACGCCCATACGAATTCTATTTTCTCTTTTAGAATCAAATTGCTTTGACCAGAATTTGTTCAATTCAAACGAGAAAGCAGAGCACTTGATGAAGTGTTTCTCTTTTTCTACAAAAACCTCAACATCTACAAAATTTGCGGGGGGTTCTCCAATGAAACCCGCTACAAATTCAGTGTACGGGTGGTGGTAAATTTCAAGTGGGGTACCGATTTGTTGAATTTCACCTTGGTTCATCACGGCGATTCGATCAGCCATAGCCATTGATTCAACCTGATCATGGGTAATATAAAGAGTTGTTACGCCCAATCGGCTCACCTGCGTCTTCAATTCCTCGCGCATGCGAGCTCGTAAACTCGCATCCAGATGGGAGATCGGCTCGTCCATAATTAATACATCCGGTTCTCGAACAATGGCTCGTCCGATGGAAACTCGCTGCATTTCACCACCACTCAAGCGTTGTGCATTCTTATGTAAAATCCCCTCAAGATCAAGAAATCTAGCTGCGGCTTTAACTTTCTCATCGATAATGTTTTTTGGCATGTTCCTGGCTCGTAAAGGGAAAGCAATATTTTCATATACACTCAAATTGGGATACAAAGCCCAATTCTCAAAAACCATGGCAACATTCCGCTCTTTTGGACGTAGATGGTTGACAACTCGGTCATTAAAAATGATCTCACCTTTTGTTATTTCTTCCAAGCCAGCGATCATGCGCAATGAAGACGATTTCCCGCATCCAGAAGGTCCCAGGATAGAGAAAAATTCTCGATCCTCACATTTCCAGGAGACATTTTTAACCGCCTCGACATCACCTTTATAAATTTTCCAAACGTTACGTAGTTCGACACTAGCCACGTTTCATCTCCTGATATTATTTGCGCAGACTCATTTCATAGCCTGCATGAAATTTCCAAACTGCACGTGATGCTTTAATAGGTACATCATCTGGATCCCAAGTAATTCGGAACCGTAATAAAACAGGTGTTCCAGTTGGAACCTCAAGGAATTTTGCTTCCCTTTCTTCAAGGCAGGCTAACGTGACTTCATCCGTGGCTCGCTCCGAGACCAATCCAAATTTCTCTTCCATGACCTTGAAAGATGATTGGCCGGATCCTGTTTCCATAAACATATCCTTAGTAATCCCAGGATATAACTTGGCAGGGAAATACGAAGTCTCAATCGCAACAGGGAAACCGTCAGAAGAACGCAGTCTTTCCATGATCTGGACTTTATCACCGGGATTCAGATTCAACCGTTGTTGAATGGATGGCCATGCATCTACTAATTCCCAATTCAAAATCTCTACGCCAGGATTTTCTCCGCGTTTTTTGGCTTCCTTAGTGATCGAATGTTCTCCGGTCAAGATACCCCAATAGGGATATGAAGGAATCTGATATATATGGTCAACCACTTGTACAACTCGTTCAATGTATCCTTCATAGACAAGTTCATTTAAAGCATGTTCGACTTCACTTTCACGAGCATTAAATTTTTCTGCCAATACTTTGGCAGTTGGAATTTTTTCTCCATTTTTAAATCCACTGGAGGATAACCATTTTTCTAGTTCGAAAAATACTTCGTTCATCCTTTACCTCACAAAAATTAGAATATTTATCCTTTTAAACCACTTCTCCCTAAACCTTCTACCAAGTTCTTGGAGAAGATAAACACCAATATATAGATCGGGATGATCCCAGCCAGGGCAGCGGCTGACATCTCTCCGAATTGCATACCATGCTCTCCGATGTATTGTGAAATACCGATCGGAAAGGTCTTGGATGCATCACTATAAGTCAAGATCAGAGCAAAGAGAAACTCATTCCAAGACATGATCAAACAAACAACACCAGTTGAAAGCACACCTGGTTTAATCAGGGGATACACGATCTTCACCAGAGTATCAAATTTGCTGTACCCATCTACCCATGCCGCATGTTCCAATTCAACGGGGATATTGCGGATGTAGCTGTCTAGTAACCAAAACGCAAGTGGAATATTCATCATGGAATGGATCAAGATCAAACCCACCAGTTTATCCTGCAATTCCAACGTTTTAACGATCGCAAAAATTGGCACGGTGACAACAATGGGGGGCATCACGTACGTTCCGAGAATTAATGAAGGTAAAACAGCTCCACCTGTTTTAAAACGGACGACCGTGTAGATGGTAGGTATTGCAATTAGTAATGTAATCAATGTGCTCGAAATCGCAACCACTGTAGAATTGAATAAATATTTTGTCAACGGCACATTCCGAAAAGCCTTTACCCAGTTTTCAAAGGTAATCCCACCTTGGGGGAAAATCGCTCCTGAGGTTCGAATTTCCAGCGGGATCTTCAAGGAAGTGGCAGCAACAAATACAATAGGTAGCAGGATAATTGTTAAAAACCCAATTGCGATTATCAGACCAATGATTTTTGACACAATATTCCTGCTTGTCATTCTGACCTCCTCATGAAAAATTCACGCCCCTTGATTACAAGAGTTGCAATAATCGTGATGATGAGCAGCATTAAGAAACTGAGCGCCGCTGCATAACCTGTATTGAACTGTTTGAAAGCCACTCGATAAATATAGAAGGAAGCAACTTGTGTAATATTTCCTGGACCACCAAAAGTGAGCATATAAACCAGATCAAATACTTTCAAAGAAATTAGAAGCTTGAAAAGGAATACGACAATTACCTGAGGTAGAACAAGAGGTAAAGTCAATCTTTTGAACACTGTCCAACCGGATGCTCCATCCACTTCAGCCGCTTCAAAGGGAGCCTTTGGTAAAGCTTGCAGAGCGGCATAACAAAGAATAAAACAAAAGGGGGTCCATTGCCAGATATCTGCAAACATGATTGACGGAAAAGCTAGTTTTGAATCTCCTAAAAATGCAATTAATCCCTTTGTTATTCCCCATTGCATTAAATAATGGTTCATCAAACCCGAATTTGGATCATAAATCAACTTCCAAATCATTGAAACTGCTACCGGAGGAGTAAACATCGGCAATAATGCAATACTGCGAAGCAAGGTACTGAGACCTCTAATTCCTCGCACAGCGTACGCGAGCAAAAATCCTAATAATGTTTCCAGGGACGTAACAACAAAAGCGAAAAGGAACGTATTTAATAGTGATCTTCCAAAATTTTCATCAAGAATCGCTTGTTTATAATTGTTAAACCAGATGAAATCTTTGAAAGGTTGTGCAAGGGTTGAGTTTGTTAGACTGCTACTAACCACATAAATTAATGGAACTATGGAAAAGAAAATCAAAAAGACCCATGCGGGGATTGCCATAATCCTTGGGCTTATTTGTTCAAGTTTATTTTTCAACGGAATTCTCCTAAATCATTCTTCCAAACTTGATGGAGGAAAAAGGGGGATAGACCAAAATCAATCTATCCCCTTTTTCTAAAATAAATCTTTATTTCCCCAAAATCTGCAACCAGGTTGCCTGGGTATCGTCCAATGCCTGTTGAGGAGTTTTTTCACCAATCAATGCAAGAGAGAGATTATCAGTAAGAGGTTCCTGTAATTCAAACCACTTTGCACTGGTTGGCCAGGTAATCGCATTGGCATGAGCAGTCTTGATTGCATTCACAATATCTTCACCTGCAAATTCAATGTAGGCTGGATCTTCCAGTGTGGAATAGCGAACTGGATCAATCCCACCTACAACTGTGTTGTAGCGTGCAGCAATATCAGGGCGAGCCACGAATTTCAAGAATTCCATGGCTGCATTGGGATGGGGTGCAACTGCAGAAACGCCAATTCCAAAGCCAGCATTGACGGATGCGACGACTTTTGCCTTTTCTCCGGAGCCCATCGGAAGTGGTCCAACGCCCCATTTTCCAACGATGGATGAGCTTTCAGGATCGTCGGTCATGCCAGGTAGGTCGGTCCAGAATTCGACCATGGCAGCTTTACCGGTGAACCAACCACCCAATGCCTCATCAAAGGCAACCGCAGAAGCGGTCGGGAGTGCATATTCAGCCTGTGCAACTAGTGCTTCCAGAGCCGCAACAGCTTCAGGACTGTTGATGGTTGGATTTCCATCAGCATCGAAGAAAGCACCGCCATAGCTTCCCAACCGATTCAAATAGGTACCGATTAAGATCAGAGGACTCTTGGCACCCATAATCGCGCATCCATAAACGCCATCGGCTGCGCCAGCCTCGGTAATGGCTTTGCAGGTATCGTAGTATTCATCCCAAGTTGTTGGGAAAGTCTGTCCGTATTTTTCGAAAATCTCGGTATTGTAATACAGCAGGTGCATATCACCATCAAATGGGAATGCATATTTGTGACCGTCAATGGTTGTGAAGACGTCTTTGAACGTGACAATGAGGTCATCAAGCTCAAGTTCAGCTTCATTTTGTGCATACCATTCATCAAGGTTCTTCAAGACACCGTTCTCAACCAGAGTACCCAGGCCGGGATACCAGAAATCGATGACATCATAATATCCAACCCCTGAGGTAACATCCAATACAGCTTTTTCTACAACGTTGTCGTAAGGAACCACATCTACAGTAACCTTGCAACCGGTTTCTTCTTCAAACCATTGTGCTAGGTTCTGAGAGGCGACTGTATGTGGTTGGATAGTTAAGAATGTAATTTCCTGACCTGCCAGCGGTTTTTCAGTAGTTGCTGCGTTAGTGTCAGCTTCTTCAGCCACTGTGGGTTCTTCTACAACTTCAGCTTTTGTTTTCGGTGCACAAGCTGTGAAAATCATTGTAAAAAGAACCATAATTGATAAAACTTTCAAAAACTTATTCATGGTTTTTCCTCCAATTTTTCTATTTATTATGTAAGTTCAAATCCAATTATTTTCTTATTTGTTTTCCTCCTTTTATTCATTTTTCCCATTTTTCTATTCCATAGGATGAAGTTATTTCCCAAATAGGCCATGAGGCTTTAATAAGATCTTTATATATTTCGAAAAGTTTGTCGTATTTTGCTTTGTTTTCAGGGATTGGAGAGAATTCTTTGCGGATATGCACCATGTTCTTTACGCCTTCAGCATGATCCTTGAATATTCCCACAGCCACACCTGCATTAATGGCGGCTCCACGTGATCCTGAATCCGATCCGGATGGAACACGCATTTTATTTCCAGTACAATCTGCAAGAATTTGGCACCAAGTGTCATTTTTGGATGCACCACCGGATAGGTAGGTGATTTCCAACTCTTCATTCTTGAGCATACTTTCATAATTATGGCGGGTGGATAGTGCTACCCCTTCAAAAACAGCACGCAGAAGATGCGCTCGTTTATGCCAATCGCCTAAACCGAAAAATAAACCTCTTGCTTCCGGCTTCACAAACGGAGATCGTTCTCCTTGCAGAAGTGGTAAATAGATCACGCCTCCGGAACCCACTGCAATATCATTGATCTCTTCGGAAATAACATCGTATATTGAACATCCGCGTTGGGATGCAATTATCCGCTCTGCTTCTAGAAACTCACGGTCAAACCAATCTAAATTTCCTGCCGCTAACTGAGCCATCGATGTTTTATAAAAAACATTCGGGACATTATGCGCCATTAGACTGTAGATACGTTCTGGATCAGGAACAGGATTGGAGCTTAAAACAACATGCACGCCAGCTGTTGCTACTGTACTGCCCGCTTCACCAACTTTATAGCATCCCGCACCCAGAGCTGAACAAGCACCATCAAAGGCTCCGCCCGCAACGGGTGTACCTTCCACTAAACCAGTTTTCTCAGCCGCTTCTTTTGTGACATATCCTGCAATTTCCCATGCAGGAACCAATTCCGGTAATAGATGGCGGTACTTCGAAATACCTGCCAGCTCAAGGACTTCATCTGAGAAATCCATATTCGAATAATCAAGCAGTGCCACAGATGCCATAGAATAATCCGTGCTCAATTTTCCTGTCAGGCAATACTTGGTCCAATCTTTCGAGGTAATGTTAACGGCAGCTTTTTCTAGGCTTTCAGGTTCATTATCAACAAGCCAGGGGAAGATGGTGACAGGTCCGATGCCTGCAAATAAATTCCAACCTGATTTGTCATAAATAGTCTGTAATAAACCTTCCTTCCCCCATTGATCCAGATATGGTTTTGCTCGACCATCAAGCCAAATAATCGCATTTCGGACTGGTTTGCCTTCTTTATCGAGTAACCACACTCCTCCCCCATGCCCGCTCAATGAGATACTGGCAATTTCTTCTGGCTCGATTTTTGATCGCTGGATGACATCTCGAATTGCTGCTGACATTGCCTCCCAAATCTCATCCATACTTTGCTCTGCCCATGCGGGCTGTGGATGTAATGTTCTTACCTCTTTTGAACTGGAAACGGCAATTTCTTGTCCTGAAAAATCGAAAAGGGTTGCCTTTGTCGTGGTCGTTCCATTATCAATTCCAAGCAAATACCTTTTAGCCATGATTTACCTCAAAATAAAGTTGTTTACGATCAATAAAAAATGGGGAAAGATTTGGTTGCTCATTGATTTAATATTATGTAGTGTGTTACGTTTGTACTGACATTATATCATAATTTCATAATAACAATACAACGATAATAAATTAGTTGATTAAAAACAACCCCCCGCTTTTTTCAAGCCAGTCGGCAATCTTTTCGGTTGCTGAATTGATGGCTCCATCTGATACATCCACTTCAAAGAAAGGCAGCTTTGAAGCGGCAATGATTTCACGCATTAACTCCTGCTCACGGATGAATTGCTCAAGATCATCATATTGAGAGGGATTCCCGGAAACCTTCAGCCGTTCTTCACGTGCGGCTTTGAATGAAGCAGGAGAACGCGTGCAGAAGATCATATGAAAGTTCAAGGGCAGCAGGCGTTCTTCCAACCAAGCAAAGGAATAAATAGCGCTTTTGATGGAAAGCCCATTGATATGCCATAGTCGAAATATGAAAACGATCCACGATCCAGGAATAATAGCGCTGCAGTTCAAACAGGCGCACCCATGTCCGGTAGGTTTCCATAGCCATGGCTTCTTCTTCGCCAAGAAAATTGATCAATCCTCTGCCCCACGGGAAATTCGTAAAACCACACCACTCAGCAGAAATGATCGGTGAATGATAGCGATATTTTCGAGGTCCTACAATGCGCGGATGCTCGTTCAATGCAAAGGCGATCTCCGTCTTCATGGTTAGACGGGTTCCTTCCAGGATGATCTTCGGGCAA
>DHFN01000014.1 GCA_002402275.1 Anaerolineales bacterium UBA4823
AGCTCATGTGGACGTTGGGCCAGGTGCCAGCGGGTTCGTCAATGCCGGAGCCGCTGCCGAGGGTGCGCACATATTGCCACCACTCATCTTCAGAGAGGTTGTTGCCCACCTTGCAAGCCAGCGAGCAAGTCCAGCAGCCGGTGCAGCGTTTCAAGTTAATTAGGATCGCAGGTTGAGTCATTTTACTTTCCTCCATCTATTTTGCGTACATCTACAAGATCATCCCAAAATGTTTCATTCGCTCCTCCTAATGGGAATGTAGCAGTTGCTGGAAGCCCAGCATAAGGTTGTTTCATCAAAACACGGACGACCTTTCTCGAAAATGCATCTTCGACATCATGAGTACCAAGAGAGCTAGAAAGCACAGTCGGTGGATCGGTTGGGTAATCCTTGGCGGAATAAGAGTACCATAAGTGAGCCATTCCGGGAGGGAACATGTTGCTAAGGTGAGCTGTCACCTGAACAGACCCTTTTTCATTATAAACTTCTACCCAATCTCCTTCGTTGATACCTTTTTCACGGGCTGTAATTGGATTCAATGCGACCACAGCCTTATAACCAGCTAAAGCCCTGAGCTCTGGGAATTCCTGGAATTGACCTTGCATGAAAAAGCGATGCCTGCCTGGGAAAAGTTGAAGTGGATAAATCGCTTTTTTGGGACTATGGATTTGAGGTTCGACATAAGTCGCCATAGGTAAACCCGTATCAGCTAATTCTTCTCGATAAAGTTCAACTCTTCCTGAAGGAGTATGGTATTCCATTGAGCCCCATTCATCATAAATCTCGTCCGGAACGTTTAAGCGAATAATTTTCTCTTTTCTTAACCGATCGAGAGTTATCGGTGGCTTTACACCAGCAATTGCAGGGTCGTGAGTTTCCAACCTGACATTAAGCCAGTCTTCAGTGGTCTTATTAAAATATTTCTCCAAACCAACCCGCTTTGCTAATTCTCGCCATATATCGGCAGGTGGTTTCGATTCGCCAAGAGGTTTAATTGCAGGTTCATTCAATATAATGCAATCATCAGCTGGACAAATCAAGTCTTCTCGCTCAAAGGTGTTTGCTTCTGGTAGAACATAATCTGCAAATAACGCTGTATCGCACATGCGTACCTCAAAGGATACGACTAGATCCATATATTTTTCATTGAAGATTTTATCCTTCCAAAGACTGCGGTTAGGCCAGTTCTGAACTGGATTGCCCATTGCATTGATAAAGGCTTTATATTGTTGTCCGGTATTACTGGTAAAACTATCCATTATTTCATCAAGGCTAGCCACCCCGCCCTTTGCTTTATCTATTCCATCTGGAAACATGATGGTTGCGTCATTAAAATCAATCGGATAGCCCATTCCAAGAGGACCTATCAAAAAACGAGCATCCGGATCAGCTAAGGACCCATTTAAAACAGGAAGGAGTGATACAGAACGTCCAGAATTCCCACCATTGAAATAGCGCATGCCGAAATAGAGGAAGATGGTAGAGGGTTTATTGTGAGCGAATTCAAGAGCAATTCTCCGTGCTGTATTTGCTGGAACTCCTGTAATTGGTTCCTGACTTTCGGGTGTCCATTGGGCAACATGTTCTTCCAATGCTGAAAAAACTGTTCGACAATGAATCCCATTTATTATGACGCGAGCATACAAATTAGGATAAATTCCAGCAATCTCATAGACATGCGATCCTATGGCTACAGGTTTATCTGGAGTTATATTCCAAATTACATAATTATTTGGATTCCCTCCGGAAACAATATCACTTTCTCGGAGGAAAAGACCATTATCCTCTCGAATCAGAAATGGTGCCACTGTACGTTCTATAAGGAATTTCTCGTCATAAAGTTTTTCTTTTATCAACAAATTTGCCATTGATAAAGCCAATGCTGCATCAGTTCCCGGTTTTATGGGGATGAATTCATCGGCTTTTGCTGCTGTGGTATCATATATAGCTCCTATATCTACTATTTTGCCGCCGGCATCCTGTATATCCAATAAAATACGTGTGGTGGTGGAACCACGTGTCCATCCAATTGGATTTCCTCCCCAAATAATTAAATATTTAGGTTTATGCTTTGACCAATACATTATATTTTCCCTGAATTCAACCATTAAATCTCCATAGTCACATATATTGGTCATATTGGCTGACATATCATTTGGTTGGAGTTCCATTACCGTTGCATCATAGCTATGGACAAATCGGTATTGCAATACGTTAGCGAGTGAAGACATGTTATTTGGGTACCCCATTGGAGATAGATTCAACACAAGAGATCTTGGTCCATATTTTTCCCGAAGCTCATTTAATTTACCCCCGATTTCATCAAAGGCTTGTTCCCAGGATATCCTTTCAAATTTACCTTCCCCTCGTTTCCCCACGCGTTTTAGAGGATAAAGTAAGCGCTCTGGTAAATAAGGAAACTTTCCAGATATGATTCCTTTTTGGCAAACATCATAGCGTTCGGGACGCACGCCCTTAATGATTGTGCGTTCGGTGCGTAGAATTTTTTCATCCTTGCTATAGGTGGTAAGGACGCACATCTCATGGCATCCCCAGCCTTGGCAAGCGTTATAGGTAATTTTTTCCTTAGTGTCCATAATCAATATTCCTTTATTTGAACTGAGTATTTCAATCCTTAAGAGATAAATAATTGGAGATGGATTTCTCCTTTTTAGAAAAAAGCAAATAGATTTGAGATGAGAATGAGATCGGGATGGCTGAATTGGTCGAAAGATTTTCAAGGAGACGTTGAAGATAGGAAATGTTCAGCGAGTGACTAGACACAATCAACCATCCCGATCAGTATAGTTTGTAATAAAACTAATTACCCTTCATCGTTTTGGGTAGCGCGCATCAACTGTTCAATCGATTGAGGTTTAATGATCGGTGTTTCTCTTCCAACTAGACCAGGGTAAGTTTCTACCTCTTTACTGCTTTGGTAGAGTGGCGGGAGATTTTCTCTGTTAGCGAAGAGTTCAATTACTCTTGCCGTATCCAAAGGAACGAGGTTTTTATGTTGTCTTTCAGGCTTAAACACGATTGAGGGATTAGTTTGAGAGCTATCCGGGAGCATAGTGAGGTCTTTAAGTTTTCCATATTTCGCCTCGATCACCTCAGTGGGCCCGAAATCCAGAGCTCTAACAGGGCAAGAATGGACACAAACGGGCAATTCGCCGGCTTCCAGGCGATCAATGCACATTGTGCATTTGGTCATTTTGGCATTGAGCGCTTCGCTTGCGAATTGTGGAGCTCCATAAGGGCACTGATCGTAGCATTCTCGTTTACAAGGGGAGGACTGACATTTCTTTTCATCCACTAGGATAGCCCCGTATTTATCATCCTTATAAATGGCATTATCGGGGCAAGCTTCAAGGCATAAAGGTATCTCGCAGTGGAAGCAAGGTAAAAAGAGAGTATGCAGTCTAGGGTTAGGAAAAGTACCGGTTTCCCACTCCACAATCCTAAGCCATTTTACAGGGCCAGGTTCGAGTGAATTCCAGTTTTTGCAAGCGATCGAACAGGTTTTGCAACCATAGCACCTGCTTTGGTCAAAGAAGAAGGAATACTTAGCCATAATACTTATACCTCCTTTTCAAATTTTTCTACCTGAACTAAAGCAGAAGTCATTAATGAGAATTTCCCATGCGGACCATAATCTGTGCCGGTAAAGAAATTCGGTTCACCTCGGCGATCAACACCATCGGGCATGAGATCAGTTTTTAGTTTGGGATCGCGTTCATACCACACACTGTGATGAATGGCGACCGAACCGGGTGCCATTCGCGAAGTCACATAGACTGGTAGAATAGCTTCACCGCGGTCATTGTGAACCTTTACCAAATCTCCATCCTTTAGTCCACGAGCTTTAGCATCTGGGACACTCATCCAAACTGCATGGCGGAAGATATCATTTCTAAGAAGCGGGTTATTGTCAAGGAATGAATGGGCATGGTACATGCAGACTGGGCTGACCATAAAGAGCGGATAGTCTTTTGCTTTTTGGCTAAAGAACCCATCTTTGGGAGGTTCTGGCATGTAAGATGGTTTCCATTTTGGAATGGGGTCGTATTTACCTCCCCATTTCTTAGGGTCCTCATTAGCAATGATATTGGAATAAAACTCAATCTTACCGGAGGGTGTTTTGAAGGGTGATTGATCTGGATCATATTCCAAAGGATACTTATAAGGATAATTGGGTTCTTTGATGGGCACTCGTAAAATAGGTTTGGCTTTAAATTCCTCCCAGGTAGGAATCTTTGGATAATTTTCTTCCAGAAGGCTTTTTACAGGTTCACTAGCTATCCATTTTTCATATGCTTCTTTGTGGATCGCTTCGACCGTATCATCCCATTTTTCTAAGGGGACGTCTTTCATGCGCGGATTACATTTATCGGCAATTCCCAGACGCTTGGCAATTTCGGTCCAAATCCAGACTTTAGGTCTTACTTCTCCAGGCCGATCAATCATTTTTCCTTGATAAATCATTTTATTAGGTAAATTAGCCATGTCTTGAATAAAACGATGTACTTCTATATCAAGCGTGATTACCCATGAATCAAGACTCTCAAATCCCTGAAATATAGGGTAAGGTAAAAGGATATCGGCATATTGGCTGGTAGGATTGTTAATATAGCTAGTTAAGCTTAGCACAAACTCAATTTTCTTCAAAGCTTCAATTCGTTTTGAAGCGTTAGGCCAGGTAAAAAGAGAGTTTGTTTCAAAGATTACNNCACCCGATTCGTTTCCAATGGCGAGATCGTATTCTTCTTTGGTGATTTTGCCACTATCGTAATCATCTCTCAATAGAATGGCATCTTGCCAACAATAAGAATTAATCATATGGGGAACAAATTCATAAGGTGCTCTTTGCCAGTCTACTACTGGTAAAGAAATATGTGGAATAGATCCAACAGAAATACCTCCCGAACAGCCACCATGTCCTATTGTATTGCCCGTCATAGCTTGTAAGATAATCGCCATAGCAGCTGCATATTCTCCCCGAGCATTTTTACCTAACGCCCAATGGCAATGCAGGTGGGCTGGCTTGGTTGTGGCATAGAGCCGGGTTAAAGCCAGAATGGTTTCTTTGGGGACTCCGCAGATCTTCTCTGCCCATTCAGGGGTTTTGGGCTGACCATCGTCTTCACCCATAATGTGAGCTCGGAATTTTTTGAAGCCTTCTGGTTCTACCCAGCGATTGACAAAATCTTTGTCATAGAGATCCTCGTCGAAAAGGATATATGCCATGGCTTGCATCATGGCAAGGTCAGTTCCAGGACGGATTGGGATCCATTGATCAGCTAAGTTCTCAGCATTTCTGGTGTAACGGCAGTCAATATCAATGATGGGAATTCCCTTTTCTCTCGCTAAAGTAAGGTAGTAAGGAACGTTCATCACTGTGCCGTGAACTGGATTCCAGCCCCACATGATGATTAACTTAGAATTTAATAAATCAGGAGCATCATGACCAGAAAGACCCTGAGGTTTGCCTTTCCACATATCGACAATATCATACCCAAGCCAGAATTTGTCAGCGGCATCGGAGCCACCGTAAGAGATACTTCCCCAGCCATAAAGACCGGCTCCAAACCATGGTGCAAGAGGAAATGCAGTTGAGTTATCACCGCTTAGACCCGACCAAATAGAATAGGGTCCATATTTCTCTTTGATGTATTTCATCTTTTCCGCTACCGTATCCAAAGCTTCATCCCAGGAGATGCGCTCAAATTTTCCTTCTCCTCTTTCACCCACTCTTTTCATCGGATAAAGCAGTCGGTTAGGGGAGTAGATTTCACGAAGTAAACTATACGCTCTGGGGCAAGGTCTTTGTTGGATCATACCGGTTTTAATATTCTTAAAATCACTATCCTCGCGTGCGATGCTTTGATTGATAGTGTCATCGGGTGTGATAGAGGTGATAACCCCATCTTTTTTATGGATTTTTAGAAGACATACAGCTGATGTAAAACACCCATCTAAAGGACATGAAGTATATAATATTTCTTCCCCCTCATGTTTTTTGAGCAGATCTGCATATTTTGCTTGCTCTATTTCAGACATATTTAACCTCCAAAAAGATTCTAAATTTCATAACTTTTGCGAACAGATTTTCTGTCGTTGAAGGTAAAAGTCAAATGCCAAATCAATACCTCTAATAATTTGGAGTAGAGCAGATTAAAATTAGCTTTTTAAAAAATCTCCTTTCTATAAATTGATCCGGGATAAAGAGTTAGTAAACAAATCCTTATGAAATCACACATCACCTCCTTTATATGCATACTAAGATATTTAAAACCATAAAAAAGTTAAGTTTCCTTGCAAGAAACAATTATTAATTTGATTCGATGATCTATGAAATTACGATGAGGGTTTTTGGGAAGTGGTTGGTAAAATAATCACACCCAATTTTTCTTAAGCTATAATTAATTATAGTATAAATCGACCTTTAAAAATGGAGTCTAGGCTACAATTTGAACCATTAACCGTAATTTCTAATGAAACATTAATGTAAATTAGGGAAAAAAGAGGCACTGGCAATTGCCAGTGCCTCTGATCATTAATCAGCTATCTCGCTTATTC
>DHFN01000015.1 GCA_002402275.1 Anaerolineales bacterium UBA4823
CGCTCAAGTTCGAAAAATGTTAGGCTTTGAAGATGCTGTGCGATTTGAACATCATATTGTCGAAACCTGGAAAAGTATTGTTCGACAACCCTACGATAGACGAGCTGAATTAATCGAATTGTCTAAAAAGGTTCGTAATATCAGTGCTAAACACGAAGGGGGTGACCCAGAGGTGGATCAAACCCGTGCCCATCCATCCGATATCCTGGATTATTTCCGGAGCAAAGAGGAAATTATTACTTCGGGAGATTGGGATAATCTCCAGCAAAATTTCCTGGATAAGTTCGATGCTGTTAATCATACCGCTCGCGCCTTGACTGAGAATGGGATAGCGTTTGTCGCTGCACCAAAACTTCATCACCGTTAAAATACCATCAATCAAATTCAAAAGCAGGCTACCATATAAGGCAGCCTGCTTTATGTTCATATTGAAATGCTTAGCAATAAATCTACCACTCTATTTATTCTGGACTTCCTTTTTCTTTCTAATTTTTGGACCTTGGGCGGTATCTTCGATTTCATACCCTTTTTGATTGATCTGTATCCTTAGGGTATCACCTAATGCCCAGTTTTTTTCCATCCGAGCTGCCTGGCGTTGCTTAGCAAGCATCATGACTTCCTCAGGAATGATTTCCTCATTTGGATGGTAATCCTGTAACCCTAAACCTAAAATTCGATCATAGAACAGGAGGGTAGCCTTTTTAACTCTAGCTGGGAGATCGGATTTGATTAACTCCCACAAAACAGCGACCGCACGAGGCATATTTAGGTCATCATTCACTTCCGAAATGAAACGATCCACCCATTCAGAATCAGCATGGCTTGGTTCACCAAGATCAAAGGAAATGGTGCGGATTTTATCCAAACTTTGAGCTGCACTATCTAAACTTTCCCAGGTAAAGTTCAATTTTGCTCGATAGTGGGCACTCATACAGAAAAAGCGATAAGCTAATGGATCATATCCTCGATCGATTAGAGATTGTAAACGGAGGAATTCCCCTGCAGATTTAGACATTTTTTCCGCATCTAGTTGTAAAAAATGACCATGCATCCAGAAATTGGCGAGGTGAGATCCATAACAAGCTTCGGTTTGTGCGATCTCATTTGGGTGATGCACAGTGATATGATCTTCTCCACCGCAATGGATATCAAAAAAGGGTCCTAGGTATTTAACCGACATGGCTGAGCATTCAATATGCCAGCCAGGAAATCCAATTCCCCAAGGGCTATCCCACTCCATTTGCCGTTTGTGGTCTTTTGGGCTGAATTTCCAGAGCGCAAAATCAGTAGGATTTATTTTCTCCCCTAAATCAATCCGGGCACCAGCTTGTAAACCTTTAATGTCAAGGCGTCCTAAAAAGCCATAATCAGATAATTTGGAGGTATCAAAATAAATCCCATCGGATGTTCGATAGGTATACCCTTTTTTTTCGATGCATTCAATAAATTGAATTTGCTCGGTAATATGGTCAGTCGCTCTACACCAAATAGTTGGTTCTTCAATACCAAGTTTGTGTATATCGTCTTGGAAAGCTTTGATATACATCTCGGCTATTTCCCAGGCACTTTTGCCAGCTTTTTTTGATCCTTTTTCCATTTTATCTTCACCTGTATCTGCATCAGAGACAAGATGCCCGACGTCGGTGATATTGACGACATGCTTGACTAGATAGCCATTAAATTCCAAGGTGCGTCGTAAAATATCCTCAAAGATATAGGTTCGTAAATTCCCTATATGGGCATAATCATAAACGGTTGGACCGCAGGCATACATACCTACTTTCCCGGGTTGTAAGGGTTCGAAAACTCTGGTTGAGCGAGTGAAAGTATCATATAATTGCAAAACTTTCATTTTATCATTTCTCCGCTAGAAAAATTTGATTTATCCACTAGCCATCCTTTTTTTGCAATTATACCCTTTGTTCAGGTTAGTTAAATCGTATGCAATGATAGGTAGCATTTAGGATGAGGAAATAATAACCGAGTGGTAAGGTTTTGCTTTTTACAAAACCGGTTTTGCCACTCGGTTATGAATGAAATTAGATAGAAATTTAATCAGGCAAGTTTTCTAAGACGATCTCGGCGATATCTAAAACTTTCATATCACTATTCGCTTCATTTGCAGCATCGTTGAGCATAACCATACAGAATGGACAACCAACCGCCAGAATATCCGCACCGGTTGCTTGAGCTTGATGGAAACGCTCCGTATTAACCCGCTCATAGCCTGGCTCTTCTTCCTTCCACATTTGGGCACCACCCGCGCCACAGCAAAACGATTTGCGTTGAGTTTTTTCCATTTCGATTAGTTTCGATCCATTCGAAGTAAGGACCTGGCGGGGCTCCCGTAAAATTCCGTTTTGCCTGCCTAGATAACATGGATCATGGAATGTAACTGAGGTTCCTTGATTAGCAGTTATGGTTCCTTTTTTAAGGGTTAATTTTCCCTGCGAGATCAATTCATTGATAAATTGACTATGATGAACCACTTGATAATTTCCACCAAAAGCAGGATATTCATTCTTTATAGTGTGTAAACAGTGTGGGCAAGTTGTTACAATTAGTTTTGGAGCTATGCTATTTAGGATCTCAACATTCGCAGTTGCCAATTCATTGAAAAGATACTCATTGCCTGCTCTTCGGGCTGAATCCCCAGTGCACTGTTCTTGCTTCCCTAAAACCGCATAATTTACTTTAGCTTGCTCAAGGATTTGTGCAAATGCTCGAGCTGTTTTTTGAGCGCGTGCATCCGTTGCTGGTGCACAACCCACCCACCAAAGAATATCCGGCTCAGGGTTGGTT
>DHFN01000144.1 GCA_002402275.1 Anaerolineales bacterium UBA4823
CCGGGTTCTGTTTTCAAAGTGATCACCATGGCAAGCGCTTTTGACAAAGGAGTTGTAGATAACGAAACTACTTATCTTGATCGGGGTGTGATTGAAGTGGGCGGGGTCACAATTTATAACTGGGATCGTGGCGGACATGGGAAACAAACTATGCAAGGTTGTATGCAATACTCGTTAAATGTTTGTCTGGCTTGGGTAGCTACAAAGCTGGGTGCAAAAGACTTTTACAGTTATATGCAGGCATTTGGGATAGGGCACACAACCGGTGTTGATATGGCTGGTGAATTGAGTGGTATTTTAAAACTCCCCGGTGACGCCAACTGGACAGAAGCGGATTTAGGTACAAATGCGTTTGGACAAGGCGTTTCAACAACGCCTTTGCAGATGGCATCTGCTATCTCAGCTCTTGCGAATGATGGAAAAATAATGACCCCNNCATATTGTTAGAGCAATCATCAAGGATGGTCAAGAGTATTTCATAGAACCAAGTGTTAGTGCCATGCCGATTTCGGCTAAAACTGCTCATACCGTCTCGGAACTCCTGGCACGATCATTAGAATCTGAAGCATCCGATGCGCTTGTGGAAGGGTATCGAATCGCAGGAAAAACCGGTACCGGGGAGATTCCTGTTCCTGGAGTGGGCTATACCAGTGGTGAGACCAATACCTCTTTTGTTGGTTGGGGACCAGTAGATGATCCGCGCTTTCTGGTTTATATCTGGTTAGAAAAACCATCTACATCTATTTGGGGTTCGGAGGTTGCAGCTCCAGTGTTCCCGGAAGTTGTTGAGCAATTGACTTTGTTGATGAAAATACCACCGGATCGTATTCGGAAAGCCAGTAATTAATAAGGAATGGCTATACTTCATGTTAACTTTGGGTGATATTCTAGAGGCTCTGGTTGGAAAGCGTTTTGCTAGTGCGAATCAGCACATCACAGATGCAGTAGTTGACTCGCGGTTAGTGATTCCTGGCGCGTTATTTGTTGCACTTCCTGGAGAAAGAACCGATGGTCATGCATTTGTTGGGGATGCTTTTGAACGCGGAGCCCATGTGGCTATCATCGAGAAAGATATTCAGGTTGAAATTCCGGTTTTGGATTTGCGGAAAGGGACTCCGATCGAGGAGCCGATTACAACTCCCCTTTGTTTAAGGGTGGAGGATAGTTTAAAAACCCTTCAAGAAACGGCTCGCTTTTGGCGGAGAAAATTGGACATTCGGATAATTGGGATTACTGGCAGTGTCGGCAAATCAACTACCAAAGAGTTAATTGCGGATGTCTTAAGTCAACGTTTTTCTACTCTAAAAAATCCTGGGAATCTAAATAATGAAATTGGGTTGCCCCTTACACTTCTACGTTTAAGTCAGGGACATCAACGAGCGGTACTTGAAATGGGTTTTTATGTACCAGGTGAAATATCTTTCTTATGTGATATCGCTCTACCCCAAATTGGTGTGATCACTAATATTGGAATGGTCCATGCCGAAAGAGCAGGGTCAATTGAAGCCATTGCTCAAGGAAAAGCTGAACTCGTAAAAGCTTTGCCTGATGCCCCTCAAGGGGTTGCTATTTTAAATTATGATGATCCATACGTAAAAGACATGGCTGCTGAAACCAAAGCTCGTGTTTTTTATTATGGGTTGGATAATCGAGCTGATTTGTGGGCTGATGAAATTGAGAGTCATGGATTAGATGGGATCTCATTTAGATTGCATTATTGCTCGGAAATATTATACTTAACTGTTCCGTTATTAGGCAGGCATTCCGTCCATACGGCTTTAAGGGCAACGGCGGTGGGACTGGTGGAAGGATTAACTTGGCAAGAAATCGTTCAGGGTCTCCGCTCCAGTCACACTCAATTGCGCTTGTCTGTGGTTCGTACTGAAGAAGGCGCTCTAATTCTGGATGATTCCTATAATGCTTCTCCCGAATCTACCTTGGCAGCATTAAATTTACTCGAAGAGTTAGAAGGGAGAAAGATTGCTGTATTGGGCGACATGCTGGAATTAGGAGTTTATGAGGAAAAAGGACATGAGTTAGTGGGTGTGCGTACAGCAGAAATTGTTAGTATTTTGATAACAGTTGGCTCACGGGGTAAATTGATCGGTCTCGCCGCTCAGAGAAGTGGATTTCCTAATTCGAACCTTTATATGGCAGAAACGACTGAGGAGGCAACTAGTTTACTAAGAGAATTACTGCAGGCGGGAGATGTTGTGCTTATAAAAGGATCGCACGGCATGCGCATGGATAAAATCGTTTCAGCACTGGAGATGCAAGAGTGAGCCAAGCACCAATGACACTTGCGTTAGCAGGGGTGAGTTTTTTACTTACCGTGATTTGGGGTCCGCCCTTCTTACGCATTTTACGTCACTATAAAGCCGGAAAGGCAATTCGAGTGGATGGTCCGCAACATCATCTCGTTAAAATGGGAACGCCCACAATGGGAGGTATCCTGATTGTGTTACCGGTGGTCTTGATTACGATTTTATTGAATGTCAGTCCTATTTTAGGTTTTACCTTGCTAGGCAAGTCCATATTATTACCAGTTGGTGTAATGATCGGATTCGCTATTTTAGGAGCTATTGACGATTGGCAAGGGCTGGTTGGGTCTAAAAGGAAAACCGGTTTAAGTGTCCGAGCAAAGTTTTTAGCTCAATTCGGTCTTGCTACGGTGGCGGCGATTGGATTGAAATATTTTCTCAAAGTACCGGATTTATTCTTACCAGGCATAAAAGGAAGTATTGGTTTAGGGTATTTTTACTTGCCTATCGCCATTTTTATCATTATTGGATCCTCGAATGCGGTTAACTTCACGGATGGTTTAGATGGTTTAGCTGGGTTAATCTCTGCCACCGCTTTTGCATGTTATGGAGCCATAGCGATATTACAGCACCAGGTCTTTATTGCCCGTTTTTGTTTTGTATTGGTTGGAGCAATTTTTGGTTTTTTATGGTTCAATGTGCATCCGGCGGAGTTATTTATGGGTGATACCGGTTCATTGTCTTTAGGTGCAACCTTGGGGGTTGTGGCATTGATGACCGGACAGTGGGCATTATTGCCCATCATTGCAATTATTCCAGTG
Source organism: Anaerolineales bacterium UBA4823 (assembly GCA_002402275.1). GTDB lineage: Bacteria > Chloroflexota > Anaerolineae > Anaerolineales > UBA4823 > UBA4823. The sequence goes on from DHFN01000144.1 coordinate 3,083, forward strand.
AGTGCCACCTTGAGTGTAATCATTCAAACTGGGTATTTTAAATATACCAAGCGGCGTTTTGGAGAAGGTAGAAGAGTTTTTAAAATGGCACCAATTCAACACCATTTTGAATTGATGGGGTGGAGTGAAACTCAAGTGGTGCAGCGATTTTGGTTAATTAGTTTGTTATCTGCCATGATTGGTGTTGGATTGGCGATAGTTTAAATTGTGGAATGGGACGAGTGAATAAGCTGGCTTGTATGAACGTTACGGACTATCATCAAAACCATGAAACCTGGCTAGGAAAGCGTGTGCTCGTTTTAGGTGCAGCTCGGCAAGGGTTGGCGCTAGCGCGTTTCCTGGCCGAAAGAGGTGCTAAGGTGATTATCAATGATAAACAAAACCCTGATCAGCTTGTGGAAGCACAGAGATCTCTTGCTGAGTACCCGATCCAGTGGGTAATGGGATCGCATCCACTCGAATTATTGGAGAATGTGGCAGCTGTTTTTGTATCAGGCGGCGTTCCTTTAACAATCCCCATTGTTGTTGAGGCGCGTCAACGGGGAATTCCACTCAGCAATGATACCCAAATCTTGTTAGAACATACCCCAGCCACGGTGATTGGCATAACCGGATCAGCGGGGAAGACCACAACGACAACCTTAACCGGACGAATTGCTCAAGCAGCTTGTGATCAAAGTTTAACCAATAAAGCCTATCGGCGCGTTTGGGTTGGTGGAAATATCGGTACACCTCTTATTAATGAAATTATTGAAATGACCGATGAGGACTTGCTCGTTTTAGAGCTGTCTAGCTTCCAATTGGAATTAGTCAATAAGTCTCCAAGGTTTGCGGCTGTATTAAACATTACACCCAATCATCTCGATCGCCACGGGACAATGGAATCATATATCGAAGCCAAAGCCCATATTCTGGACTACCAGAATCCATCTGATTTTGCAATTTTAAACCGTGACGATGATGGGGCTTGGGGACTAAAGGCAAATGTGAAGGGGAAACTTACTACATTTGGGAAAGAGCCTGACCATGGATATATGGGCACATACTTGGAGGACGAATGGGTAACATTTTGGGATGGTAATCAGGAAATTCCATTAATTCCGCTTCAGGAAATTGGGTTACGTGGTGAACATAATATCATGAATGTATTAGCTGCCTGTGCCATTGCCTTAGCAGCCGGCATTCCAGCTTGGGCTTGTCGAGTAGGGGTAAGTGGATTTAAAGGCGTGCCTCATCGTTTGGAGTTTGTACGGAATTGGCATGGAGCAGATTGGTATAACGATTCAATTGCGACTGCTCCAGAACGAAGTATCGCGGCGATAAAGTCGTTTGCGGAACCTTTAGTTTTATTGCTTGGTGGAAGGGATAAAAACTTGCCCTGGAGTGATTTTGCCAGATTAGCTGTCGAACGTTGTCGCTCTTTGATTTTATTTGGAGAAGCAGCTGAGAAAATAGAGCGGGCAATTCAGGAAGTGGCGATTGAAAATTGTCCCCCCATAACCCGATGTAAAGATTTAGAAGAAGCTGTCCGGGTTGCAGCTAGGGTCGTCCAAACTGGGGATGTGGTTTTACTATCCCCTGGTGGAACGAGTTTCGATGAATTTCGAGATTTTGAGGAGCGTGGAGAGTGTTTCCGAAAATGGGTAATGAATTTGTAAATAAGACTTATCGGAGATCGCCGGTGGATCCGGTTAAAACACCTTCGAAACGAGTGTACTTGCGTTTAGACCTGCCATTGATTTTAGCAGCAGTCATCTTACTTTTATTTGGATTATTAATGGTTTACTCTGCCAGCGCAGACATTTCTTTTTACATCAGCAAAGATCGTTCCATCCTATCAATATACTCGATTTTCATTCGTCAGTTATTAGCTTTGATGATTGCTTTGGTAGCTGCGCCATTTGTTGTGTTGATAGATTACCATGCCTGGAAAAAGTTCATAATACCGATCATTGGTGTGGTAATTTTGCTTCTGGTTGCAGTCTTGTTTTTTGGTGAAAATCGTTATGGTTCCAGAAGAGGCCTCTTGGGTGGCTCCTATCAACCTTCCGAGTTAGCAAAACTTGTAACCGTGATTTATGTGGCGGTTTGGTTAGATTCACGTAAGGAATCATTGAAAGATATTCGGCTTGGATTAATTCCTTTGGTAATGATTCTGGCTCTTTTGAGTGGCTTTATACTCTTGCAACCTGATTATAGTGCTGTTTTGACGATTATCACCATTGGTGCAATCCTTTTCTTCTTGGCTGGCGCAGATTGGAAGGAAATATTGATATTAATTTTAGGAGTGCTAGTGCTAGGTGTTGGGATTGTTCTGACTACCCAGACTGGTAGAACTCGAGTATTCGGATGGTTTCAAGGAATTTCAGATCCTACTTTAGCACCATATCAAGTACAAAGGTCCCTCGAGGCGTTTTATAATGGGGGAATCTTTGGGGTTGGCTTGGGAAACGGGGTAACAAAAGGAACTGGCTTACCCACTCCTCAATCGGACAGTATTTATGCCATTATAGGAGAAGAACTTGGCTTATTTGGCACCATCATCTTGATTGGTTTGTATTTGACCATTTTGTGGCGCGGTTTGGCGATTTCCCAACGAGCTCCCGATCAATTAGGAAAACTCCTGGCTGCTGGAATGACGTTATGGATTGTCATGGAGGCATTCGTTAATATGGCTCAAATTGTTAACTTAATGCCTTTTACCGGGAATGCATTACCGTTTATTAGTGCAGGAGGATCTAATTTAGTCGTTTCTATATTTGCGATTGCTACTATACTGAATGTGGCTATTCGTTCAGAGGAAAATAAGGATTCAAAAAATGACCTCTTCGCTGAGATTGTTGATTTGCGCCGGAGGGACCGGCGGAGGCGTGTATCCAGCTCTCGCCGTTCTGCAAACTCTTTATGATCTAACAAAACAGGAAACTTCTTTGACGAATAATGAATATCATTCCTCTAATCAAGTTGACCTCTCCTCGTTGTGGGTTGGAGGGATTGGGGGTATGGAAAAAGAGTTAGTTTGCAGAGCTGGAATCCCTTATCAAGAGATTTCTGCTGCTGGTTTGCATGGTGTGGGCTGGAAACGGATTCCTGGCAATCTTTACCGCCTGGGTGTTGGGGTTTTAGGAGCGAGAAAAATATTAAAACAATTCCAACCGAATGTCATTTTCTTTACTGGGGGATATCTAGCTTTCCCAATGGCAGTAGCTGCCCGAACACTCTATTGGAAAAAAGGAAGACCACGGACACTTTTGTATGTACCGGATATTGAACCAGCTTTGGCTCTCAAGGTCTTAGCTCGTTTTTCGGATCAGATTGCAGTGACAACCGCAAATACCCGCCAATATTATCCAAAGCGCAGCCATGTGGTGGTAACAGGGTATCCTACCCGACTCGAACATCAACCATGGATCAACAAACCGAACCGAAAGGAAGAAGCCTGCCAGGTTTTTGGCTTGGACAGCCGGGCACCGGTTACCTTAGTTTTTGGGGGAAGTAAAGGTGCTCGCTCCATCAATTATGCAGTTTTGGAAAATTTGTCTGATTTATTAAAGTTAACTCAGATTGTTCATGTCACGGGTAATCTAGATTGGGAAGATATCCAAAAGTGGATTAAAGCTCATAAGAATGACGAGTTGAAGGAATTATTGACTGGCTATCATCCATACCCCTATCTCCATGAAGAAATGAGCGCTGCTTTTGCCGGAGCTGATCTGGCTGTTTGCCGAGCGGGTGCATCAATTCTAGGAGAATTACCTCTCTTTGAACTCCCGGCAATATTGGTACCCTATCCTCATGCATGGCGGTATCAACAAACGAATGCACAATATCTTGTGCAGCAAGATGCGGCTGTGATGATCGATGACGCTGCTTTACCGCAACAGTTAATCCCGATGGTGAGGGATTTAATCACTCACTCGGAGAAATTAGGAAAAATGCGACAAGCGATGAAAAGGTTAGCTAAACCAAACGCAGCCAATGATATTGCCCAATTGATCTTTGCTGCAGCGTCTTCTCGAGGAGGCACTCTATGATCAGCCTTTCTGCTGTATTTTATTTGATTGTCATCATGTTTGCAATGATAGGTGCCATGCGTGGTTGGGCAAAAGAGATCATTGTTACATTGAGCGCTGTTTTGGCTTTGTTCATATTAGCCGTTTTAGAACGTTATGTCCCTCAGGCAAAGCAATTTTTCGATATAAAAAATGGGGTTACTTATTTTTGGTTTCATACAGCTATCATTCTTGTGCTGGTATTCTTTGGCTATCAGACTCCCAATATACCAAAATTTAGCACCACCAAATTCGCCCGTGAGAAGCTATCCGATATGTTGTTAGGAGTTGTCTTAGGAGCGTTGAATGGGTTCATCATTGCGGGGTCGATCTGGTATTTTTTGGATCAAGTGCATTACCCCTTTGGTAAGTTTATGATACCTCCCCGGACAGATTTACCTGGCTTTGATTCGTTTAAAAGTTTACTGCCTTTGTTAGTACCCAGATGGCTGGGAATTCCAATGATATTCTTTGTGGTTATCTTGTTTACGATTTTTGTTCTAGTAGTGATTATTTGATGGAAAATAAACAAAAACAGGTTCATTTTATTGGTATAGCGGGCAGTGGCTTGTCCGCGATTGCCCGAATCCTCCACGAGCGCGGCTATTTTGTAACGGGTTCTGACCAAGTTAATTCTTCCATCGCACAAGAGCTGGGTGAGCTTGGGATACCCGTGGTGATAGGTCATCGGGCAGAAAATATTCAAGGTGCAAACTTGATTATTCGCTCGTCTGCTATTCCGGACACCAATGTTGAAGTACAAGCTGCATTGAAGGAAGGCATTCCGGTCTTGAAGCGGAAGGATTTTCTAAGGCAAATCACTGCCGATCAACCCACAATTGCTGTTGCCGGAACACATGGCAAAACCACTACAACGGCTATGGTAGCTTGGGTGTTTTCCCAACTAGGTTTTGACCCCTCGTTCATAATAGGAGGAATTGCTCTTGACTTAAAGTCCAATGCTCATGCAGGAAAAGGGCAATATTTTGTGATTGAAGCGGATGAATACGACGGCATGTTTTTGGGTTTAAACCCTTATGCCGCTATCATTACCAATGTTGAACATGACCATCCAGATTGTTACCCAACAGAGGAAAGTTTTGAAGAAGCATTTATTCGTTTCTCCTCACAAGTAGATCCTCAAGGGGTAATCCTGGGTTGTTTTGAAGACCGAGGAGTTCGGGAAGTATTCCAGAGTTCAGCCAGTAAAGCGACTCTTATTAAATACGGGCTATGGGGGAAAGGACAATATGAAAGCTTTGACTATGCAGCTAAAATTCGATCTATAGATAAAACTGGAGCGTTTGATTTTGAAGTAATTTATCGCCAGAATGCCATTGCTCAGATCCAATTGAAAATTCCCGGAGAACATAATGTATATAACGCCCTAGCAGTTACAGGATTGTGTCATTGGATGGGGTTACCGATAGATAAAGTTAGTCAGGCGCTAGGAGAATTCCATGGAGTTGGACGACGATTTGAAAAACGGGGCAGGGTTGGGAGTTTGGTTTTGATAGATGATTATGCCCATCATCCTAGTGAAATACGTGCTACTATCTCGGCAGCCAAAGTCAGTTTTCCAAACCAATTCATCTGGGTGGTTTGGCAGCCGCATACCTATTCACGCACCATTTCATTTTGGAAAAAATATCAGGAAGCTTTTCAAGAAGCAGATGGGTTGATCGTGCTGGATGTTTATGCTGCTCGTGAAAACCCTCCTCAAAATTTTTCAATGGAAAAGCTAATTGCCGAAATCCAGCATCCTAATAAGACCTTTTGTCCAAACCTTAAGGAGGCACATCATTTTTTGATGAATAATTTGAAAGAAAATGCAGTTGTGCTTGTTTTATCCGCTGGCGATGCAAATCAATTAAATGACATGCTGATGGAAACACTCCCTACCCAGAATTTAACTTTGGGTTGAGGAATTTGGAGCTATGATCATGCTATCGGACAACGAAGTAAAATCCCCCGTCTATGATTTGCTAGCCCAAATAGGATACCCTCTCAGGCAGAATGTCCTTCTTTCTCGTTATTGTAGTGCTCAGATTGGAGGTCCTGCAGAGTATCTAATTGAGGCGAATACAGCTAACCAGCTAGAAAAGATAATACAAGGGATATGGATAAATCATGTCCCTTATACTCTCTTGGGGCGCGGAAGCAACGTTTTGATTAGTGACGTTGGCTTGTCAGGAATCGTAGTGATCAATCGAGCGAAGGGAGTGGGGCGGATTCGGGTATGCGAAACAGCCGAAGAAATCCAAATTTGGGCGGAAAGTGGTGTGAATCTGGGAACTTTAACTAGAGTAGCTGCTGAAAAAGGCTTGAGCGGGCTTGAGTGGGCAACGGGTATCCCTGGAACCGTGGGAGGAGCAGTCGTCAATAATGCTGGTGCTTTTAATGGGGATATAGCGCATAGTTTAATCATGGCAGACATCTTGCAACAGAATCCTGAACCTGATCAAGGAATATCTTTGCGTCAGACCTGGACCAGCTCAGATTTTCATTATAGTTACCGAAATAGTCGGATAAAAAATGAAAGTGAGCAAGTTGTTATTCTCAGAGCATGTCTGAGAGTTGAGAAAAGTAAACCAGAATTTATAAAAGCGAAGATGGCACAAATTAATCAAAAACGCAAAGCAACCCAACCTCCTGGCGCTTCAATGGGTTCAATCTTTAAGAACCCCCCTGGAGATTATGCTGGACGGTTAATCGAGGCGGCCGGTTTGAAAGGTTTGCAAGTTGGTGGAGCCCAAATCAGTTTACAGCATGCCAATTTTATGGTGAACCAGGGAAATGCCTGTGCCCAAGATTTTTGGGACTTGATCTCTGTTGTTCAAAAAGAGGTATTAAACCAGTTTGACGTCCAATTGGAGCTAGAGATTCAACCCCTCGGGACTTTTAAAGAGGTGCAAAAAGTCAATCAATCTGATTGATTAGGTGAAATAAATGGTGAATCCGAATCATAAAGTCAGTGTGGGTATCATATTTGGAGGAGTCTCAGGTGAGCATGAAATCTCTCTGCTTTCGGCTCGTTCTATCCTGGCGGCATTAAATCCACAAAAATATGAAATCATCCAAATATATATTACTCAGGAAGGTACCTGGTTGAGCGGTGAAGACATGCTGACGAAGGTAAGCCAAGGACATTTAAAGGATAGCATTCCTGTGGCATTATTTGCGGATCCAACCCGACCGGGTGTTTATCGCTTAACCTCATTTGAAAATGCAGGGAAAATAGACTTGTTAAAAGAGGTAGATGTAATTTTCCCAGTATTGCATGGTACTTTTGGTGAAGATGGGACAGTTCAAGGTCTTTTCGAGATGGCAGGTTTAGCCTATGTTGGTGCAGGGGTAGTTGCTTCAGCGGTGGGAATGGATAAAGGGATTTTTAAAGATGTCATGCGTGCCAATGGGCTACCGGTTGTAGAATCTCGGATTTTTACCCGCCAAGAGATCATAGATCATTTGGACAAAGTAATAGAAAATGCAGAGGAGGTTGCGCCTTATCCTCTGTTTGTGAAACCAGCTAATTTAGGTTCTTCGGTTGGGGTAAGCAAATGTTTTAATCGTTCAGACCTGGAAAAAGGTCTCATGGATTCTGCCCGTTATGATCGGCGAATCCTGGTCGAACGAGGTGTAGAAGCACGTGAGCTCGAGGTAAGTGTTTTAGGGAACGAAGCCCCCATGGTTTCACTTCCGGGTGAAATTATTCCTGCAGATGAGTTTTATTCTTATAACGCAAAGTATCATGATGATCGGTCTCAACTATTAATCCCCGCCCCATTGGATGATGATCAAACTGAAACAGCTCGCAATTTGGCCATCCAGTGTTTCAAAGCAGTGGATGGAGCTGGTATGGCTCGTGTGGATTTGCTCATGGATCGAAACAATGGGGTGATATATATCAACGAAATCAACACCATTCCGGGCTTTACTCAAATCAGCATGTATCCAAAATTATGGGAGATAAGTGGTATCAGTTATTCGGAATTGGTCGATCGTTTGATTGATTTGGCTCTGGAACGCAAAGCCGAGCGCCAAAAAACCATCTATTGTTATCAAAGGGAGAAAAGCACAAGGTGAAAAACAATTTAAAGAGTGGATCTAAATCGAATATTAATTCAAGCTTTTCCGCGAACCGAGAAAAAATCAACCCTCGGACAAGGTATTTTGATAGCAACAAGCTGGGGAACAAAAAACGAACCTATATGAGTGACAATTACCAGGTGCCAGTCATGGTCAGGGGTACTGTGCAAGGCATTCCGATGGCAACCCCGAAGCGATCTACTAGATCGCAACGCCGGGTAGATATTCCTTTGAGCGTGCCAGGAGCAGAGATTCGCCTGCCAGCATTTCCAATGCTTGGGTTTAGCTGGCGCTATATTTCAGGAGCGTTATCCCTGTTATTGATTGTGTTCGTCTATTTATTATGGACATCGCCGGTATTCAAAATCTCGGAAGTATCCATTTCTGGTCTAAACCGCATTACGATGAAAGATGTCAAACTGGAATTAAATTTGGAAGATCATTCTATTTTCTCAATAGACTCTCAAACTATCACAGCTAAAATAAGCAAACTATTTCCAGAGTTCAGCCGAGTTAATTTAGAAGTTAAACTTCCCAACAAGGTCTTCTTGAACGTGGAAGAGCGAATCCCTATGTTAGTTTGGAAACAAGACGGAAGAACTTTATTGATTGACGCCAATGGTTATGCATTTCCTTCCCGAGGAGAATCCAGCCATCTACCGGATCTCGTGATTGAAGCCCATTCAGCGCCTCTAGGGTTGACCATGGAAAACGTTGATAATCAAGCAGCCAGTTTCCTTCCCGTTGAGATGGTCTCCGGGATTCTATCCCTGAATGCTTTATTGCCGAACAAAGCAGTTTTAGTTTATGACCAGGTCCACGGATTGGGGTGGAAAGACGGAAAAGGCTGGGATGTTTATTTCGGAGAAATCACGGATATCAGTACGAAGATGAAAATCTATAATATGATGGTTAATAAATTGAAAAAAGAAGAAATTAAACCGGTTTTAATTAGCGTGGAGTATATTCATGCTCCATATTACCGATTGGAGCACTAAAATGACAACAGACCAACCCGTTGTAGTAGGAATTGATATTGGCACAACCAAGATTTGTACTCTGGTTGGGAGGGAAGAATCACCTAATCAAGTGCATATTATAGGAGTGGGTATCGAGCCATCCCAGGGGATTAAGAAAGGGGTTGTGGTGGATTTGGCTGCTGCATCCATGGCAGTTAAAAAATCTATTGAGAAAGCTGAACGGACTTCGGGAATGGAAATAAATTCCGCTCTGGTTAGTTTAGCCGGTGCTCAAATTTCATCCACGAACAATAAGGGGGCTGTCGGAGTAAGTGGTAGAGTTATTGACCAAGACGATATTTACCGAGCAATCGAATCAGCTCGATCGGTGCCACTTCCCCATAATCAAGAGATCATTCATGTCATTCATCGGGGTTTCAATGTGGATGGTCAAGAGGGAATTCGAATGCCCATTGGTATGCATGGTTATCGCTTGGAAGTGGAAACGCATATTATCACTGCCTCTACTGCTTCTACCGAGAATTTACGTCAATGTGTGGGAGCCTCTGGAGTAGATGTTTCTCAATTTGTTCTGAATCCGCTTGCCTCTGCTGAGGTTGTGTTGACAGAAACAGAGCGACAAATGGGAGTTTTGGTATGTGATATAGGGGGAGGCACAACCGATATCGCATTATATGTGAATGGAGATGTATGGTTCACTGCGGTTCTGCCGGTAGGTGGAAATCACATTACATCCGACATTGCCCAAGGGCTGAGATTGCCCATATCACAAGCTGAAGAAATTAAACTTCTGCATGGTTATGCCATTGAAGCAGACGTTGACGAAAGAGAAAGTTTTCATATACGACCCTTTGGCGAAGAGAATTCAGTTCAAATCAGTCGAGCAGATCTGGCTCATATTATTGAAGCCCGGGCAGAAGAAATACTCAGTCTCGTATTGCAAGAGATTAAACGGTCTGGATATGATGGTTTATTACCCGCTGGAATTGTATTAACCGGGGGGTGTAGTTTGTTGCCCGGTTTGCGTCAGTTGGCGAATCGAATTTTCAATACTCCTGCCCGAATTGGAAAGCCCGAGGGTTTAATTGGAATGACAGATCGTTTAGATTCACCAGCGTTTTCCACATCCGTTGGGCTGTTGAAATGGGCTTTCTTATATAACGAATTTATCCCTCAGGAAACCCGAACGAGTTTAGGAATCCAAATGCCTGGAAACAGTCATGCCTGGGAAACATTAAAAGAATGGTTAAAGCGGTTACTTCCATAATGGAAAACCGATATATAAAGAGTTGAAATCTATAATTCATTGAGGAGGATTTATTATGAGTGCAAATCAGTATCCAAACCAACTAGAATCCTTTGCCCGGATAAAGGTAGTGGGCATTGGAGGGGGTGGTTGCAATGCCGTAGATCGGATGATAGATGAGGGTTTGCAAGGCGTGGATTTTATCAGCATCAATACGGACGCCCAAGCCTTAATCAATAGCAAAGCATCCACAAAAGTACGGATTGGCGAAAAGTTAACCCGTGGGTTGGGTTCTGGCGGCGATCCGGAAATGGGCCATAAAGCCGCTGAGGAATCGGCTGAGGAATTGTATAATGTTTTAAAAGGTTGTGATTTAGCTTTTATCACCGGGGGAATGGGTGGAGGAACAGGAACAGGTGCCGCGCCAGTTATCGCACAAATTGCCAAAGAAGTGGGTGCTTTGACTATTGGTGTGGTTACCCGACCCTTCTCGTTTGAAGGGAGAAAACGTGATCAAGCAGCTGAACAAGGAATTGAGAAATTAAAGGAACAAGCTGATACACTCATCGTCATTCCAAATGACCGACTTCTCCAAATTGTAGACAAACGAGTCACTGTTCAACAATCCTTCAAGCTTGCTGATGATGTTTTGCGACAAGGTGTGCAGGGAATCTCCGAATTAATAACCGTTCCGGGCTTAATCAACCTGGATTTTGCAGATGTTCGGACAATTATGTCAGAAGGTGGAGCTGCGCTCATGGCAGTTGGTATGGGAAAAGGCGAGGGAGCAGCGCGCATGGCTGCCGAACAGGCTATTTCTAGTCAGTTATTAGACATCACCATTGATGGCGCTCATGGAATCTTGTTTAATGTGACCGGAGGAAATGACTTAACTTTATTTGATGTCAATGAAGCTGCTGAAATTATCAAAGGAACTGCCCACCCGGATGTTAATCTCATCTTTGGAGCTGTCATCGATCCTAACATGAAGGATGAGGTTCGAATTACCGTGATTGCAACGGGTTTTGAAAGGACGGGTGGTACAAGCCGTCCACAAAATATACCGGTTCGGGATACGAAGGGAGAAAGATCGGCGCAAAATTCAGCCCAAGGGCAATCAGTTCCAAGACGGGATTTCCAGCCCAGATCTTATATTACTGAAGAACTGGATATTCCCTCATTTTTACGGAATCGAGCTTCGAGTGATCGGTTGAAATAATAAAATTAGATCTTTCTGCCTGATGTTCTTATCTAACAGATGTCTAAGGGATTCTTACTGTTATTATATTAAGCGCGTTTGTTAGAAGGTTTCGATGAGGTTTATATAAAAG
>DHFN01000194.1 GCA_002402275.1 Anaerolineales bacterium UBA4823
TGCCTTGATGACTTGGCAACAGCTTTAAACTATTACTGTCCCAGCGGTATAGGCAAAACTGGTCACATCAAACTTAATGACAAGGAATTAAATCAGGTATGCCTGGAAGGAAGCCAATGGGCATCTAAAAACGGCTATGTTCGAGGCATGGATTTGAAACACACAGAAGAAAACGGCTGTATGGAAGGAGCAGATCCGTCTGCGGTCAGCAAGCGTGCTCGTGAAAGGGGTCGCGATCAAATCGGCACCTTAGGAGCTGGTAACCATTTCTTGGAAGTAGACCGTGTGGAACAGATTTTTGATCCATTCGCGGCAGACATTATGGGATTACGGGAGGGTCAGCTCACTTTACAAATCCATTGCGGCTCACGTGGTTTTGGACACCAAATCTGCACGGATTATGTGGATGAGTTTCAAGGAGCAGTAAAACGCTATGGCATTAAACTCCCTGATCGCGAGCTAGTTTGTGCACCTTTGACTTCGCCAGAAGGCCAACGTTATTTAAAAGCCATGCGCTGTGCTGCCAATTACGCCTTTGCGAACCGCCAAATTCTCACCCACTATGCCCGCCGTGCGTTTGAAGAAGTGTTAGCAGGAAAAGTATCTGATTGGGATTTGAATCTGGTCTATGACATTGCTCATAACATGGGGAAAATTGAAGTACATGAGATCAATGGGGAAAAGATGCAGGTGTGTGTCCATCGGAAAGGTGCAACCCGCGCTTTTGGTCCGGGTCATCCTGAGCTCCCACCCGAATATCAGCTCATCGGTCAGCCAGTTTTAGTACCAGGTAGTATGGGAACCGCATCCTGGGTTTTACTCGGTACAGAGGAAAGCATGCGTCGTTCTTTTGGATCATCCTGTCATGGCGCGGGACGGATGATGAGTCGTAGCCAGGCAAAGAAAAAAGTTGGGGGTGAGGACTTGCGCAATCAATTAAAGAACCGCGGCATTCATATTCAAGCTGGTTCCCTCTCCGGGCTAGCAGAAGAAGCCCCCGAGGCGTATAAAGACGTGGACGAGGTTGTTCAGACTGTTGTGGGAGCTGGAATTGCCCGCAAAGTTGCCCGCTTGGTGCCCGTCATCGTAGTGAAAGGTTAATCGAAGCCCTTGATTAATGGGATAAGATTTGGGAAAGGAACAATTTTGTTCGTTCTTCCTGAGGATGGCTGAAGATTTCATCAGGTGTTCCGTTTTCGATGATCTTGCCGTTGTCGAAAAAGAACATTCGATGGGCAACCGCTTTCGCAAAGCCCATCTCATGGGTCACAACAATCATCGTCATACCACTGTGTGCTAGCTCAATCATTACATCCAATACTTCTTTAATCATCTCTGGATCTAACGCCGAGGTTGGTTCGTCAAACAGCATGATTTTTGGCTGCATGGCTAATGCTCGAGCAATGGCTACCCGTTGTTGTTGACCGCCAGAAAGTTGAGAAGGGTATTTATGAGCTTGTTCTGGGATTCCAACTCGGGCTAATAATTGCATCCCAATTTCTTCTGCCTTCTCCTTTTTCCATTTTCGCACCCAGATTGGTGCTAGGGTGACATTCTGCAATGCAGTCAGATGCGGGAATAGATTAAACTGCTGAAATACCATTCCTGTCTCCATACGCACCCGCTCGACATTGTGCATGTCATTGGTTAACTCGATCCCATCAATAACTATCTGTCCTTGTTGGTGATCTTCGAGGCGATTCAATGTTCGGATAAACGTTGATTTACCAGAGCCGGACTTTCCAAAAATAACCACCACTTCCCCTTTATATACTTCCATAGTGATTCCTTGTAAGGCATGGAAGCGCCCATACCATTTATGTACATCGCGGGCAATGATAATAGGGTTAGATTCATTCTCATAAGTTTGCTCGCTCATCCATATCTCTCCATAATCAAGAAAATTACATGTATTAAATAATGTCTTCAAGATCAATTTTTTGGATATCTATTCCAACTTAATTAATCGCAAAAGATAGATAAGGATACCATTAAATTGAATATTCCCGACGGGTAATCCCGGCAAAATGGGCGTTGGTTATGGCTGCTAAATCTTTCGGGGTTATCCGGATCATCAATCCACGCTGCCCGCCGGAGATGATAAATGTTTCCCGACTTTGGGCAGAGACATCAATGACTATCTGAAAACCCCGGTTTAATAATGCCAATGGTGAAATCCCACCAGCTTGTAATCCGGTTATCCGTTCAGCTTCTTTCTCAGTTGGAATATGTAATTTCTTTTCATTCAATGCACTTGCTAAAGCTTTCAAATCAACTTCATGATCGCCAGGGATCACCGCTAAGATATTCTTGCCGTGTTCTAATCGAGTTACAACAATTGTCTTATAAACATCTGAAGGTGCAACACCTAACAAAGTAGCTGTTTCAACTGCACCTCTCTTTTCAGCGGATAAATAATATGGCTCAAAAGTTATTTTTCTCTGCTCTAGTAAGCGAATGACATTATTAGCTTTCATTTTTAGTTAATTGTACTTGAATTTTTGTCCATTTTAGGTAATCGGAGAGTAAAAATTGCGCCTCCTTCGGGAGAGTTTTCAGCAATTAAATTTCCTCCGTGAGCTTGGGCTAACTGACGAGCGATTGACAACCCTAATCCCGTTCCACCTTGATCCCGGCTGCGGCTTTTATCCACCCGGTAAAAACGATCAAATAGATACGGTAGAGCATCTTCGGGGATTCCTTCGCCACTATCGTGTACTTGTATAATAATATCCTTTAGGTCGCCTTGAATTAGGATTTTAACCTGACCATCAATCGGAGTATACCGAATGGCATTCGAGAGAACATTCCCTAAGATTTGCTCCAACCTATGCGGGTCTCCAAGAATGAAATCATCCTCAGATGTCTCCCTAAAATTGTCTTCGAATACAATCCGGATTCCTTTTTTGCGTGCTTGCGGTTGCATTATTTCTACCAAGTGCTCACAAAACTCCCGCATGGCTACCGGAATTTTTTGCAAACTCAATTGTCCCGCATCTACTAAAGCCAGGGTGCGTAAGTCATCCACTAAGCGGGTTAATAGCTGGTTTTGTTCCAGAATTGGAAGAATATTCTCGTTATTCAAGGGATAGACGCCATCTAGTAATGCTTCTAAGTTTGCCCGTTGGACAGCTAAAGGATTGCGTAATTCATGGGCAATATCAGCAGTTAAAGCCTTCCGCATCTGTTCATCCTTCCGGAGAGATCCAGCCATTTGGTTAAAGGTCCTTCCCAACAATCCTATTTCATCCTTTCCAACCACTTGAACAGATTGATCCAAGTCCCCATTCGCCAGATTCTGGGCTGCCAAAGTTAAATCACGAACAGGCTTTTGCAATCTATTAGCTAGAATCAGCGCAATCACCAATGCCACTGTCCCAGCCAGTACACCCGCAAAAATCGCAGCCTGGCCGAGTCGGGTAACCAATTGACGTTCATCTGCTTGGGTAAACCCCATACCCCCCTGTAATAAAAGATAGCCAATTACTTTATTATTGTGGTGAAGCGGAATAGATTGGGCAATTTCATCATTGGATAATAAACGTACTGCCTGGGAATCACTATCATATAGAATATTCCGGTTTTCATCCGCCAGTAGAATACGTTGTCCCATCATTCCATTGTTTCCACGCATCATTCCCCCTCCTTGTGCCGCACCATATCCCCAACCCTTACCTTGATTATTGCCGCGCTGGCTGTTGATTAAAGACTCTACACCTTGCCAAGAAAGATGCTCCTGATAATAGGCTTCCAAAGATTTTACCAGTTCAGTACTGCTGATCATACCGCCGGGGAACATAAACTCCCGCACGGTTCCAGCAGAAGTGTATCGGGCAATCCCAACCATCCCAACGATTGAAATTAGTACAACCAGAGCAAATGACAAAATTAATTTTCTACGCATTTTATTCAATCTTTCACAAAGCGATAACCCACACCAAACACTGTCTCAATATACTGAGGTTTTTTTGGATCTGTTTCTAATTTTGCCCGAATATTTTTTATGTGAGCGTCAATTGTCCGTTCGTAACCCTCATAGGCAATCCCTTGCGTAGATTCCAGCAGCTGTAAACGGGTAAATACTCGCCCTGGTTGATTTGCCATGGCAACCAGGAGATTAAATTCCGTGGGAGTGAAGTCTAGTTGGTCACCATGTCTGGTCACCCGATGGGCTGTTAAATCAATCTCAATATCCTGCACATGGAGAACCTCAGAAGATTGGGATATTGCTATTCGTCTCAACAAAGCCCGTACACGTGCCACCACCAAACGAGGGGAGAAAGGTTTCGTTATATAATCATCAGCACCCATTTCCAAACCCACTAGTTGGTCAGCCTCTTCCACTCGGGCAGTCAACATGAGGATGGGTGTGATAGATGTCTTGCGAATCTCGCGGGCAATATCTAAACCATCTATCCCAGGCAGATTCAAATCTAAAATAACCAGATCGGGTTTTTCCCGTTTCCATAGCTCCAAACCGCTATCACCTCTGAGAGCGGTTATCACATCAAAGCCAGCTTTCTCCAGATAGGAACGTAAAACCTTTACTAGCTCCGCTTCATCTTCAATAATTAAAATCTTTGCCATTTTAGATAAAACCTGCTTGATATGCTAATTCAGCATTATAAATTGATCCACCAGCCGCTCCCCGAATCGTATTGTGAGATAGCAAGGTCATCTTCACATCCCAAATCGGATCAGAGCGAATCCGACCCACCGATGTCGTCATGCCATTTCCAATCATTCGATCAAGGCGTGGTTGTGGACGATCTGGCTGATCGAAAACCTTTATAACCGGTTTGGGTGTGGAAGGTAAATCCTTACAAATGCGAGGGGGTTGATATTGAGTTAATTCAGCCACAATTTGATCCAACGAGGTTTTCTTTATAAGTTGAATGCTGCAACAAACCAAATGACCTTCGCTGACTGCCACCCGATTGGTATGGGCTGATATTGGAAATGGGGCAAAATCAATCTGACCCTGGTTCAATTTGCCCAGCATCTTGCGCGGTTCTTGCTCGACCTTCTCTTCCTCTTCAGAAATATAAGGCATTACATTATCCAATATATCCAAAGACGCCACTCCGGGGTAACCCGCACCAGATAACGCCTGTAATGAAACAGCAAAAACTGCCTTTACTCCAAATGGATCCAACAAAGACTTCAATACAATGGTTAAACCCGTGCTGGTACAATTTGAATTCGTGATAATGGCTCCTTTCCAGCCCCGATTTTTCCTCTGGGATGCTATCAGCTCAATATGATCAGCATTCACCTCTGGAATGAGGATGGGCACATCATTTTCCATACGATATGCCGATGCATTCGAACACACTACCATACCAATCTCGGCAAAACAAGGTTCCCATTCCCTAGCCAAGGATGAGGGAAGAGCTGAAAAAACTACACGAGCATCAAATGCCCCTACACTTGTAGCTACCATATTCATATTCCTTGCCCAATCTGGCATCGGCGTTGACAAAACCCAATGGCAAGCTTCTATATAAGGTTGGCCAATCGTTCGATCTGAACCAGTCAATGCGACCACTTGAAACCATGGATGTTGATCCAATAATTGGACAAAGCGTTGTCCTACCATACCGGTAGCCCCAAGGATAGCAACTGGAATTTTATTCATATCTCACCTAATCTGTTTATTGATGGCTGATTATAACCAACAAACGAAAAGGCGGGGGAGTTTTCTCCCCCCCCCGCCATTTTGCAAAATTTACATCATCTTTATGAACCGTTATCTGGTGTTAGTGACCATCTACCTCTAGACCCACCCCGATATCCATTCATACATCCTCCCCCTAAACCAAAGCCAAACCCATTCTGTAACATCGTTTGTGTTCGCTGAACCATCCATTCCGATTGTGATTGGGTTATCACTCCATCCGCGACCATTTTCGCTACCGCATCTTGGGCTGCCTCTGCCACGAGGGTTTTAAACTCATCCTCGCTAATTCCTTGTTCCTGAGCTATTTGAAACATTGTTTTTCCAGCAGTAAGTTCGCTCTGCAATGTTCCGGCGGAAATCCCTAACTTGGTCGCCATTGCATCTATCAGATAGGGATGCATTAATCCATATGAACCGGATTGATTCCACCGCCCCATCCTTCCACTAAAATTACCACCTTGTCCATAATTCAAAGTATTAGGAACACTCGCCGGTGGGGTTTGGGTTTGGGCATAGGCGAAACCAGCTACCCCTAAAACCAAGGTTGCAATCACTCCGCCAGCTACCATATATAAGATTTTTTTCAACATTTTTCAACTCCTTTTGTAGAATATTTTCCGTTTAGAATTAATTGAAATATACCGGGGAGATATGAAGAAGCTATGAATAGGATGTGAAGAAGGTATGTGAGTGGTACAAATATATGGTAAAATCCTTCGCGCCGGAGGGTAATCCTCTTGTCAAACGGAGGGATGGCCGAGTGGCTTAAGGCGCCTGTCTTGAAAACAGG
>DHFN01000159.1:0-1854 GCA_002402275.1 Anaerolineales bacterium UBA4823
GATTTCGCTTTTTGTGCTGAATCAGTTTCAGGCTAGCAACCCCGGTATTCAATTAGAAATTAAACGGTCTTGGATTCAAGTGGCGAATTGGGATATCTCTTATCACTTGGGGGTGGATGGCTTGAGCATTTTGCTCCTTCTTTTGACCACTTTCCTGACACCAATTTCTATATTGGGTACCTGGACTGCTGTCGAAGATCGGGTTAAGGAATTTATGATCTTCTTTTTACTCCTCGAAGTGGGAATGGTGGGAGTATTCCTGGCTTTAGATTTGTTTTTATTCTATATCTTTTGGGAATTTACCCTGGTACCGATGTATTTCTTGATCGGCATCTGGGGCGGTCCACGACGGATGTATGCAGCCATTAAATTCTTTCTGTATACCATGGCTGGTTCAATATTAATGTTGCTCGCTATTTTGTGGTTAGGAATTTGGGCTGGTACATTCTCCCTCCCTGAATTGATTGCCGCTGGAAAAATTCCCCCTAACCTCCAAACCTGGTTATTCCTGGCATTTGGGGCAGCTTTTGCTATCAAAGTGCCCATGTGGCCCCTCCATTCCTGGTTACCCGATGCGCATGTTGAAGCCCCTACCGCTGGTTCGGTTATCTTGGCGGGTGTGTTGCTGAAGATGGGTACTTATGGATTTCTAAGGTTTAATCTCTCCTTATTCCCAGATGCAGCAGTGAAGTTGGCACCTTGGGTGGCTCTGCTGGCTGTCATCGGGATTATCTACGGAGCAGCGGTCTCGTACGCCCAAAAAGATGTCAAGAAATTGGTTGCTTATTCTTCAGTGAGCCACCTCGGCTTTGTGATGCTTGGGTTATTTGCTTTGAATCCACAGGGAATTGAAGGCGGGATTTTACAGATGATCAACCATGGCTTGAGCACGGGGGCTTTGTTTTTAATTGTGGGAATGATTTATGAAAGACGCCATACCCGCGAGATGGATGCCTTCGGTGGCTTGTGGAAGGTGATGCCGGTCTATGGAGCGTTGACACTCATCGTTACATTGTCTTCGATGGGTTTACCAGGCTTGAATGGGTTTGTGGGTGAGTTCACTATTTTACTGGGCGCTTGGCAGGCAGGTCAAACGGGAGGCTCGCTGGGGTCCTATCTTTACGCAGGCTTTGCTGCCACCGGAGTGATTTTAGCCGCGATCTATATGTTGTTGATGTTCCAAAAACTTTTCCTTGGAGCGGTTGATAAAGAAGAAAATAAGAAGCTGAAAGATTTAAATTGGCGGGAAATTCTCACCCTGGTTCCCCTTATCATTATGATCTTTTGGATAGGGTTGTATCCAAAACCATTCTTTAATCTCATGGCACCCGCAGTAACAAAACTGTTGGCGGGGTTTGGAGCTAGTATGGCAGGATTACCATAGGCTTATGAAAAGAGGGAGCAGCAGAATGAGTTTGGCGAGATATCTTGGTTTATTTATCGAGGACAGCTATGAAATGGGATGATCTATTGGTTATTCTTCCCCTGGTGGTCATTTCGATCGGGTCGGTTATTCTCGTATTGGTGGATATCGTTATTGCCCGTGATCGAAAGGGAATCACCGCCACGTTGGCAGCTTTAATCTTGATCATTTCCTTTTATTTTACTCTCCCTCAGTTTAATCAACCCCGGACTGCATTTAATGGAATGGTAATGGTTGATGGATTTGGCGCTTTCCTCCATGGACTATTTCTTGTCAGCGGATTGTTCGCCATTGCGCTCGCATATGGATACTTAAAACGAAATAATATCGATCGAAGTGAATATTATACGCTGATGTTGTTCTCTCTCACCGGCATGATGTTAATGGGGATTGCCGCCGATCTCATTGTAGTATTTATTGCATTGGAATTG
>DHFN01000159.1:1872-4229 GCA_002402275.1 Anaerolineales bacterium UBA4823
GGTTTTGTCGTCTATGGTGTGGCTTTGGTGTTTGGCGCAACGGGAAGTACAGCGATTGTGAATATTATTCAGGCAGTGAACACCGGCAAAGCATCCATAGTGCTATTGAGTGTTGGGGCAGGGTTAATTCTGGTTGGCTTTGGCTTTAAAGTGGCAGCCGTTCCGTTTCATATGTGGACACCGGATGTTTATCAAGGTTCCCCTTCTCCAGTCACTTCTTTTATGGCAATCGGAGCTAAAGCTGCTGGTTTTGCTGCTTTACTGAGGGTGTTTTTGCTGGCTTTTCCATATCTTTCCAGCACATTGGTACCCATCTTTTGGGTGCTATCTGCGCTCACTATGATATTTGGAAACATTGTCGCAATTGCCCAAAGTAATATCAAGCGCATGTTAGCCTATTCCAGTATTGCTCATGCTGGTTATATCTTAATGGTCATGGTGACGATTGGGAAGCAGGACGTTGCAGCGGATGCAGTTTCATCAGCGTTGTTTTACTTAGTATCGTATGCACTCACCAATTTTGGTGCTTGGGCGGTTGTGATTGCTCTTGAAAAGACAGCGGGGAAGGGATTGACGTTACAAAATTATGCCGGTTTGGGAAAAAAATATCCCGGCTGGGCGGCTGCGATGGCTATTTTTATGTTTTCATTCATTGGAGTTCCCCCAACTTTGGGTTTCTTGGGGAAATTCTATTTGTTCCGGACTGTCTTGGATGGCGGGTTTGTTAGTCTGGCAATCATTGCCGTGGTAACTTCGCTGATCTCTGCTTACTACTATTTGCGAGTGGTGATCATCATGTATATGCAGGAAGGTGAACCTCAACTGGAGAGCGATATCTGGTTGAAAGTGGTCGCTGCTGTAACAGCAGTGATGGTGGTGGTGTTGAGTTTATATGCCACGCCACTCCTTCAATGGGCTACCCAAGCAACTCTCCAGAGCGGTTTATAAATATATAGAGCCATTTCGGCTTTATGGATTAAGATAGGGGTTAAATTCAAGAAGAAGATGGATATTATAAATGAAGAAACGCGCTTTGTGGTATTGGATGTGGAAACCACTGGATTAAACCCGCGCTTCGGAGACCGGATTTGTGAGGTGGGTTTAGTCTTAGCACAAGGGGATCAGATTGAGGAAACCTACAGCAGTCTGGTCAATCCACAAAGACCGATTTCACCAGGGGCTGCTGCGGTAAATGGGCTTTCAGATGATTTGTTAGTTAACGCTCCCCTTTTCTCCCAAATCGTAGAAGAGGTCCTTGCTCGTATAAAAAACCGTATCCTGATCTGTCATAATGTTCCATTCGATTTAAGCTTTTTGGAAATGGAAACCTCCCGTCTGGGAAAACAAATTAGGTTCTCATCAACGATTGACACTCTTCAGCTTGCCAGGAATTATGGTCATTTTTACTCGAATAGTTTAGGGGCGATTGCTAAACAATTGAAATTGGAAACAACAGGCGCTCATCGTGCCCTAGCGGATGCTTTGACAACCTTCCAGGTCTGGCAATATTTTAAACATTCTGTTTCTTTTTCAGAGGAACCATTAATCCAGCCTTTTCAACCGGGCGGGACTGCTTCTATAGCGGTGCAAATCCCGCTCCCCTTACACGAGGCAATCGATTCTCAGCGGGATGTCGAGATAGTATATGTTGATCGAAACGGTTTTGAAACGACCCGTTTAATTCGACCAATCGAAGCGTTTGTTGTGGGTGGTACTACTTATCTGGTGGCATATTGCTATCTGCGCCAGGACAATCGCCAATTTCGTCTAGATCGGATTGTGTCTATTAATCCAACCATGAGCTAAGAAAGCTACCCCTACGCAACAAATGGGGGTTTGTCATTGCGAGGCGTACTTTGCCAAAACAATCTCCTGTTTGATTGAGAAGGTAACTACTAAATCACGATAAACGTTCCTAGCAGTGACAGGACCTTATGGTTTTATCCATAGAGCTGTTGATGAACTTTGCTGAGTGCCCGTACTTGTTCAACAGCGTGATAGGAAGATCGCACTAATGGAGCGCTTTCAACCCATTTAAAACCAATCTTTAATCCATACTCTTTTAGGGCTTGAAATTCTTCCGGGGTGTAGTAACGCTCGATGGGCAGATGGTTTTTGCTGGGCTGCAGGTATTGACCAATAGTGAGGATATCCACTCCCCAGGCGCGTTGATCTCGCATTACCTCTTGCACTTCTTCGAGGTTTTCACCAAGTCCAACCATGATGCCCGATTTAGTGAGCACATCAGGATCGAGTTTTTTGGCGTTGGAGAAACCTTCGAAGAAGTGCAAGTTGTAATGCGAGATCAACGCGCCTGAGGAGTGGATATCCTCACAATTGGTCAATACCTACAGCCC
>DHFN01000122.1 GCA_002402275.1 Anaerolineales bacterium UBA4823
TAAAGGAGCCATCATCATTCATTTTTATACTTGCGCCACCCATATCCAAATAGGGAATCGCAGTACCTTGCATGACGAGCGCCACTCCAATTCCACGCCTTAGGTAGGGTTTTCCAGAAATGTGATGCCAATTTTCAATGCCGTATTTTTGGTCCCATCCTATAGCAGCTTTCCCTTGGCGCACACATTCTTCAAGACCACAGGTGGCGATATACTCGGGGCGTGGTTCCCGTCCCTCACTCCAGGCAGTACTGAAAGGATGAAGCTCACCAGCTCGGAGGGTGTTTTTCAAACGAAACTCAAGGGGGTCAAGATGGAGTGCCCGGGCAATCTTTTCAATATGCCGTTCAACTGGCCAATAACCCTGGGGCACCCCATAACCACGGAAGGCGCCCGCTGGTGAATGATTTGTGTAAACAATATCGGCATGGAATTGGATGTTTGGGTTTTTTCGATATTGCCCATCGCCAACATAAAGTGCCATTGCTTTATGGCCGGTATTTCCAGTAACTGTCATGGCATGAC
Organism: Anaerolineales bacterium UBA4823; assembly: GCA_002402275.1. Classification (GTDB taxonomy): domain Bacteria; phylum Chloroflexota; class Anaerolineae; order Anaerolineales; family UBA4823; genus UBA4823. The sequence goes on from DHFN01000122.1 coordinate 526, forward strand.
AGCCATACGCCCCAGTGTCTGTGAGCACACGCATGGCATTCGCGGTGATTGTGCCATCTTTTTTCACCCCGGTTTTCATGTGAACGCGCATGGGATGGCGTGAACGGGCAGCAGTAAATTCTTCTGCACGTGTCATTTGGTAAAACACCGGACGCCCGGTTGCAATGGTCAGGTGAGCCACCACATCTTCTATGAGGACTTCTTGTTTTCCACCAAATCCTCCACCGATGCGTGGCTTGACCACCCTAATTCGCTTGATGGGCAGTCCTAAGAGTGGTGCAATTTGACGGCGGACATGGAAAGGCACTTGGGTGCTGGTGCGGATCACCAAACGATCATCCTCGTCCCAATAGCTAAGTGCTACATGGGGCTCTAAGTGGGCTTGTTGCACCTTGGGCACTTCATAATCACCTTCAAAAATATAGTCTGCCTCGCTAAAACCTTGCTCGACATCCCCGATATCAATATGAATTTTACCGGCTAGATTTCGAGCGGGGTCAGAATCACCAAAATTTACATACTCTGGTTCATCATGAATGCATGCTGATTGAGGCTGCATTGCTAGTGTAGAATCAAGCACTGCTGGCAAAGGTTCATATTCGACGTCAATTAATTTTAATGCTTGTTCAGCGATCTCTTCACTCTCTGCGGCAACAAACGCAACCCGATCTCCCACAAACCGAACTTTGTTATCCAGGGAGAAAGTATCCAAGGGGCCAGGAATGGGATCGGATTGTCCGGCGGTGGAATAGACAACCCGGGGGATGTCCTGCCAGGTCAGCACGGCTGCGACACCTTTTAAAGCACGTGCACGGCTGGTGTCGATCTGTTTAATGCGGGCATGCGGAAATGGGCTGCGTAGCACTTTGGCATATAACATACCGCGGATTTCATAATCAGCGCTAAAAGCAGGCTTGCCTTGGGCTAGTTTTATTGCGTCCACTTTGATTTCCGGTTTTCCGATGGCTTGATGAGCTTCGGTTTTGGGCGAAAGGACAACTCTAGGCATCACCTTGGTCGCTATTCGGGGGATTTGATTTAGCGCCGGGGATTCTGGCTGATCATTTTTTGGAAAGATCAGAGGATATCCACTTTCCTCTGCGCCAAAATCTAGTGACGGAAGCTGTTCACCTCGCAAATAGGCGGCTGCCCGCAAGACAGCCTGGACTGGTTTGAGATAGCCGGTACAGCGGCATAATACCCCCGAGAGGGTTTCGCGTACCTCAGCTTCAGTAGGGTTGAGGTTATTTTCTAACAATGCTTTAGCAGCTAAAATTTGGGCGGGAGTGCAATAACCACACTGGATTGCTCCGCTCTGGATAAATGCTTGTTGAATCGGATGCAAGCCCAAACCGGTTTTCCACCCTTGCTGGGGATGGTCGCCAAGGTGCTCAATCGTCTCGATCTCATGACCTTCGGCTTGGGCAGCCAGTATGAGACAAGAATTGACTGGTTTGCCGTCGAACAAAACTGCACAGACACCGCATTCACCTTTATCACAGCCCTCTTTTACACCAAAAAACCCTAAAGTGCGCAATACTTTTAATAGGGTATCTGAAGGAGAAGCGGAGAGCGTAAAAAGGGTTTGATTGATCCTTAGGTTAATTTCCATTTTATACCTCTAATGATTGGCATCCATTACGAATCTGCAGGAGAATCTAAATCATCTAAACAACGTTTCGCCAAAACCCCGGCGACATCCGTTCGATATTCAGCACTCGCCCATTCATCCCCCGCCCGGCTAAATGTGCTGCGGACAGCTAGCGAGACCTCTTGAGCGCCGATTCCATCCAGCACAAGCAATGGTACTTTCCCCCAACCCCCTGCGGCTAAGCGGATCCGACCTGAATCCCAGCGCGCCAGGGCAATACATACCAGAGGTAGGTCATTGGGAGTGCGGGCAACAGAATGAAAAGCAAACTTAATCTTGGTTGGGATGACAACTGCAGTTACAATTTGCCCTTCGATGACTTCATTACCGAGCGCTAATATATCCGAGTAGCAAAGATCCTTTTGAGGTGGGAATAATACCAGCCGAGCATTTAATGCCAGCATTGCGGTTGCAAAAGTGGAACGACCATCCGCCGAAAGCAGGCTGCCCACTACAGTAGCTGATTGACGCTGATTATAGCTGGCTTGCAGCTTGATGGCTATTTGCAAGGCGCTTGGTAGGGTAGGAATAGCCGCCATATTTGCAAGGGTGAGAGTGGCTCCTAATGCCATCTCCTTTGCTCGGTATTCGATTTGGCTTAAACCCAACGCTTGAAGGTCAATCACCGCTGCGGTTTGTTCACTCCATTTTTTCAGGGTTGTTCCCCCAGCCAGAATTCTTCCCGAGCGACCTTTCTGCTTGATAATTACTACCGCTTCAGGAAGGGATTCAGGACGGTAATATTCTTCGATCATTTATTCTCCTTATTATCGTCTCGCTTCCAAGTCGGGTCTTCCAAAACTAAACCATGATACATCTCTGGCGGTATGTCCACCATTAAAGATTCGCTTTCGGCGAGGACATTCCCGGCTTGATCGGAGATAGAGGCATAGACAACTGCCCGTTTACCGTCGTCTTTGCCCATCCAACCTCGGAGATGAAGGGGTTGTCCTACCGGCACATGTTTCCGGTAACGGACATTTATCCGGGCTGTAAAGGGAAAACGAGGTTGATCAGGATTGCCCATTAAGGCTCTGCTGGAAATTTCATCCAACATCGAAGCCACAATCCCTCCATGGACAATTCCGGGATAGCCTTCGTATTTTTCTTCCAAGATACAATCGGCAGTAACCTCTCCGGGGCTTTGCTCTTCGAAACTAAGGTGTAAACCAACCGGGTTATCTACCCCACAAACGAAACAATTTTTTGCATTGGGTTGTTTTATAGACAATTTCAACCTCCTAAAACCATTATACTAGCATTAATATGAGTCCTCATTGAGTATAATCCAACTTTATTGAAATTTGGCAATTGACCGTCCTTTTAGGCAGAAATATTTTACCTCTAAAATTAATTGTAAGACAAATTTTAAAGCATTTTTGAGATTCGGCTATACCGCCGGAAGG
>DHFN01000169.1 GCA_002402275.1 Anaerolineales bacterium UBA4823
GCCTCTGCTTTGACTGGCAGAACAGCCTATTATGGATTTCATCTCGATGAGTATCGTGTTCCCGAGATTGGAATCAACCTTGAATTTGATCTTCCAACCACCGAATTCCGAACACACCTTTTTGGCGCTCTCGCTAAATTAATCGGGGAAAAGATTACCCTAGCAGGGGAAAAACCGATTCCCCTCATCCGAGGATTAAAGGATATGAGCATCGAAGAGATGAAATCTTTTTCAGCCAGCATTGCAACGTATGGGGGCTTAGCTTTATTCCATATCGCAGACATAACTCCCGAGGCGAATCATTATCCTACTCCTGATCGATGGATTGAAATATCTAAAAGTGAATTTCAACAAGAATTGGACAAATTAGGAGATTTCTCAGCTGGGGAAATTAATTTTATTAGTCTAGGTTGTCCTCATCTATCCTTCGCTGAAATTAGACGGATAGCAGAATTAGTGGAGGGAAAACAGGTCAGAATAGAATTTTGGCTGACCACTGCCCGAAAGACAAAGGAAATGGCAGATCAGCTTGGTTACACAAGTATCATCGAAAAGGCGGGGATAAAATTCGCAACTGATACTTGTTGTGTTGTTGCTCCTATAAAGAATCGCTTCCAGGGAATGCTGACTGATTCTGCAAAAGCTTACTTTTATGGTAAATCAAAAAATAATTTTGACCCGGCTTTATTATCTCTTGAACAAATTATTCAATTTGCCACTCAAACAAGGAACTAACTTTTTATGGAAATAATTGGTCGCTCCATCTATCAGGGTAAAGTAAAAGGAGTAACCCTCGTTTCCCAACAAATGATCTCCTTTTTCGGCGGAATCGATCCGGATACTGGGATCATTGTTCAAAAAGACCATGATCGGAGAGGAGAAACGATTGCTAATAAAATTCTGGTTTTTCCAACTGGAACAGGCTCAACCGTAGGTTCTTACACTTTATATCGTTTAAAACAAAATGGTCACGCGCCGCTCGCGATTATCAATTGGGAATGTGAACCAATCACAGCCGTGGGTTGTATTATTGCAGAAATCCCTTGTGTGGATCACATATCAATTGAAAAAATCCCTGATGGAACTGAAATCTTCTTAGATGGAGATGAAGGCAAAATTGAAATCCATTCAATTAATTAAGTTATGCATTATTTTTCTGATAATATTTTTCATTCTTGGTACTCTTAGCTGTAAAGGGGTTTCTAATCTATCTGAGGTATTGTTTACACTCTATCCCCCGGTAATAACCACCTTACCAGAACCTTCAATTACCAGGATCAATCATCCCACGCCGACAATTGAAACCCCACCCCAATCCACTGAAACATCAATACCTCTTTCCACTGAAACAATTTGCTCCAGGATAATTTTCCATATTTTATTTCCCGTTGAATTAGAGAAAGACTTATTCGAACACCATGCTGTCGGGTCATTCTTGATCATCCACTTGGAAGCCATAAATTATTTCGGTCAAGATATTCAGATGTTTAATGAGGATTATCATCTTCATTATTTTTTCGAAACGAATCAATATGATATTACCCCCCATCCAGCTGCTACAAACTATCTTTACATCCGCAGGGGTGATAATTTCTATCAGGATAAAATACATCCCCAATCCGCATGGCGTACTTATCTTGCTTTCGACGTTTCCCCCATGATACAAGAATGGCAGCTAATTATCAAACCGGGTAGTAAATATCAAAATTCAAACTGTGAGTATATACTCACTCAGACTGAGAATCAATAATCACAAAATGGGGCGCCAAACTGCGTCAAATTCATTCGAATCGAAATTTGTAATTTGTTGCCTTCCCGCACCGCTTGCAGAACTGATATAGATATCATGATTTGTGCCTTCAGGCCAACTTTCAAAAATCAACCATAATCCATCGGGTGAAAAAGTAGCTTCGCGCACGGGAATAGGTCCAAAATCAAATCTAGATTCGATCAACTCTCCATCCGTAAAAGTAACTGTAGCTAAGCAGGGAATTCCTCCCTCTATAGGAACTTGGGTAAATACAATATTCGAACCTATAACCGACCAAACCGGGGCAGAATCAATAAAAGAACCACTGGTTGTGACCCTCTTTTGGTCACTCCCATCTCCATTCATCGTCCAGATGTTTGCTGAACCCATATTTCTGGAGATATAAACTATCCTATTCCCATCTGCCGACCAAGCTGCCTGATAATCCGCGCTATAGGTTTCAGACAATAAATTGATATTAAAGGACGATAAATCCATCAAGTAAAGGCGCGGACGTTGAACAATTCTTAAGGATGTGAACAAAATAGTTTTGCCATCGGGTGACCAATCTGGATCGAAATCTCCTCCTGGCACGCTTGGCAAAGGAACGATATTTGTCCCATCCAAGTTGATAATAAACATACCTGCTGCTGGATACAGCTCGCGGTTATTCAAACAGGGAGAAATAAAGACTATACGCATTCCGTCAGGAGAAAAATCTGGCTGACAAGCTCCTTCTTCAATATCAGTTACCTGAAATAACCCACTGCCATCTAAATTCATGATGTAGATTTGATTGACACCACTCCGATTGGAGGCAAAAGCAATCTGACTCGCGCCTCCCCCAAGTGGTGTTGGCGAGATTTCTTTGGTGACGGGGAAAATTGGATTGTTTTCAGTTTTGCTCTCTGGTTGTACCGTTAAGGTTGGGGGTTTTGGTTTGGTTGGAGTAGATGTTCCTGATGGGGAAGGTTGATTTTCGAAGCTGCTCATCATGTTTTGGGTAGCAAGTTGCGTCTGAGGTTTTACCGTTTCCACAATATGATCTCCGAAGCGGTTATATTGCCAGAAGAAAAAGGTGATAACGCTGCCTATTATAAGGAAAATGAGGATCAAACTTCCTCTGGAAAGAGATGCGGGTTGTTCAACCTCCGATTTTGGTTGATTGAGATTCAAGTTACCCAAAGCATTGTATGTATTATTATCCTGTTTATCACTGGTAAGAGAATTACTTGCTTCCGGTTCTTGATTCAGGATGCTTTGTTCACCTTCCTTAATATTTTGGAGCGATTTCTTTATATCCAATAACGCTTGTTTAAATTCTCTGGCTGTCGAAAAACGATCTTCGGGCTTTACTTCCAAAGATTTTTCGATGCACGCTTCAAAAGCTCCAGAGATGTGACGGTTTCTCTTTTTTACCGGAGTCAGTGCCGCATGCCCCATCAACCGGTCCAATCCATCTTCTGGGATTGTACCAGTTACCGCTGCATATAATGTTGCACCTAATGAATAGATGTCGGAACGGGGATCAGTTCGAGTTGTTCCATATTGTTCTGGGGGTGAATAGCCAGGAGTCATCGCCCGTGCAGCAGTCGTAGTCAATTGGTTTTCCTGGAAAATCTTTGCCAACCCGAAATCCACCAAATAAATTTGACCATTTGGGGTTATGCGGATATTGCCTGGTTTAATATCACGATGGATGATCGGACTGGTCCGTTCGGATAGGTAAATTAAAGCATCACACATTGCAATCCCAATTTGGATCGCTTCCGTTTCAGAGATTGTGCCATGCTTTTCAATTCGCTGGTGTAAATCCATCCCCTCGATAAAGTCCATCACCAGATATTGACCTTGTCCCTCAATGACAAAGTAATCGGTCACACGTGGTAAATTAGGATGACGAAGGCTTGCTAAAATGCTCGCCTCACGTTGGAATTGGCGGGCGTAGTCGTCAGTTGTAAATAGATTTTCTTTTAAGGCAA
>DHFN01000228.1 GCA_002402275.1 Anaerolineales bacterium UBA4823
GTTACATTGACGCTTTCAACGATGGATGATACCCCGTTGACGGAAGTAACCGTGCCAGCCGAAGGATCAACCCAATTTAAGCTAAAAATGGCGTTGGATCCGAGTCTTATGACTCATACACGCGATGCAACACTTTCAGCTTCACAATTGATTTCTCGTTATTGGATTGCAGAATCCAGTGGTCTGATCCAACTAACCCCGAGTTCCGGTCCAGTATTAAGATTACCCTATTATGCTGCACCTCGACCCGCCTCAACTTTGGAAGCAGAATCAAGCCAGGTCTTTGTAGATCGGTCAGGCAATGCCGAGGTTGAGCTTGCCGGTAATGAGGTGGATACAACAGATATTTCTGCTCCTCCAATAGGTGAAGTTTCTCTTACGACAGCACTAGAGCTGATGGGATCTAGCCCAAATGAGGATATGGAGACCGGAGATACGACCATCGAAAAAATACTCGATAAAGCGGATATTAAATACATTGGAGCGATGACCGATGCCCAGGTTTTCGGAAGCGTTGAAAACACTAGTGCCAGTGTTTACTTTGGAATTGCTACTCAAAGTCTGTGGAATTCGCTGAACGAAGTGGAATTTGATATCTATATTGATGTAGATCAGGATGGCACTGATGATTACGTGCTGTTTAATTATAATTATGGACAAGCAGTTGGTGGTGCTGATCCGACAGATACATTTGTGACGCTGCTTTATGACCTCAATACCGATGATCTATATCTGGAAGATTACGTCAATGGTTTAGCGCCTTCTGACTATGATACCATTGCATTCAATAATGATGTGGCTGTGCTTCCGGTTTATACTGCAGATTTCCTCACCGATAGCGATCCTAGTTTTGATTTCTATGTAGTAACATTTGCTCCATATGATACCAATGGTGTTATTGACATCAGTGATGTGATGAGTTATGACGCAGCAAAACCAGCTTTGGATACTACTGCCGGCTATACCGGTTTACCCGCCTGGGTGCCAGGTGGTCCTATCCCTCTTTATGTAGATTACACTGCTGGTAGAGATGCGGGTGATTTATTGTTACTCTATCATCATAATGCAGCTACACCGGATACTCAAAAAGCAGAGGTTGTAAAAATATTCGACCACTACTATTATTTTCCGTTGATTGCAAAGTGATCCAATCATAAGAATGTTCGTTTGATCAGCAGGCATCCAAACAATCAAGGATGCCTGTTGTTTATTAAAAATCCGATCGACACATTCACTGTTATTTTAAAGCCAACTAATTATGGATTCACATAATTTGGCTCAATCTGAGGCGTATAAGATGGAAGAGTATATTCCATTTTCCCCATTGAGGTGTTTTTGGATTTCTACGAGATCGAGTTCCTCAAGCGAGTTCAGGTGTAGGTTAGCATGGGAAAGGTCAAGACGGCGGGTGAGCGGGTTGGGAATAGCGATGCAAAAAACGCCGGCTTCTACAGCTGCGGTTATCCCGTTGGGTGAGTCTTCTAAAGCAATCGCTTCCTGAGGAGAGACTGATAGGCATTCCAGCACCGATTGGTAAAGCAGTGGGTCGGGTTTGGCACAGCCAACCTCACTAAAAGTACGAACGCAGTCAAAATAGCTCTCTAACCCCAGCCGTTTCAGATGCCCTCCTACCCATTCGCGATTAGAGCTGGAAGCCAGTCCGATTTTCAATCCTTGTTTTTTAGCTTCCTGGAGAGTAGTTTCTACGCCGGGCAGGCTGCTTTGGTTTTGAAGTTGCTGCAAGGTTTGTTTTTCCACCTGAGTTCGGAGCATCGCTCGATTGGATAATGGATATCCCAGTTGTGTTTCGAGATCCTTGAGGGGATCAAAATCATCGTCAACCGTTCCGATGATGGCGGCCCATTGGCTTAAGGGTAAGTCTTTGCCATATTGAGCAAACAAATCCTTCCAAGCTTGATAAAGAGGACTTTCGGTATCTAAAATTAAACCGTCGAAATCAAAGATGATTGCTTTGAGCATATTTCTATTGGTTAAGAGTGATATTTCTATTAATATAGATAATCCATAGTCACCTTAAGATTGGATTTTATCATGGTTTATGTGTCGAACGAGACGGTTGGAATGGCTTTTCGTAAGGATGAAGGAACGCCATTTTTTCATCACCCCCAAATTCCCAACACCGATAGGTATGGTGTTTCGTGTTTCAGGTTAATGGATGAGTTTCATTAGGAAAATAGTTTTCCACAAGTTCGAACATGATTAAAGAAACGATAAGCACACTATTTAATAAAGGGATATTTCATATTTCTTTGGGTCTTCAATGTTCAAAGTAATTTCGATCTTTCCTCCAGTCTCGTTTAGGAGTGTTTCATTCGGCTGGTTATGGCTTTCCAAATTGGGCAGCGATCATAAACTGCGCTGAAGAGAATGACTGCTCCAAAAACCGCCCAAACCCAAGAGAAACCTGGTTGAAATGCAAAAGCAATCAAGACAAGACCGATAATCAGCCGAATAGTCCGATCAACTGGTCTGATGCCAGGGTTGACTAGTTTGACACCGGATAGGGCTGCTTCGAATATGTTTTGGATACCAGCGTCAGATTGACCGCCAGTATGTCGGACAATTTGTTCCCCGTTTTTATAAGCAATCAGGGTTGGAATGCCCATGATGCCCAATGCATGGCTAAGCTCTGATTCTTCATCGGTATTGATTCGCCAGAGATCAACTTTATCTTGATAGGTTTGTTGCACTCTTTTTAGGACAGGTTCCATCGCCCGACAAGGCATACACCATTCTGCCCAAAAATCAACGACTACTGGACGAGAGTTTTGGTGAAGTTTTTCGAGAAATTCATCTTTATTCATAACTACCTCATTCAATTTTGGAGTCAATAAGCTAGCTTGTGTATCAACAATGCAGGGGCGACCCGCCTTTCGTTATTTTTCTGGTTAAGGTTATTAATCCAGTGCCTTATGACGTGCGCCATAGAGATGTTGGGTCGCCCTTACGAAAGGATTAAGGATATTCCAATATTGGAGTCAATAAGCTAGCTTGTGTATCAACAATGCAGGGGCGACCCGCCTTTCGTTATTT
>DHFN01000019.1 GCA_002402275.1 Anaerolineales bacterium UBA4823
TAAACCCCAGATGTGGGCTAATCGGATATCCCGCTGACAATCTGCAAAGAGACCATCCAGGCGCTCTAGGGTTAAGCGAGTCAGCTTTCCCATCTGCGGGGTAGCTGGAGCATGCAAGGTGAAATCATTGCCCCAAACCGAGACAATCAATGGAAATTCAGGATCGGATGCTGCTGCCACCATTCCTTCATAAGGGATACGCAGGGCATGGATAATTTGGGGCTGGATTTGGTTAATCCATTTCTGGAATTCAGCAGAGGCGCTTGAGATCCCATAAGGGACGAGGCGCTGACGTAAAGCAGTGCGTATCTGAACGGGCAATAATCGGCGCAATAGATTTAGTTCCTCAGTGTTGGGAGTATTACTGACTGTTAGATAGGGTAGTTTAATCATTTTGAGGGAGGCAAGGGATAAGTGCGGTTGGCAAGGATAGAATGAGGCTAAATGGACTTCATCGCCTTGCTCACAAAAATAGCGTATCCAATTGCTGGCTATCGGGGAACGTCCATCTGCTAAAAATACAATTTTCATAATTTAAGGTTACATCTATTTTGTAAACTTGGCAATGGTTAACTATTTTTGCTGTAAGTGGTTTTTTTGATTGAGGTAGAGTAAAATCAGGATAATAATATGTAGAAAGGATGTTAATAATGGCAAATTTACAATGGAACAAGCCGCCTCAAATGACAATTGCTACAGACAAAGTCATTCATGCTGTCATTCAAACGGAAAAGGGAGATATCGAATTGGAGCTTTATCCCCAACATGCCCCTTTTACGGTAAATAATTTTGTGTTTCTTGTTCAGAATGGTTTCTACGATGGCGTAATCTTTCATCGGGTTGTGAGTAATTTTGTGATTCAAGGGGGTGACCCAACTGGAACAGGTCGGGGTGGTCCTGGGTACAAGTTCGCCGATGAAGTAAAAGACAATCCCCTTACCCATGAGAAGGGAGTGATATCCATGGCAAATGCTGGTCCAAATACCAATGGGAGTCAATTTTTCATCACTCATTCTCCACAACCTCACCTAAATGGGAAACATACAGTGTTCGGGAAGGTTAGCAAAGGGCAAGATGTAGTCGATGCAATTCAGCAGGGAGATGTCATGACCAAAGTGGTCATCCTAAATGAATAAATAATGCATTCGAGATGTGGGGTCAGCCAGCTTGCCTGCGGTTTTGCTGAAGCAAGCTTCAGCACTCCAAATCTGGAGTCAGCAAGGTTGATAGCAAGCAAAATTGGCATCTTGAGGTGAAGGTGATCTTGTAAGGGCGGGTTTGACTAAAATAACGGTCAAGATTGATAGTTATCATAGCTGACATTTTGAGACATTGATAACGCCAGACAAACCCGCCCCTACGCGAGCACTTCAAGGAACAATTTGATTATATAATTCCAGTCAGGATCTTGATTTTCTCTATGGCTGCAATAAAGGTCTCAGCCATGTTCTCTACATTTACTTCCTCAGCCACGATTCGATAGGATTCTAAGCCCATCTGGCGCAGACGACGAATGTCACTGAGCGCTTGATGAAGTGCATTTTGTAAAGCATTTAGATCATCAGACGGAATTACCCAACCATTCTTTGAGTTGACCAGGTCTTCTTGGGTTCCATCTCCCTCTGCTACAATTACCGGTAAGGCATAAGCCATAGCTTGTTGAACAGCTAAACCGCCACTTCCGGGTAACACGAACAGGTCTGCTTGCTTGAAAGTTTGGTCTAATGCCTCACCACGTTGATCTCCTAAAAAAAGAGTGCTTGGAAAGATCTCTAAGGCTATCCTTTCCAAATCCTGGCGGGCGGGTCCATCACCGACGATCATTAATAGTGGCTTCATTTCTTTAGGAAGGGCAGCGCAAGCTCGAATGAGCAAATCAACTCGTTTTCGCTGCTGTAACCTACCCACAAACAGAACCTGGAATTGGTTGGTAACTGGCAGGGGGCGATGATAAGGAGGTGCAGAGGGTTTCGGTAAAGCTGCATTCACCGCTACAAATACACGCTCTTTTGGGATTCCTAAGCCACAATATTGATCTGCTCCACGCTGGCTGTAAGCGATTATGCCATCCAGGTTGTTCAGATATGCCAGTCTTTCTCGGCGGCGCAATTGAGAAAATGCACCTTCTAAAACTGGTGCGCCTAACCCCCAGCCTAAGACAATTCCACCCCGCTTATGCACTTTTTGGATTGCCTTCCGATTGGATAACAGGCGGGGATTCGCTTCAACGATCAGAGCTTGGGGCCGCCAACAATTCAACCATGAAGAAAGATCTTTCTGCCAACATAGGAATAAGGGATGATTGGGATTATAAAGATGGAAGTTTTTCCCCCAGAAGAGCTGGACACCTCTTAACTCACTTAAAGGTTTAATTCCTTCTTGGGGAAGTGGTTTACCACCGAAGACAGCTAGCCCCCGTGGAGCATGTTGCCCTAATGTCTCAAAAAAAACTGCGCGGTAATCGGGTAAAACCCGCTGTTGGATACCTAATCGGATGCTGAGTTCGCTCATTTCAAGCCATGCCTCTCAAAGTGAGGGGGAAAAGCCACTAGGTAGGATTTCCAATCTAATTGGTCCAGTGACATAACTGGCGGATAACCTTTGCCCATTTGAGTCATTGTATAATTTGCAGCTCGAAAAATTTGCCAGGCTACTTGGGCTGATTCTTTTCCATGTAATTCCAGGAAGACAAAGGGTTGAATTTCGAGTAACAATTGTTTCATCCCAGCTAAGGCTAAAACCTCGCCTCCTTCAATATCCATTTTAATGACATTCATGATAGGATGACCCTGTTTAAAGACAAAATCGTCCAGGGATACGGCGGGAATAGGAAAGCGGGTTGAATAAGTGATACCCTCACGCCCGGCTGAGCCAGCTACTTTGCCCATATCATCCGATGGTCCGCTCCAGAATTCCACCTGTTTTGTTTCGTCAATTACTGCCATAGGGTATATCTCAACCCTTTCGTCTAGATGGTTTAATTCCATGTTCAGTTTTAAACGTTCGACATTAGGAGGGAGGGGTTCGAAAGCCAATACTTGTCCGCTGCTCCCCACCCTGCGAGCCAGCATCAAGGTTATGTAACCAACGTTGGCGCCGATATCATAAGCGGTCATGCCGGGTTTAACCCAATCTCGTATAGCATCTTGTAAATTGGGTTCATAAGTTCCTAACCAGTAATCCTTCTCTTGCTGTAAATCTAGGGACATCTGATAACCTTGCAATAAGCCGGCACTGATCTCAACCTGGCTGAGTCCATAAGGAAGGATTTTGTTCAAGGTTTGGCGGACGCTATTAGCCAGCCACGGAATCCGGTAAATTGAACGTTTAATTGACATGGGAAATAAACTAAAAAAAAAGGTTAACAAACGTTCCATGGATGCCATACTTATATTAATTTTATATTGAAATTAGCATCGCTGCAAAGAATTTTATCTTTTCGAATAAAGAATTTAAATTAACTCATCAACTCAAGATATCGATCAACCATTGTTTCGACATCAAATACCTCTTCGGCGCGTTGGCGAGCTGCCCGTCGAAATCGCGCTTGATCCTGAGCCATTTCGATGCCTGCATTTATTAAGTTCGTTCCATCTGGTTCATCCAAGCGCCAGGGATTACCTCCGTAAGGGACAATCCGACCTGCATCTCCCTTAACAATCTCTGCCATTGCACCGGTGTCATAAGCCAGAACCGGCAAACCGCAGGCTAATGCCTCTATTACTGCATTAGGGCAAGCTGGGTTGATATCTGCAGAATATAGCAAATGAGCTGATCGATCCAGCTCAGGAATTTTCTCTGCCGGAATTATGCCATGCCAGATGATCGGAATTTTGCAATGAGACTGCCAATATTGCTGAGTTCGGCCATCCACTTTTCCCACGATCATTAATTCTACACCCTGTGGAAAAAGATGTTCAAAAGGGGTAATAGATTTTTGTAACCCTTCCACTAGTTGAATCGCCTGGTTTAATCCCCATTCATAACCACCTAACAAGCTGCCTTCCACTAACAAAATCCGCAGCCGATTAACTGGACGGGAATGGTTACCTTGTGGTGAATAGGTTTCTAGATTTACCCCGTTATAAATCACTTGGTAAGGGGTTTTTATGATTCCGGCTTGCTTATTCCACCAGCTTTGGACGAAATGGCTTTGATAAACTAGTTTGGTTGCTAGATGATTACGGATAAACTTCAGCACCCAGTTTCCATATTCTGATCGAAGATAGTGGTGAAGTTTATCTCTATTTTCGAGGGATGAGGATTTTAGGCGATGCAGCCAATTCATCCCGTCTAATCGCTGGATGATAGGAATACCTTTTTTTCTAACCTGCCATAATTGGAATAGTTGGCGGGTTCCGCCAATGACTAGCACTGCTTGGTAAGGATGATCGGATAAATCCTGACATATATCCACACCACGTTTTTGCAACCCCAAGATCAGCCGCCCTTTGAAAGATACCATTCCACCAACACCACTTACCTGAGGTACGATACATACTCTCATGGACGTTTTCCGATTAGACGAGCTGGGATGCCAGCCCAAATTTCCTCTTCACCGGTTGATTCTAGCAGCACTGCATTAGCTCCCACCACCGTCCCGCGCCCGACTCGTAAGACCCCTTCTTTGCATAATATTTTTGCACCCGGTGAAAGAATGACATCGTCTTCGATGACTATGCCCTCAAAAAGTGATTGGTTGGACGGGCGATAAATATCTGCCCTGCCAGTCCCTACTCCGGGATAAATCTTGACTCGGTTACCAATAGTGGTCTTTGAATGGATGACTACTCCAAAACCACCATGGGCTAGTTCAAAATCTTTGCCAATCGGTACTCTACGGGGGATCTCAATTCCTCGTAATTTCAGGCAATAATAAGCCAGAGCACCAATTAAGGGTAATTTACGGACATAAACCAGGCGGGTGTAAAAATCCTGTGCCATATTAAGAGTTTTCGATAAGGGCTTTGACGATCCTTTGGGCAGCTTTTCCATCACCATAAGGATTGACTGCTTGTGCCATTTCTTGATAGACTTGCGAATTATCTAATAAACGGCGTGCTTCATTAAGGATGACAGCGCGATCGGTACCGATTAGACGAACGGTGCCCGCTTGTACCCCTTCCGGTCTTTCTGTTACATTTCGCAGAACCAATACTGGGATTCCAAAGCCAGGTGCCTCTTCTTGCAACCCTCCCGAATCAGTAAGAATCAATGTTGCTCGCTTCATTATATGAACAAACGGTAGGTAATCCAAGGGCGGCTGGAGCGATATGTTAGGGATATTTCCTAACAGACGATTTACTGGTTCTTGAACATTTGGATTGAGATGCACTGGATAGACAATCCGTACCGATTCGCCATAGACCTCAGCTAAATCCTTTAATGCCTGACAGATATTTTCGAGAGGTTCCCCAAAATTTTCACGCCGATGAGCTGTGACTAGGATCAGCCTTACTGGGTTATTACTGGATGAGGGATTTAATCCAATATCCAAGAGGGTTTGGTTGACTTCTGCAGTTGGTGGAATGGCAGCAACATATCGTAAGGCATCAATGACAGGATTTCCAGTAACGATGATTCGATGGGAAGGAATGTTCTCACGGAGTAAATTTTGTTTTGCCCATTCCGTGGGGGCAAAATGGAGGTCAGCCACAATACCCGCGATCGTCCGGTTGATTTCTTCTGGAAATGGCTGCCATTTGTCTCCACTGCGTAAACCTGCTTCAACATGCCCAACTTTAATTTGATGATAATAGGCAAGGATGGCTGCAGCCATCACGGTGGTCGTATCCCCTTGGATTAAGACCCAATCGGGCTTTAATTGGCTGAGGACTGGATCGAGATTGGTGAAAATTTCAGCCGTCAGAGCAGCTAGGCTTTGATTAGGCTGCATAAGATTTAAATCAACATCGGGTTTTATTTGAAAGAGATTCAGCACTTGGTCGAGCATCTGACGATGTTGAGCTGTAACGCACACAAGGGAATCAATTTCAGGATGACGAGCTAGCTCCATGATAACTGGTGCCATCTTCACCGCTTCTGGTCGAGTTCCGAAAATTGAAAGGACGCGCATAAAGATTATTATAATCCCCCCACCTTTGTCCTCCCCCGCA
>DHFN01000219.1 GCA_002402275.1 Anaerolineales bacterium UBA4823
GCCAGCGTAAGGGCGGGTTTCCCAGGAGCTATGAACACTACAAGATCCTCCGGCTAATCGCTCTCAATCTCGCCTGTTTTACCAATCAAACCCGCCCTGACAAGAACGCACGCGCCTCAAGATACCCGGCTGCTAGCGTAAGGGCGGGTTTCCCAGGAGCTATGAACATCCCAAGCCACAACAACTGATCGTATTCAATCTTGTCTGTTCTATAAGCCAAACCCGCCCTGACAATCCCGTCCGCACTAGACCATAGACCCCTCAAGACGCCGGATGTGATCGCTATCAGTCCTGCCAGTCACAACATACCTTGCCGCACTTACATGATCATCATTGACTCAAGATGCCTAGTATAATTAACCATGATTACACGAATCACACTAGAAATACTCGCCCTTGTTACAGAGCAGGATCGGAAAACCGAAACATTGACCTTAACTTTTCTTATACATTCTTATTAATAAAGAGCGATTGAAGGACAACCACCATGAAATTGACCATACTTGGAGCAGGTGGACTACGGACCCCGCTGATCATTCGTGAGATGGTTTCCCGCCAGGAACAACTTAATCTCGATCAACTCTCTCTTATGGATATCAACCCAGACAATTTGGATATAATCCAATCTCTCGTGGACCCAATTGTCCATCAAGAAAAACCCTCATTTCGGATAAACTGGACAACCAAAGCCGAATCAGCCCTCAAAGATGCTGATTTTGTGATCACCACTTTTCGAGTGGGGGGGATGGAAAGCCGAGTTGTGGACGAAAAAGTGCCGCTTAAACTAGGTTTACTTGGACAAGAAACAACTGGCGCAGGTGGGTTTGCCATGGCGATGCGGACTTTACCCGTTCTAGTCCATTACGTTGAATTGATGAAAGAACAGTGTCCACATGCCTGGTTGATTAATTTCGCCAATCCATCCGGATTATTGACCGAAGCCATTATCCAGACTGCTCACTGGAAGCGAGCGGTTGGAATTTGCGATGCCCCTTCCACTTTCCAAAGAGTGGCAGCTGCTTTATTGCAGGTTCCATTCGAAAAAATTTTCCTGGATTATTTTGGATTGAACCATCTCGGTTGGATTAGGGGTGTGGAGATAGATGGCGTCAACTTCCTCCCCCAATTCTTGAAGACTCTACAACAAAACGGTGGATTTGGGGAACTCCCTTTCGATGTTGATTTGTTGACCCACTTGCAATTAATCCCGAACGAATATTTGTATTATTACTACTATTCCCGCCAAGCCGTGGAGAATATTTTACAGAGCGAGGAAACCCGGGGAGAATGGCTCAGTCGGGTCAATCGAGCCTTATTCACTGAATTACGCCAATTAAAACAAAATGGCGATACAGCTGCCATGCTGCAAAGCTATCAAGAATATTTAACTGCCCGTTCCCAAACCTATTTGAGCAAAGAAACCGCTCGACAACACACCCTGATTCAGCTCGCACCGCAAGTCTCCGAAGCGTTATCCAACAGCGGGTATGCGGGTGTAGCGCTTGATCTCATTGAAGCATTGAATGGGAATAAACCCCGCCTGATGACATTAAACATTCCTAATCATGGTGCAATCCCAGTGATGGGCGAAGAAGATGTGGTAGAAATCCCTGCCCTCGTTCAACAAAATGATATTCGTCCTATTGCGGTAGGAGCCATACCAATTCACTGTTCAAGTTTAATGCAGCGAGTGAAAGAATATGAACAACTGACGATTGCTGCCGCTGCGGAGGGTTCCCGTCAAAAAGCGCTTATGGCTCTCACCATCCATCCATTAGTGAATGACTATTCGTTAGCAACTACGATACTCGATCAGTATCAGCAGCTGCATAGTTCGTATTTTCCCAAATTGCACTAAGAGGACGAATGGCTGATCAATATGATGTGATCGTTGTCGGTGATTATTGTCTGGATTTAATCTTTAGCGGTTTACCAACCTTTCTCGAATTAGGTAAAGAAGTGGTTGCCCGTGACTTCGCTATGGTTGGGGGTGGTTCATACAACACTACCGTTACCTTACATCGCTTGGGGGTCAAAGTGGGTTGGGCATCCGATTTTGGCACGGATTTATTTAGCCATTTAGTGCTGGAGCTGGCGCAGAAAGATGGGATTGATCCGGCTCTTTTTATCCATCATTCCATGTCTTTGCGCCGGATAACAGTATCTGCATCCTTATCCAGAGAACGGGCTTTGATGGCATTCTATGATGATGGTCCTGCCATTCCAGCTGCAATCAAAGCTTTAACCGCGGCAACAGCAAAATATCTATATATCCCAGCCCTCTATACCGGCCCAGCTTTCGAGATCGGTTTACCCCTCGTGAGAGCTAAACACATAAAAATCATAATGGATGGTAATTCTTATGATGATGTGGTATTAAAAAATTCAAAAGTTCGCAAAGCATTGAGAAGCTGCACCATATTTATGCCCAATCGGGCAGAAGCTATCCGCATCACTGGCGAAGAAAATCTTGATCAGGCGATGTTAAAATTAGCAGAATTAGTGCCACTGGTGGTGGTTAAAGACGGTGCCAATGGAGCATATGGTTGTCAACAGCAGCAAATTGTCCATGTGCCTGCAATCCAGGTAAAGCCCCTGGATACAACTGGTGCTGGAGATTGTTTCAATGCTGGTTTTCTAAGAGCCTGGTTGGATGGAAAATCACTCCTAGAATGTCTCCAATGGGGAAATATTATCGGTGGATTATCCACCTTAGGATATGGCGGTTCGGGCAAAGTCATCACTATTCTGGATGTAAAGAAATATTTATAGCAAATGAGACTGTCCCAAAATAAGGTTGTCACCCCGAGCGAAGCGAGGGGTCTTATCATAAAACATTAGATATCTCGCTTCGCTACTACTAC
>DHFN01000026.1 GCA_002402275.1 Anaerolineales bacterium UBA4823
ATTGGCATCCAAATTCATGTCTTCTTTAAAATGAACCATTTTATAGAAAATAATTGCTGGTTTTTGGATCCATCCAAGTATGCCATTAATTAATCGCCAATTGGTTGATTCTAGATTCCAAATCCGATTTCCTTTATCTACCCTTACTATTTTACCCCATACTTGCTTTTGGGTGAACCAGTTGTCCGGATAGGGATTATGGTCGCCTTTGAATAAGAAACGTTCATTCTCTTCAACAATTAACCTATGGGTATATAAAATATTCATGTTTTCAAACAAACATAGATCTCCAATTCCAATTCCTTGATTGTTATTCTTCTTAACCAGAACCTTGTCGCCAGCCTGTAAGAATGGAACCATGCTAATCCCATTGACTTTTAGCCAAATTTCGAGCCCATCTTCTAATTTTTGTTTAATCAAGCCATTGATTTCCAATGTGTATAGTTCATTCTGTATCATTTCAAGATCAAGGGTAAGTAAAGGGTATATTGTGGCGGAGAAGTTAACAAAGCTGGGTCTCCAAATACAGTGTAGGTGTGGATTAGATCAATATCACGAGGGTTACCATCAGAGTATTTTGGTTCAGACAAAAATAGATATAATTTCGCAGCCAATGCGGCATCCCCTAACCGCCAGGGTGTTTGTTTAGAAAAAATGTAATTTAAAAATCCTCTTTCTAAGTAATCATGTCCAGTGGATAATCCCAATCCTGTCGGTGAAAAAGCTGCGATACTACCAGCATCGTCATCTCGGATTAATTCTTCAATCAAAGACTGTCCATTTTTATATGTATAATCAGGATTTATTTTTGGGTATATCCAATAACCATCCAGGCAGGTCCAAGATAAAATAATCGGTAAGTAATTGGAATTATTTAATGAAGGAATATCGGAATTGTCTATTAATTTTGTAAAATGTGTCCATATATTAATTGCCCCATGACCAGAATAAGTCAATAAACCTCCACCATCTGTATTCAATAAATTAATAATCTCATTGGTCGCATTCCAACAAAATCTTTCTGGATTTATATCATCAGGATAATTGGTACAACGAATATTAGAATATTGATCTGTATTGTAAATTTTATATTTATTTTCATTTTCATCTATGACTTCGTCTAAATAAAACCATTTTGGTTGTTGAATTACCGTGAGATAATCATGGATAATTTGTTCGCTTATGGATGGGAAATCTCCTGCATTAGGATCGGGTTGATCGGCAATAAAAATAAAATGTTGTTGCCAGTGTTCCTCCAGTTGATTTTCATGATTTTGTATTTTATCCACATAATTGAGGATTTGATCTGAGTTCGTTACTGGTAACCTTCCTATCAAGATATCCGGCAGGGGATCATCCCCATTCACAGTAGCCAAAAGATTAGATGAATCCACTTCACCCTGCCATGGATCAATCCATGATAAATTGGGGGGAATAAAAATGGGTGGATTATCGTATATAGAAGAACCGAGAAAATTCCAATGTCCATCCCCGATGAGCAAGACATAAGTAGGAGGTTTTGCCCAATGATGGTAGACATAATTTAAATAATTCTTAATGGCTATTGGATGATAAATCCCAAAATTAAATTCGTTATATAAATCCTCGATATTAACTACCCGGCTTACCAATCCATCGTGTTGGAGACGGTAATCAGCTAATTCTTGCGATGCCCCTAAAAAGGATGGGTGGGTGATGACGATATAGTCTGCCGGTTCAAGTAAATTAGCCGTAGGAGAATAAGCTTCGATATTAGCTGACAAGATATCTTGTGATACAGCTGTTATATATCTCGAATTTAATGGCTGGATTCCTTGAAAAGATAAAACACCAGTATCAGGGTTGAAAATACTGTCCGTCAATAGAACAGGCGTTAATGAGTTTGTAATATCCAAAACGTAAGGTTGTGTGTTGAAACCTGAAATCTCAAATTTATAATTATCCGAAGGATCTTTGGTAAAAATTAACTGATTATCCTGAGTTATAAATTGACGGTTATATTCGATTTCAAACCAGTTGACCAAAATATCTTCATTGCCTTGTCCAGATTGATTGAAAAATTTTATTCCAATCTTATTCAAACCATCTAAAAGACCCGAACTAGATACCGAAATAGAAAAGTTCTTTGATATCAGACCATCCCAAACTTCATCACTAATTTGGGTATCATTTAAGTAAAAAATTTCTCGATGATCTTGGGGATTACTTATTGATTGAGTATAACCGATCAATTCTATATTTAAAATTCCGTCATCTCCCAATATTGGATTTGGAGCAGTAATAGTGTATGTTTTGGATATCTCCGATGTTGTTCTAACCCGTTGCCAGAAAAAAGTATCTTCCGAGGTATAGTGATTAGTTCTCCATTCATTATTTTCTTCGAAACGAATTTTTTCTCTAAATGAAGTTGGGGTAACCCCTTCTGTAGGAGTTACATCTTGGGTAGTCATAAAAGAGCCCCCAACCCCATCATAATCTAACCAATAGACATTTTCATTGGTATATTTCTCAATCATAGTATGATTAAATTGTGGTGACCAATTTGTTACCGCACCTGCTGGGTGGATAAATTGTTTTCTCCATTGATCCGCTTCATCGGCATACAACGATGCCAGATAGGTTCCATCTAAATGTTCCCCATAGATCAAGATGAATTCGTCGGGTTGAAATTTCGTTGGGTCGCCGCCACTATCATCTACATATATTGCCACTGGACGCCCTTGATTGGTCATCGAAAAAGTTTGCGGGTCAATCGTCTCCACCGGGAAACCGATGCTTTGCAGAGTTTCATAAGTAATTCGGTAAATGCCATCTTCGGTTATAGTGATTTTGTAACGCGGATGGTCGCTTTGTTCATTGAGATTTGCCATCATTGGTTTAATGCGGTCATCAGCAGGAGCTTGGGAACGAAAACTTTTTGCCTGATCATAATTCAGCAGATTCTCTTTATAAATGCTCTCGAATGCACTCGGTGATCCGCTTGCCTGGCTGGACTGTTGGTTTGGCATCAATTTCCCATTTGGATAAAGGAAATCCACCCGGATCGTGATCGTGGTATAGATGGACAAACTGCGTTCAGAAGGACGGTATTGAAAGGGATAAAGACGAACCGGTACGATCTTCTGTTCCCGTAACCAGGCTGCATCTCCTAACTCAGCTATCTTACCGGGATATGCGGTCGAGCTGGAATAGCTGGCATTATCTATTAAGTACTGTAACATACCTGGACTTAAATCCTCCCCTGAGGAAGCATACGAGCCAGCTGGTTCGATAAAATAGGTTCCGGGAAGCTCTTCGCTTTGTTGTGAAAGTACGGTTACCTGAAAATTGGCATCAGCTGGCACACCGATCATCTCCGCCATCAAAGGTAAATTAGGTTTCCCGCTCTCCTCAATCCTACCCGCATCCGCTAATTCAATCCGATCATATACTTGTCCATCCAAAGTGATTTTACTGATTTGATAATCCCCCAGGCTAAAGCGCAGTGTGATCCCTGAATCGTCTGCCTGAAGCATTTCAATACCAGGTTTTACCGCCATTCCAGATTGGGCATTGCTCTGAAAGGGAAATAAGAAACTCAATCCGAAAGAAAATAATAAGATAAAACTAACCCTTCTCAATTTGGCTTGTCTCATAAAAAAGTCCTTAACTTGCTTTCGTTTCCCTTGCTACCTATTGAACTTAACCAGTTTTTGTGGGTGACCATTCAATCTATCTACATTAAAAAACGTTTGAAGTCCATATTTATTCCATATTAAATTGTATAGGATAATCAATAAAAATGGAATAGTACTAGAGTATTGGTTAGGGGATGATTTTCCAAAAAGAATCATCGGGCAGGAAATGTAAACGGTATGGATGAACAATTTGAACAATTTGGTTGCAGCGCGAAAATAGCTCGCTTAACATTTGGGGATTGGTAGTTAATACCGGAATATTGGCTAAAAAAGAAGCCACTGCTGCTGGCGAATTGATTTCTTCCAAATATACCTGCTTATCCTGGAATAAAAAGTAAATTCCCTTCAAAGGAGCTTGGTGAGATTGAGGTGGCATCTGACTGGGATTATAGAAAGGAGAAGAACAGACAATCCACTTTGGATCTTCATGAACCACAAAGACCAGGTCATCGTTCATCACTGAACCAGGCGGCGAATTACGGGCAACAGTGGTTTTCCCAATTCCTGATTTGCCCATGAATAAATGAGCTTGCTGATTACGCTCGATTCCGGCTGCATGCACCATTAATCCTCCCTTTTGATAAACAAAGCCTGCTGCAGCTACACGCAGAAAATAATCTACCTCTTGAAACGGATTTCGGCTTGTCAAGGTTAGTTCCCCAGTAAATTCTTCCAGGTTGATCTTGCCCTGATAACCGGGTGAATCCAACAAGATTTGATTGTCGGAAAACCTTACATTTCTGGTTGGGAAGTCTTTTCCAGTTTGGACTTGAATTGCGATCGAGAAATCCTCGGCTTGGGAAACAATAAAACCCGCATAGAATTGGGTAAATTGATTGGTTAAATCTGGGTCGTTACAACCTACCGCAAGAATGTAAGGACCAAGGGCGAGATTGAAATGGTGTTCCATCATCAACCGTTACCTTACCGAAGAGTTTTCTTTTGGCTTAGAATAATAATTCCTGCCAAAGTGATTAAACCCAATCCTAAAACTACTTCAGGCACCCCATCTCTCTTGGCTTTCACCTGAATAGGATCATGAAGAGTTGTCTGACCATTGAGGTCTAAATCTTCAAGCTGATATTGATAGAGTTTTCCTGGCACGATTCTTGCATCTTTGAATTGATAGGTGCTTCCTTGTAAAGATTCACCAGCCGCTGGGATTAGCGTAGGATTGATTTTTTGGTTTTCCCCCTCTGGTAATTCTTTACGATAAAGATTGAAGCCAGCCGTATCGAATTCTGTAGCAGTTGTCCATTCGATCAAAATGTTTGGATGTACGACCAAGAAAACACCATAAATTAAGATGACTATTCCTACTACTAAAAAAGAGAACGCTATAATCCGTCTTCGTTTTTGGTTGTTTTGCATAGATTGATTATACAGCATCGAGATAAAATGAGTTCCTTTTTCAATCAGCTATCCACCAAAATCGAATAATCCGAGTAATCCTCTATCATGAAAAAACAGTCCACCATTGTTTCTTTTGTTATTATGCTTGCTTGTCTAATGTTATTGAGCCAGGTTCAATCCGCATTCGCTGATTCAACCCCGCCTCCCACTCCTACTCCTCTATCGCCGCTTGAAGAACAAATTCGGAACGCCATTTTCAATGCTATTACCACCGCAAAAGCCATAAATCCGATCTATGAAATGTTTCCAACTCAGGTCGAGCAAATCCGCATCGCTTCCACTCAGGATAAAGCGGTGGCTTGGTTAATCCTTCTCGATCCGGATACAAAACAACCCATACCCTCCGAACCGGGTTTAACCGTGGTACAGATGATTGATAATCAATGGACTGCAGTATTGCCTGGCGACAGTGATTGGTTCTCCAATCTACAACAAATCCCGGGTGATTTACTCACCGAGGACGAGAAGATCATTTCCCTCAATCAATACGCTGAAATCAAAGCATTAACCGCCCTAGGAACCTTCAGCGGCTACCGTTTACCCTGGGCTCCCGGTCAAGTTATGGTATTAACCCAAAGCGTTCAACATGATAAGTATACCCCTAGCTTAACTGCTCATTACTCTTTTGACTTTGCCACCCAAGGAGCAGCCCAAATGTGGAATATTTACGCTTCTAAATCCGGTACGGTCTGGATGGCAAAGGATAGCTGTGACAATGGCTCGACCACTTGTTCAAATTGGCTTGTTCTGCAAGACCTTTCTACCAACCCCACTACTTATCAGCTGTATATGCACCTTGCCAAAGGGAGTATCCCTGCCGAATTACATACCGGTGGAGCCAAAGTTAAGCGAGGGCAATTTATAGCTATCGCAGATGATACGGGTGTCAGTACCGCCAATCATCTCCATTTCATGGTTCACACCAATCCCGCCTCTTATTGGGGAACTTCGGTAGATATTACCTTTGAAGAAGTCGGAATTAATGGGGGGCGGCCGCGTATCTTAGCCGATAAACCTTATTGCCGGAATGACGCCACCTATCATGATGTATGTGAACAGTTCAGCAGTACCTATACATCGGCGAATTATTATCTTAACGATCAGGTACCACCCACTGGAGATATCACCTCTCTTAAACAAGGCGATTCCATTTCATCTTCTATTCTTCATCTCACTGGTTGGGTAAACGACAATAAAACGGGAATCGCCTCAGCGACATTGTTATTCAATTCAAACGGAAGTTGGCAGCAGATTGGGAATCCTTTTTCTAGCAAAAACTTTTCGTTGGATTATGATCTGTGTGCTGCGAACCTGCCCGATGGACCATATTCGGTTGCCTTACAAATTTTCGATAAAGCAGGCAATCAATCTGCGCCATTGACGGGTTTGAAGCAGTTTTTCAAAAACTACACTTGCCCTTCAGCGCCTCCCGCTTGCGTTCCAGCTGATAATCAAATTGCTATTTTCTCAGAGCCCGATTATCAGGGTTCTTGCAGCGTATTATCCACTGGCAGCTATACCTCATCCAGCTTTGGGAATGTGAAGGATAATGACATATCGTCACTCCTGGTTGGGTCTTCCGTTTCTGTCTCTGCTTACTTAAACAGTAATTATCGCGGTCGAGGTGAAACATTTTTCAATTCAGATGCCAATTTAAGCGATAATGGAATTGACGCAGATACCATTTCTTCAATCATAATTTCTTCTCGTTCCAATAAACCCTCCGCACCGTTACCCATTTCACCGGGCAATACGGCGAGTTTTGTTCCAAACAGTTCGATCACTTTTTATTGGGATAATCTGGGGAATGCATTGGAATACCAGGTTAAATTAGTAAAAAGCGGTGGAACGACCACTACATCGGATTGGTTGAGCATTCCCTATTGGCTCTATGGCTCCATCTCAACTGGTACATACACCTGGCAAGTGAAAGCTCGCAATCCAGCTGGGGAAAGCCTTTGGTCTTCCACCTTTAGTTTTACCGTATCCGGGACAGCAGGAACTCCTTCGACTGTAACCGTCCCTTTCAACGATAATTTTGAAACCGCCCAAGGCTGGAGCCCTTCGAATTATTTTGATCAAACCACTGAGCTTAATCACACAAGCAATGGCAGCCTTAGTTGGAAATATGATGCCAATGTAAAACCGGAAGACGGATATGACACAACCACACCCAACTCGGGCTTTTTAACATCTCCCCAGATTGTGATTCCGGCCAGCTCGGATTATTCGTTGCACTTCTGGTATCGTTACCAAACGGAAAGCCCTAACCTTCATTGGGATCAGCGTTGGGTACAGGTTGCGGTTAATGGAGGTAATTTCGAAAACATTTACCAGTTTCATGATGATCCCATGAATGCCTGGCTGCAAAGCCCGCCCATTTCCCTGAGAAATTATGCTGGCAAGACTATCCAAATCCGTTTTTATTTCAATACATTGGATAAACATAACAATAAATTCAAGGGCTGGTATCTTGATGATGTTAGTATTTCTGCAACAGAAATTGTCGGATGCAATGACCCTCTTGAACCCAACGATGCTGTCAATCTTGCCGACCCAATTAATCTCAATACAACGATTCAATCCAAAATATGTCCGGCTGGGGATATGGATTTCTATAAATTCAATGCTAATGCGGGTGACCACATTGGTGTATATGTTAAGGCAGATCGAACCAATCCCAATGCCATTCTAGATCCGTATGTCTATTTATTGGATTCGGACGGTACATCAGTATTAGCAGAAGATGACGATCGGGTGTTAGCTCAACTGACCGATTCAGAAATCTCTTATTGGGTCAAAAGAACAGGCACTTATTATCTAAAAATCAAGGCGTTCGACTACCCCGAATCGGGGAATCCACCCTTACCCTATACTTTATACCTATTCAATGATCCATCCGATCCAATAGCGGAATTTGTCCAACCCCGTAGCAGAACTATTTTGACCGACAGGATATATGCGCTCAGTATAGCTGGATTGGATAACTCGGGAATCATCAGCCATATCCAGTACTACTGGCACTCTTCGAATTGGAGTAACGACACCTGGAGATACCTCGGAGAGGACTGGGATAGCTCGGATGGATGGAATTTTTTGATTGATCTAAATCAATTCCCAGATCAAATAGGAATGGCATTTTACGCCAAGGTTTTTGATATTGCCGGCAACTCGGTGAGTGTGGGTGTATTCAACCTCAACAAACCCCATACTGTGATGTTCTTACCGATAATAAGTAAGTAGTAAGATATTCCCCTTCCGAGTAAGGGTGGCATTGGCTACCTGCCGGGGTAGTCTTGTTACGAAACACCCCGGTTTAGTTCTACAATAAGTCATAATTGTCATGTCGAGCGAAGCGAGACATCTTAACTTATTTA
>DHFN01000255.1:0-13239 GCA_002402275.1 Anaerolineales bacterium UBA4823
TGAAAAGATCCCTCGCTTCGCTCGGGATGACAATTTTCTTTTCGGGATGACAACTTTATATTTGGAATGAAAACATTCTATTAGGGATGACAACCATCCTTTGGGATTACAATCTATTTTTAGGACAATCCCGTTCCAGAAAAGAGAGAAAACTGATAAAAATTGGTCGTATTAAGCTATTGATTTTTTAAATAATTATGATAAAATAGATAATAAAGGTATAATAAATCTTATTATAAATATTCTGATAAGGAGCTTCTGATGTCGAATAAAGTTGTTGAAATTACTGATCCGCCCTTTGCCAATCGGCTTTTTGGCAGTCCAGCCTGGTCATGGCTGTGGTTGGTAGTCCGGGTTTATGTTGGCTACACCTGGATAACCTCGGGCTTAGGAAAACTTAGCAATCCTGGCTGGGTACAAACCGGTGCAATATTAAAGGGATTTTGGCAGAACGCAGTTCAAGTGCCAGCACCCCCTGCTAAACCCCTCATCGTTTATGATTGGTATCGTTCGTTTATTGAGTTCTTGTTAAATGGGGGGCATTATGTTTGGTTTTCGAAGTTAGTGGTTGCTGGTGAATTGTTAGTTGGAGTGGCTCTAATCTTAGGGGCTTTTGTTGGAATTGCAGCTTTTGTTGGTGGCTTCATGAATTGGAATTTCATGATGGCTGGTTCGGCGAGCATCAACCCTGTCTTATTTGCTCTCTCTATTTTATTGATCTTAGCCTGGAAGAATGCTGGCTGGTTTGGTTTGGATCGTTGGTTACTGCCGGCACTTGGCACACCTTGGCGACCAGGTAGAGTTTTTGAAAAGCAAGTTATACCCCAACCCGAACCATCTGGTTCGAACGCATAATTTTTTTGGAAAAAGCGGATACAGGATAATTTCTTGTATCCGCTTTGTTTATCTGTGAACCTAGTTTGAGGAATGTTATTAACCCAACTATGGAGAGCCCACGTAAAGATCAAGAAGATTAGAGTTAAGGGATGATTATCTTCTTAACTGCTCCTGTAAGGCTTCCAATGAACTTTCATGATAGAACCGCCGATAAGCAGCACTCTCTGCCAATTGTTGACAAAGTTGGTGATAGATTTGTTCATTCTGGGGCGGATGGCTACCTTCTCCCTTTGCGATAACCAGTTTTTCTTCTTCTACTTCTTTGAATGTTATCCAGCCTGTGGTTTCCAACCAATCCAAACCCAGTTTTACCACGCTTTTGGTCTGGGCTGTGGCAGCCATTAACCAGCCCCAATCCGCTACTCCAGATTGACGGTGGATGACCAACTTAATCAATCCTTTCAGTCGTTCCAAAAAGCTTTGTAGTTCATCCATTTTGGGATTGATAGCGAAGAGGTAGATTTTTTGGGGAGACACTTGTTCGACAGCCTGACGTAGTTCATTATAACTGGGCGGAATAGTCCAAATCACCAGCGCCTTAGCGGGGTGAAATTCAGTTCGATCTTGCCCGTGCACACCTGGATGTTCACCTGCCTCTGCCCAGATGAGGATCTCGTCCTCATTGGAACGAATTTCTTCCAGTAGAATAAGCGGTTCTAAAACACTGCGGTGATCAAAAACTTGTACTCTTTTAATGCTAGGAAGGCGAATGGTATCCTGAGGCTGCTGACGAAAATCGGTCCATTCAAGCTGAATTTGGGTTTCCCCTTTAAAGCTAGTGGCGCGTAGGTGGTAAGCTAAATCAAATACACCTTGAGGAACATCCCAACTGGCTCCCTGCCACCAGATTAACTGATAGGATTGCTCCGCCTCATCTTCTACGGTCATTATCCTATGTTCCCCTAACCGCCCTACAGTGGCTGCACTCAAAAGGTGCAGGTTTGTGGCTGCGAAAACGGGGGCGGGATTGCCTGCTCCAAAAGGAGCTAGCTGTTCCATCGCTCGAGCTAAATTCCAATCCACTTGATTTAATGGTAAATAACCGCTCAGTTGTAATGGAGTCTCTTTTTCAATGGCATGATTCTGTTGTTGAACCGTGTAACTGATAGCTTTCCGAAAACGGGCAACTTTTTCTTCCATATCGGGATCAGGTGCAAAAGCTAATCCAGCCGCCATCGGATGCCCCCCGAAACTGGACAACATATTTGCTTGGGCAATGATCGCCTGGGTAATATGGATGCCGGGAATTGAACGTGCCGATCCCCGGGCACCTTGTTCTGCGGTGCCACTCAATAAGATCACCGGCTTTCCGTATCGTTCGACCAGGCGGCTGGCAACGATCCCTAACACTCCGGCGTGCCAAAGGGGGTGATAAAGCACTAGCACGGCATCATCCAATAATTCACGCTTATTTTCGAGTTGATAAAGAGCAGCTTGGAATACGTCTTCTGAGAGTCGCTTACGCTGTTCGTTATAGCTCTCGATTTCGTAGGCAAACTGGCGGGCGAATTGTTCGTCTTGAGTGGTGAGAAATTCAACCACAGGATTGGCATCTCCCAGACGACCAACCGCATTGAGGCGGGGGGCAATTCCGAAGCCAATATGTTCCTCATTGAGCATTTGGGGGTTGATCTCGGCATTGTTCAACAAGATCCGCAATCCAAGCCGTTGGGTTTGACGTAATGCCTCTATTCCTGCTTGGGCAAGATAACGGGCATCACCATGTAATTCTGCCACATCCGCAATAATCCCTAGAGCAGCTAAATCATAGAATGCAGTCACGCGCTCATTCAGGTTAGCGCGTCGGTAGAGCTCTTCGATCAGTTTATAAGCTACACCTACGCCAGGCAAGGTGGAAAGGGGATGGCTTTGGGGAAGAAATTTTGGATTAATCGTTGCGGTGGATTGGGGTAGTTCTGCTGGCGGGTCATGGTGATCAGTTATCAGAAAGTCAATCCTGTGTTGGCATGCCCAATCTGCAGCTTCATGGGCGGTGATGCCGGTATCGCAGGTGAGGATCAAGTTGGCTCCTTGGCTGACCAATTTTTCTAATTCGGGAAGGTTAACCCCATGCGATTCAGTATCTCTTACTGGGATGTGGTAAAGCACCTGGGCACCCAAACCGTGCAGCCCTTCTACCAGCACTGTGGTGGAAGTTTGCCCATCCACATCGAAATCACCCCAGATTCCAATAGTTTCCTGCTGATGGATGGCTCGCTCGATTCGTTCGACTGCTTGGATTAGCCCAGGCAGGTCAGTCGCAGGAGTAGGTTGATAATAGCGGGGGTCCAGATAAGCCTGAGCATTGAGTTTGTCTTTTATTCCGCGTTGGACAAGTGCTTGATAGACGAAAGGGTGGAGGGTGAGCCCTTGTTCGAGCTCCGCTGGGATGGGCAGGGAGGGGGGGGCAAGCCATTTTTTCATAAAATTAACCCACCTCAATCCAGAGATAATTAATAGACAATTTCACTGATTTGTTCCCAATCATCCGGGGGTTGTAAAGGCGGATTGTCGGTTAAATCAAGCTCGTTCTCGGTACTGGTCTCAACAAATTGGCGATCACAATAGGTGCGGTAGACACAATGCCCGCAGAGCTTCTCATTTTGGGTTAGAGGAAAATCATTCCCGTTTCGCCCTGAGATTTCGGTGATGAGATGGGTTAAATAGTTTTCATCAGCTTGATATTGATTGGAACTATAAAGCAACTGTTGAGGTTTGAATGGGTCAGCAGTGAACCAATAAATCATCGTGATTTGTTGGGGTGTTATTTCTTGGCTATTCAGGAGGGTTGTTCCCGCAAGGCTGAAAACAAAAGGATACACGCGGGTTTGAACATGGTGGATGAAATTTTCAACTCGAACAGGAGGATGGATCGTTTTCCAATCAAATATGGTTACCGTATTGTCAGGGTGAATCACCAAGAGATCATATTTTGCAATCAATCGAAAACCAGCTAATCCACACGAGAGGGTCGTTTCAGCGTAACGTTCCCCATACAGGACGTTTGGCAAAGCCTGATCCCACCAATAAAGAAAATTCCCCCACCATTCTTGGAACTCAAGGGGTTGGGTTGCTATAAATTTGAATAATAGGTCATCGGAGATGCCAAGCACTTTTTGTTGTGCCAGCCGATGGAACGTATATCCCATTTCGATTCGGCGGGTTGTTTCAGTCACTCCGCTCATTTCCCGGTTGGGCCACAGCAAACGACGGACATGCCGCAAATAGAAGCGTCGCGGACACTCCAGAAAATCCTGGAGATTAGATTGACTAAAAGTGAAATCAGGGGGTAGGTTGAGCATTTTCTTTATCCCAATAATTCCAGAGAGCTTTGAAGGCTAAAGCGGGTGTTTGGTTTGTTTGGCCACTATTCCAGGTGATGATCAATTCTTTTTTCGCGCGGGTGATCCCAACATAGAGCAAACGAATGCGTTCACGGATGTAATCCAGCCTGGCTTGAACGGTTGGGATTCCTTCACTAGGAAAACTTTGTTGGTTTGGTTCGAGCAGCCATTCAAGCTCGGCGAGAAGTTCTGCTTGGAGATTTAGACGATCTCGGATAAACCGCTTTTCGGACTGATATTGGTCATAGGGCGCGCCCGATGGAAAATCGTAATTATTTACCGAGAGCAGATAAACCCGGTCCCATTCTAGCCCCTTGGCTTTATGCATTGTTGAAACCACGACCACACCTTTATAATCTTCGGGATTAAAACCACTGTCATTTTTGCTAAAGCCAATAAAACGGCGTTGGTTATTCGATATGACGGTCAATTCCTCGGCAAACTCATGGAGATGCCATTCGGGATGAGCATCTTGGGCTTGCCTTAAGATCACCGCTAACTTGTGGGCTAAAGCTAGATCCACGGGTTGATGGAAGAGATCTTGTGCCAAGGAAAGGATGATCTGGTCTATTGGAAGAAGAACGGTTTCCTGCCAGCGACGGACACGCCCTCGGAATTGATCGAGGCGTTGATAGGTGGATAGTTTTGAAATGAAAGTTCCAGGTTGGTTTTCTGAAGGATTTTCCGATGGACAAATCGAGGCGAGCCAATCGTGATTGGCGGTTGGATATAAATAATCCTCCAGATATTGACATTGGTTGAGCAATGTACAATCCGCTTCAATTTGCTGGTTTTGTTCTTCCTCAGTTTGACTGTCCAATTCCTGTCCATGGCTTTCTGCGAAATACCAGGTTTTATAGACTTTCGATAATTTCTTTGAAGAGGTTGGATCACCTAAGAAAGTCAGGATTTCACTTAACATCCGGGCAGTCTGACGAGTGGTAGAGGTGGCTTTGAGCAATGAATCATCGAAAGGTATTCTGGCTACCTTTAGTTTTTCAACTAAATGTTTGCCACGTTCCGTACGGGGGACTAAAGCTGCGACAGTCCAATCAGGATGATCTTTTAGCCATTTTTTTAAGGAGCTAACCACCGTGTTGATTTCACCAGCAGGGGATAATTTTTCCGGATAAAGATAAATTTTGGCGGGATCGTCGGGAGGGTTTGTTTGGAGATCACTAGAGGGTAAGGGTTTGATGTAAGGCGGTGCTTTTAACGCATCGCGTACTTCCGATACGGGATGGTCCTCCATTGTCCAACGGATCAATTCATTGGCTAAATTCATAATACTTTGAGTCGAACGACCTGAATTGGGTAATTCTCGGCGGATCACGTCTGTTTCTTCAACGAATTGACGTAAATAACGAGGGCTGGCTGTGGTGAAAGTTTCGTAAATGGCTTGGTTAGGATCTCCCACTCGCACCCAATTG
Organism: Anaerolineales bacterium UBA4823; assembly: GCA_002402275.1. Taxonomy (GTDB): domain Bacteria; phylum Chloroflexota; class Anaerolineae; order Anaerolineales; family UBA4823; genus UBA4823. The sequence continues at coordinate 5,672 of DHFN01000255.1, forward strand.
CCATGATCACCCACGAGTTTCCGTAAGATGCGCTCTTGCATTAAATTGCTATCCTGAGCTTCATCTTCTAATATGTAAGGCCAGCGATATTGTAATCGTTCGGTTAATGTTGGATCCCACTCCAGGGCATTATAAGCTAGGCGGATCAAGTCCGAGAAATCTACCGCGCCGCGATAGTGTAGATCGCGTTGGTAATCGTTATAAATAGACCAGCCCATTTCTAAGAGGGGAAGTTTCAGAGGGAGTTGATCTAATTTATAGCGTAGTTCGGATGGGGTGATACATCTGTCTTTCGCCAGACTGATAAAGCTGGCAGCGATCTCCTGAATATACTCGCGAGAATTTTTTGAATTGATCAGGTCTGGTGGCACAGAGTTGGATTTCGCTAAAAAGGGTTCTAATTCTGTAGGATGTTGTTTTAGCCAGGCATCTACTGCTGATTTACAAATGCGGTCGCTCTCACGCTCATCCAGAATTTGAAAATTTTCATCTAGCCCCACCAGCTCGGGTCGTTCGCGCACAATATCATTTGCTAATCCATGCAAAGTTCGAACGCGAAAGTCTAAGGGCATTAAACCACGTATTTCTAAAAAGGTGCGAATGCGTTGGGAAAAGATATCCACCGCGGAATTGACCAAGGTAACGATCAAGATCTCTTGATTGCGCTCTAATACTTTTTGGGCAAGTAACTCAGCTGCCAAATAGGAAAGTGTCCAGGTCTTGCCACTGCCCGGAACAGCCAGGATGCCCATTTTCCCCTGACGAAAACGGACAATTTGTTGTTGAGCAGGGCGGAGTTGGAGCTCAGCCATTGGGTACCCCCTGATTAATGGTTTCGAGCGTGCGTTGAGCAGCCCGTAATAATTGACCACGTTGCTCAAAACCACTTTCGCCTAACTCACTATAACCAATCCACACCATACGCCGGCAACGACGCAATAAACCCAACACAATCCGATCAAGATTTTGCTGGGAAACTTTTTCCTCATCATCGGCAGTCCAAATTTTGCCACTTTGCCAGTTACGGCTCAGGACATACGGATGGGTAAGGGGTTGAAATAAGCGTTCATACCAACCACTAGAACCAATATCCAACCAGATTTGAACATCCACAGCATGATTTGTCATTAAGAAAGTATAAGCAGGGGCGAGCAACACCGTATTGGTTTGTTCCATCTGCCAGCTGCGCAGGTATTGAGCGGCAATAACTCCTTCCTGAACCATGCGAATGTATTCTTGCCCACACTCATCGGGGCTGAGATCAAAATTGAGGGGCATAGAACGGCGAAATTTTTGAACCGATTCAATCAGGTTAGCCACTAACTCACCAGCTCGTTCATTTTGGGAGAAACGGAAACCCGGTTGAGTGAGGAGTTCGTCGAACAATCGAATCAAGAATATCTCCAGTTCGGGAGAAGGCTGATTGACATAATCCCTGAGCCACAAACGAAATTGTTCGTATCTTTCCCCGATTTGGAAAGTGATCCGCTCTTGGTTTTTGGGGGGGATTTTTTCGAAGGAGGCCAGCTGGATTTCTTGATTCTGTTCGGTAAATATGGAATTGACCAGCAATTGTGCCCGCACCAGGTCGAGCTCAGCGAAAATCTGAAAGAAGGTATAGGCGAGGTCAAATTTGTTAATCGGGGGCATTTCATCCCAAAGGGGGTGCGCTAGGGTTGCCAGGGTTAACATCGCCCGGATGAGTGGCTCTTCACGCAATGCTCGGGAAGGTCGGTGAGAACGGACGGGAATATGGGCATCTTCTAATCGTTTGGTGAGTGCAAAGCGCAGGGAATCATTGAAATAGGGAGCCAGAACCACAATTTCTTGGGGGGGAATACCCTGCTGGTGGACCAAATCATGTATTCGCTCAGTAATGGCATCAAGTACTTGCGGATAGAATCGCTGGTTAATGGTTTGAAACCGGGTGTGGAGGTTGGTTTTTGGGAGAGAAGGGGGTGTTTCATTGAGGCTGTCCTGGAAGATCTCGATTAAGTTTTGAAAATCTAGATCATTGATAAATGTCCCCTCAAATTGAAATGTTCGTTGGCAGATTGTTTTTAATGAACAAGCTGAAACAGGATCAGAGCCCAGGAAAGTGCGGTAACCTCCCCCGCGGTCGAACACTAACAGAGTTGAATCCAGATCCGGTAACCATTGACGGATGAAATCATGGGAGATTGGCACATCCTCTTCGATATTTTCGGCAATTAAATAGTGGTATTGGTTGTGTAGATAAGACCAACAAGTTGGATTGCTCAATAAATAGCTGCGAAAGATCTCGATTTGCAGCGAGAAATCCAGCAGGTTATGTTCAAAGCAAAATTGGCGGAATGCAATAGCACATTCTTGAACATCATCATAAACCCGCATTTGCCCGGGGTTGCCACTCCAGGCTGATTTTAAGGATTGACTTATTTCAGTATGAGGTCGTCCGATGATGGCAGCTTTATTTAGGTTATCGAGGATCTGGCTATAAAGACGATTGGGATTGATGCTCAGTGAAGCAAAGTACCCTTTCTCTAAACGGGGACGCACCAATTTTGACATGAAATATTGGGCGGTTTCCAAAGTTAAGAAAGTAGGAGGAACTTCAGGTTGGAGGAAGCCAGCCTCCCCAGCGACGAGTTGCCAAAAAAACTCCACCAATCGGCGGGCTAATCCTCCAATCGTAAGGATATTGACGGTTCCACCGGGTTTGAGTTGGGGATCCGATAAGGCTTGCTGGTAAGGCTGCGCTAAGGTCCTTTGGGGGACAAGGATGAGGATATGTTGAGCAGGTATTCCGTTAGAGATGAGATGTAGAATTCTTTGGACGGCAGCGGTTGTTTTGCCTGAGCCTGCCAGACCTTCCAAGAACACGGTGGTGTTAAGCGGGAGATGAACAAGCTCGTTTTGTTCAGGAGTCAGTGAAAACATAATGGAATTATAAACCCACAGGCTTCAGTCAACCTGCATTGAAACCAATTCTGTTTCCTTTTCTGCTTTTCCGAAGAAAGCCCAATAAAGATAAGTGGCTATTGAATACAACAAGATTGTGCCAATATACGGGGGTGCGAATCCATAGCTCACCTGCATCCAGCCGCTGATAGTCGGGCTGAATGCCCAGCCAAAATTCCATGACATACTGGTCAAGCTGGAAACCGTTGCTCGGGCTGAAGGTTCAACATGCTCCATCACAAATGTCTGATAAACCGGGCTGCTCATATTCATAAGGGCTAAACGGACGTAATATGCCAGGGCACTCACCCAAAATTGAGGTGCAAACCCCATTAAAATCAAGAAAGGGATCGAGAGCGCTTGAGACCCTACGATCAATGGGATCTTCCCGAAATGTTCTGCTAATGGCGGGGCAATCAACAAACCAATACCCATCCAGAGCGAGCCCCAGGCGAATAATACGCCGATGACCGGATCGCTTTGATGATATACCTGACGATAAAACACATTCATGAACGGCATGATCAAGCCAGCGCCAATCGAGGTGATCAACATGGGCATAATTAGACGAATGAGCAAAGCTGGTTTTTTGCGAAAATAGGTCAGGGGTTCAAATAAAGTCCGTTCGGATTGTGAAGCGGTGACCGGGCGAAGGAACAAAAGTGGGGTGAGCGATAGAAACAATAAGATTCCGATGATCAGTAAGGAAGCCCCGTAAGCCAAGGAGCTGGTAATAGTGGTGTGAAGGGGAGCCGCCATCCAACTCGGAAGATAGCCTCCTAACCAGTTGCCAACCGAAGACATGGTGGTTTGCAATCCGGAGCCGATACTGAAAAGGTAGGTGCGTTCTTTTTCATCTGAATTTTCCATCAAGAACGGCGACATGGTCACGCCAGCCAGGCTTTGGGAGAGACCGGTAAGAACATTCATTGCATAAAGCATTCCGATTTGCGGAAATACGACCATTAAAATCACAGCTAGAGAGGAAAGGAAAGTTGCTAAAAGCAACGACCATTTGCNNTCAGCTGTGTACCCCATGGGCAGTGCAGCTAGCAAAGCGGTTAAACTACTGGTGGTAACCAAATTTCCCAATAAAGCTTCATCAAAGCCTAGACTGAGAGCGTAGAAGTTAAACAGCAAGCGGAATACCCCATTGGCAGCACCATTGATGGTGATATAGAGTAAAAAAAGGCGGGCGTTAGGGCGAAAAGCGCGTATGTTTGCTAGATAGTGTTGGAAACCGCGTTGGATAGAAAAAAATATCTTCTGCGCACTCATGGGTTATTCCCTGCTGGAAGGCTCTTGGGAATGGAGGAACTGTTCCAATGAATTTCCGAGACTCTTTAAGTAGTCGTGGCGGGCAGAGTAATAGCGCATCTCACCCCGAATCGAGATTTGCACCAGCCCTGCCAGGCGTAATTCATTGAGATGATGAGTAACCGTGGGGGCGCGAAGACGTAACTTACGTGCTAGCTGGGATGGGGTATGGGGTGCTTGTTCGAGATAACGCAAGATGCCTAAACGGGTGGGGTCAGCAAGAGCTTTTAGAGCAATAAGTAAAGTTTCTGGAACTTGTTCGCCAGGGATGAGGGAATCCCCTGTAGGACGTGCGCCAAATAATACGATTTTGGTTTGCAGATTCAAATCTGCCAAAAAGATAAAGGGAGTAGACCAGTAAGTTGGAGCCAGGATCAGAGATTTTTTGAAAAAGGATTCCTCGAACTCAACTCCCTGGGATAGTTCATTAAGCAGCTGCATAGGTGGCAGGGTTTGGGAAAACTGTTGAGCTTTTTGGAGAGCTTGGTGCAAAGGCTGTTCAATCCGATGTTCCTCTTCTGCAAAAAAAACCTGGTGATAGGTTTGTAGGGCTTCTAGAAGTTTTTCCCCAAATTCATCTGCCTTCGATAGCCAGTTTAAAATACTTTTAAGTTGGGAGGTGGTGAGATTATGCCCTTCTGTCTTCTCCATCGCCCTTACCTTTTCCAAGTCAGAGTCATCCCAGCCTCGGGATGAGTTCACCTTCTGAATCAATTCTCTCATTTCCGATGGGGTTTCTTTCAAAGCATACGATAGGGTTACCAATCTCCGTTCGGCAGGGATTTGGCGTAAGGCAGATAAGGCGGTAGCTGCATCTTTTGGCTCGGGCAGGTTATAGATCCAGGTAATCGGAACCCAAAAGAAGGAATAGATCTCTTCGAGGAATTTTCTTTCTTCTAAAGGCAAGCGTGAACGGACACCAGCCGCCCAAGAGGCGCGTAATCCAAAAGTGGATGGCTCGTGGAGCACCTTTAGGCTGACAAATAGGTCATAGGCACTGCCACAATCCCATCGAATGTCAGTTGATTGGGGAAAAGAAGCGGAAGTTTGGGTGTTGCTCATGAATTGATCCATTATCTATCCAAATAAAGAACCTAAATTAACCGATACTCGGATTTTATCAACTTCTCTATAATTTCAATAAATATATTAGATTAATATCTAATTAGATAATAGTCAAATATCTAAATCTTGTCAAGATAAAATTTTATCCAAAGATTGCCAAAAACTCTAATCGTGATTTGAATAATTTTATTCTTCATCCTTATCAAGGTTCTCTTGAGGTGGGGTTAGCTGATGCCATCTTGAACCAGCGCATCATCCCAATATTCAATCAATTTGGGGGGCTTAGTTTTGAAGAAGCAGCCAAAGAGTATCTTGTGAGGCAAGCGCGCAAAGGCGAGCTAGACTTTTTACCAGAGCGAATTGGGAAGTGGTGGAACCGTGAGGCTGAAATGGATGTTTTAGCCCTTAGTGAATGCGATCGAATCTTAATAGTGGGTGAGTGCAATTGGTGGGATAAGCTGGTTGGGACAAGTGTTAGAAGATTTGAAACAAAAAACTCAATCCCTCCCATCTATTCAAGAGTGGGCGAAGGTTGAATCTATCCTATTTTCGAAATCTGGGTTTACAGATAGTCTGCAAGACCAGGCGAAAGAAGAAGGTATACGCCTGGTCAAAGCAGCGCAATTAACCAGCGAATAACCATCTAACCGTTTGATCATTTTTAACTCAAAACAAAGCCTGGCTAGATAAGGGAGGGGGAGATCATCGTCTGTATTTTAAGATGCTGATTAGCAAAATAGGGTCTTATAAAATATTGCCTGATATTTATTCATTTGTACGATAAAATAGCAAATGACTGTCATATTTTAGAAAGGAGCACCAAGATGATTACCGCAAAAATCGGAAGACGGGGACAATTGGTTCTGCCGCGCCTGATCCGCCGTAAATTGGGATTGCATGAAGGAGATCGAATCTTGCTGATCCCTGAAGCTGAACAGGTCATTTTACGCTGCTTACCGGAAACTATGCTGGAGTTACGAGGCAGTGTTTCGGTGAATGCTGACCAGGATTTTGATTTACTTCGCCAGAAAGTGTTGTTGGAGCATAGTAAAAAGGTTATCGAAAATGTCGAATAGAAGTTGTTTTGTTGATACACCCTTTTTCTTGCTTTACCTTACCAATATTCAGCCTGAGTTGTCAGACCAAATTGAACAGTTGCTAAATTCCGCACAGAGGGGGGAATTACTGTTGACGACCCACAGTTTGGTAATTGTCGAGTTAGCCTGGACTCTTGAATCTGCCTACCATTTGAATCGTCAAGATATTCAACGGATGATCCTGGCGATCTTGAATACACCCGGGTTGATTATCAAGGATGCTGATGTGCTTTTTCGAGCCAGTTATCTCTATGCCGAGAAAAACATGGACATCCATAAAGCTTACGATCAAGCTTGGATGGAATTAGAAAAGATCAATCAATTTGCCCGATTTCAATTCAAGCCATTTCCAACTATGAAATTGGAAGAGCTCTACACGGTCTCGGGTGAATAAGAAGGTAGATTTTTAGATGCAATTCCACCTGACCAATTGTATTCGGATTAATCATTTATTCTGTTTCAGACCAGACTCAACTTTACATTGCGGAGGAAAATAATGAAAAATAAAATCCTTTTGATAATGATCCTTAGTTTGTTCAGTTTAACTTGCTTGACTGCTTTTTACCCCAAGCGCCCGAATAATATTTCGGAGTTAACGATCATCAACAAATCCGGGGTGAAGCTAGGGATACAGCTTATGGATCCTCGGGACAGTGATAATTTCTACTTCCTAACGATTGAAAAAGGAAGCCGAGCAGAACCATCTGAAAAAACCTTTGAAATCAAAGCTTCATCCTACGGGATGATTGTGCATTATATGGAGACTTGGGATCCGGTTTATGGGTATCCCACCTGCCATGGCATGATCCTGAAATCAACCCTGATCGCTTCTGGGGTGCAGCGGGTAGTTTTTACTGAATGTGATCGGATGCCCCGGAACGCTGGTGAACCCAAAATGATGAAATTCTGGATGTATACCTCCACAACCATAGGCCCTTATAAGATGGTGCTGTATCCATATAAGTTTATTTATTAAAAATTTACCCTGAGCACATTCTTTTCGGTTGGGCGATCAGGAGCATTGCAAACCGGGAAAACGATGCGGAACTGGGTGTGGATATCCAGTTTTCGCAGCACTTTTTTCTCACCGCAGCCCCAAAAAGTGGCTTTGTAAACGGTTGGTTTAATGGTATAGGTTTCGGTGCCGGG
>DHFN01000255.1:13244-13822 GCA_002402275.1 Anaerolineales bacterium UBA4823
GGTGTTGTTGCGAACGGTTAAGCGCACTTTATATGAATATGGAGTCGCAATGGCTGAAAATAGAAATACCGAGAGAAGAACTAATAGAAGAAGGCGTTTATTGGCTTTCATATCCTATTCCTTTCCCTTGATAGGTTAAGGATATTATGACACAAATCAATGCTGAAAATCAAGTGCCAAAGACGTTTCTTTCCTAGCTTTCGAACAGTTCTATTTTATTCTTTATGGAGTGATGGTTGGGTCACGGCATACCGTGACCCAACCATGGCTTACCGTTCATCCTGGGGGCTACCAGCGCCTCAAGACACCAAGGGGGATCGTTATCAGTCACGCTTGTTATACAACCACACCCGCCCTTACAGACTTACACACCTTCGCCTCAGGGACGATAGACCTGCCAGCAACAGGTGAGTATCCAGAGTCCTGGTATCAGCTGGTGACCGCGCTCCCATCGTAAGGGCGGGTTTATCAGGGGCTGCCAGCGCCTCAAGACACCTGGGATGATCGCTATTGGACACGTTTGTTTCCCCAACCAAACCCGCCCTTACAGATCTACACACCTTCACCATCTTGGACGA
>DHFN01000255.1:13854-14034 GCA_002402275.1 Anaerolineales bacterium UBA4823
TTGGACGACAGACCTTCCAGCACCAAGCAAGTATCCGGAGTCCTGGTACAAGCTGGTGACCGCGCTCCCATCGTAAGGGCGGGTTTACCAGAGGGCATCAGCGTCTCAAGACACCAAGGGGGATTGTTATCAGTCACGCTTGTTATACAACCACACCCGCCCTTACAGACCTACACACCT
>DHFN01000259.1 GCA_002402275.1 Anaerolineales bacterium UBA4823
ATTCATTCATGCAGAATCCGGTTGGTTTTACCATTAACAATGGTAGAGCAGAGATGACCGATTTCTGGGCAGTCGTCTTCAACCCAAATGTCTGGGTGCAATTCCCCCACACGGTCATGGGCGGATTAACAACTGGTGGTTTTTTTGTTTTGGGGATTAGTGGCTACTTCCTATTGCGTAAAAAGCAGCTCGAATTCTTTCAACATTCGTTTCAAATTGCAGCTATTGTAGGTGCAATCGGGATTTTATTTACCGGTCTCTTCGGACATCTCCAAGCCCAAGAGATGGTGCGCACTCAACCAATGAAAATGGCTGCTGCGGAAGCATTATGGGAATCAAAAGACCCCGCTCCTTTCTCTGTGGTGGCAATCATTGATTCTAAGAACCAGAAGAATCCTTTTTCCTTTGAAATTCCTTATGCACTTAGCCTCTTAGCCTATAACAAGCCTAGTGGTGAGGTACGCGGGATCATCGAGTTGCAAAATGAGTTTACCCAGAAATATGGGCAAGGAAATTATATTCCTCCAGTTGGTTTTTCTTATTGGACATTTCGAATTATGGTAGAGGTGGGGGGATTAATAGGATTGATCGCCTTATATGCGTTATATGTCGTTCTATGGAAAAAATATAACTCTCCTAAAGTTTTTTGGCCCCTCTTTATATGGGCATTATTCTTCCCCTACATCACCAATACCACCGGATGGCTCTTAACCGAGGTCGGACGATACCCCTGGGTGGTCTACGGTTTAATGAAAATCGAAGACGCGGTTTCTCCAACCGTAAGCTCAGCTTTAGTGCTCTTTACTTTGATTGGTTTCACCCTTATTTATGCTGTTTTGATGGTAGCAGATATTTACCTGCTTAGGAAATTTGCTATCGCTGGTCCTGAGGGGGGAGCAGTCAAAGAAAAACCTAAAGGAAAGAAAGTTCGTTCCGCAGCAGGTAGTTATTAATCCGAGAAAAGGAGGATGAAATGAATCTCAATACAATTTGGTTTATATTGATTGCAGTATTGTATATTGGATTTTTCGTGCTAGAAGGTTTCGATTTTGGAGTGGGCATGTTATTGCCTTTTTTGGGTAAAGATCGAAACCCGGAAAAGCAAGATAAACTGCGCCGGGTGATGATTAACACCATCGGGCCGCATTGGGATGGTAATGAAGTCTGGCTATTAACTGCTGGGGGTGCAACATTTGCGGCGTTTCCCAATTGGTATGCAACCTTCTTCAGTGGATTTTATTTGGCGTTGTTTTTGTTATTATTGGCGTTGATTGTAAGAGGAGTGGCTTTTGAGTTTCGCAGTAAAGACCCGAACCCGACCTGGCGGAAAATTTGGGATTGGTGCATTTTCGTCGGTAGTTTTCTGCCGGCTTTATTGCTTGGGGTTGCTTTTGCAAATTTGCTCAAAGGCGTTCCTATAGACCAGGATATGAATTATGTCGGCACATTTTTTACCTTGCTCAATCCCTATGGTTTGATTTCGGGCATTGGAGCGGTGATCTTGTTTGCTTATTATGGTGCACTATATCTTAATTTAAAGACTGCCGGGGAAATGCAAGAAAAAGCTCAACAAGCAGCCAACCAACTATACATACCAACCATCATTGTCCTTGGATTGTTTGTGATCGGAACCTATTATTACACCGATATAGTGGGTCAATTAGGGGTCGGAATGAGTTTGGTTTCAATGTTGGGGTTAATTGCTGTTTTAATCAGCGGATGGATGCTTAAACAAAAACGGGACGGCTGGGCATTTATATTGGGCTTACTGTCTATAGTATTTCAGGTTGTCACGGTGTTTTTAACCCTATTTCCACGCGTGATGGTATCAAGCTTGAACCCTGAATGGAGTTTGACTATCCAGAATGCTTCATCAAGTCCTTACACCCTTAAAGTTATGACAATTGTTGCCGCGATCTTTGTCCCAATTGTCTTGTTGTACCAAGGGTGGACTTACTGGGTATTTCGGAAACGGATTACTGCTAAGCCAGAAGAGTTAACCTATTAATGCAATTAAGTCGAAACCTCCTACGACTAGGCTGGGCACAGCGTGGATATTTTGCTCTGGCTGCTTTGCTCGGGATCGTAGGAGGTATTTCATCCATTTGGCAGGCTAATGCCTTTAGCCAGGTAATCCAGCAAGTTTTCATCCTTCATTTTGGAATAGAAGAGGTTCGATGGGGGCTAATCTCACTTCTGGTTGTGATGTTGTGCCGAGCTCTTTTAATGGGCGGGCAAGAGGCTTTTTCAGCGATCGGTGTTTATCATCTCAAGATTAATCTGCGCCAAAGATTATCATCCGTTTTTCCAAGAATCGGAGTGACTCAAGTTGGCAAGGAAACGACAGGCGAGTTAGCTCAAACCTACCTTGAAGGGGTGGATGCTTTAGAGGCATATTTTGGACAGTATATCCCTCAAGTGTTGATGGCTGCTTGGATCCCTCCGATCATTCTAATTGCAGTATTTTTAATAGACCCAATAAGTGGGGTGTTTTTTTTGGTTACCGGTCCATTAATTCCATTTTTTATGGGATTAATTGGGGATGTTGCTAATCAGCAAACCCAACGCCAGTGGCAGAAATTAAGTACCCTAAGTGCTTTTCTATTAGAGGCAATTCAAGCATTGCCCGTGTTGAAAAGGTTAGGGATCACAGCTGAATTTGTTGAAAAATTAGCTCAAAAGGGGGATGCCTATCGGAAAGCGACCCTGCAGGTATTACGCGTCTCATTTTTGTCGGCATTGGTTTTGGAATTATTAACAACCCTATCCACTGCGGTCGTGGCAGTCCAAGTGGGCTTGCGTCTTTTATATGGTTCGATTCCATTCGAACAAGCTTTGTTTGTTTTAGTCATTGCTCCAGAATTTTACCTTCCCCTGCGCTTGTTAGGGCAGCGATTTCATGCTGGGATGAGCGGTGTTGCCGGGGGAGAGAGGATCAACCAGATCTTACAGATGTCCGATGCAGCTTCGAATGAGCTGGAATTAGAAAAAACCCTTTTACATCACACCCGGCAAATAGAAATCATTGAAAATATCCACCAGGGAATTTATTTTGATCAGGTTGGATTTACGCAACCCGAACGAGGTCAAATCCTTGAAAATATCCAATTTAAACTTGAACCAGGTGAAATTACCGTTTTGACTGGTGAGAGCGGCTCGGGCAAAACCACCTTGGTTAATCTGCTGTTGGGTTTTATCAAACCAACCCAGGGAAAAATCTATATAGGTAGTCTACCATTGGAAAAAATCAATTTAGAAGATTGGTGGAATGAGATTGGTTGGGTGCCCCAACAACCCTATTTTTTTCTTGGCACTATTTACGAAAACCTCTGTTTTGGTAACTCCGCAGTCACTCAAGACCAAGTGAATGAAGCTGCCCAATTGGCGCATGCCGATGAGTTTATTATGAGATTCCCATTAGGATATCAGACGGTGATTGGCGAGGGTGGCATAGGGTTGAGTGCCGGTCAGGCGCAACGAATCGCTTTAGCTCGGGCCTATTTACGGAAGCCACATTTATTGATTCTAGACGAAGGCAGTGCTAATATTGATGCACAAAGCTTGACGGCTATCTTAAGAAGCTTAACCGAAACCAAAGCAGATCGAATCACCCTGCTGGTCACCCATCAACCTCAAGTGATGGCTGTTGCAGATAAAATTCTCCAAATTGAAAAAACTCAATTAGGTGAAATTCGACAGAAAAAAATTTCCGATAGCCTGGAACTAAATCAGAAATATAACCTGAGTTTAGAAAATCTCGAAAGTTTTGATCAGGAAGATTCAAATTATCAACTTGAGAGTTTAGCGTACCCGCAAAGTTTCCCTTCCCCAATTTCAGCGGAAGGATCAAAACATGAAATATCTCGATTAATCCAGTTTATCAAACCGTTATGGGGATGGGTATTCCTAGCGGTAACCCTCAGCGTTGCTGCTATTTTAAGCAATGTAGGACTAATGTATACATCAGCTTTTATTATCTCATCTGCAGCATTACAGCCTTCTATTGCAACCTTGCAAGTTGCTATAGTTGGGGTGCGTTTCTTTGGCATTAGCCGGGGGGTATGGCGTTATTTTGAAAGGTTAATCTCCCATAGGGTGACATTGGATTTATTGAACCGAATGCGGGTTTGGTTTTATCAAGCGTTAGAACCACTCTTGCCAAAGTTATTTCTTCGCTATCCGAGCGGTGACTTGATGAGTCGGCTATTGGGCGATATCGCTGCATTGGAACCTTTTTATATCCGAGTTGTCTCCCCTTTTCTAAGTGCTCTGGTAATTGGCATTGGGCTTCCATTAATATTAAGTTTTTTTAATCTAAAATTAGCATTTTGGCTTCTGATTTTATTTGGTTTTGCTAGTTTGGGGTGTCCTTTTCTTTATCAAGGATTATCCGAGAAATTTGTTGGACGGATCAGTGAGTTACGGGGAGAACTTAACTCTAGTTTAGTGAATATGATTCAAGGTTTAGGAGAGCTGCTGGTCAACCGCACTTATCCACGGTTTGAAAATCGCACCAATAAACTCGCCCAGAATTATGGACAGGTGCAATTGAGATTTGCTCTATTACTAAGCTCCCAAGCGTTTTTGATGAATGGTTTAGCCTATTTCGGGATGTGGCTTACTTTGTGGGTGACGATCCCACAAGTCAAACAAGGACAGATATCGGGAACGATTTTGGCTGGCTTAGGATTAGCAGTCTATGCATCATTTGAAGCTTTTATGGGTTTACCAAATGCTGCTCAAGTGTTGGTGAATAGCCGTAAAGCTGCCGGGAGGTTATTCGAACTTTCTGATCAAAACGAACTGCTTGAGCGAAAATTTCTTCAAACTATTTCTGTTCAAACTCCATTGGCAATCACATTTGAAAATGTGTCCTTCTCATATCCAGTTGAACTGTCGAATAAGGAGATCGATCACCAAAGACCTATATTCCTACCCGCTCTAGTGGACATCAATTTGCAAATCCCCTATGGTCAGAAGGTCGCTATTGTTGGAGCGAGTGGTGCTGGGAAAACAACTTTGCTTTACTTAATGATGGGTTTGTTTTTTCCTGATCAAGGAAAAGTTAGAATGAATGGGGTAGATTTGGAGGATCTGGACCTGGTATCGTTGCGGAAGAATATTGCTTCGAGCGGTCAAGATGATTTCTTGTTTCATGATACTCTCGAGAGCAACCTTTGTATATTGAACCCAAATGCCACACCAATCCAAATCGAGAAAGCTCTCCAAGCAGCCTGTCTAGAGGATTTGGTGACAGCTTTACCAGAAGGGTTGAATACCATCATCGGTGAGCAGGGAAAGCAATTAAGTGGTGGAGAACGCAAACGCGTATTAATAGCTCGCACTTTATTGCGGGATGCATCTGTTTACATCTTTGACGAACCTTTATCGCAATTGGATGAAAAAACAGCCTGCCAAATTGTCCATAATATTGTAACCTGGACCGATCAAAAAACTTTAATCTGGATTTCTCATCTAGATTGGGGTTTGGAAGAGATGGATGAAATTGTTGTGGTGGACAATGGACAAATCATTAAAAAGGGAAAAATTCAGGATATTAAAGTTTAATTATTTTCATTCTCCTGCCTCCCAATCCTTGCTAATTGATTAATTTCATCACGAGAGGAGATGATTCGAACAATTTTTCCGTCACGCATGTTTATAACACGATCGGCAAACTCTACCATGCGGAGATCATGGGTAACCATGATACCAGTACGGTTTTGTTCATGAATCAGGCTAGAAAAAATCTCGACGACTTGATAAGCTCGTTCTGTATCCAGCGCAGCTGTTGGTTCATCAGCTAAGACAAGGGTGGGATTGTGAATCAATGCTCGGGCGATTGCAACTCGTTGTTGTCCACCGCCTGATAATTGGGAGGGAAAGTGGTACAAATGTTCTTCTAAGCCTAAACGGATCAATAAATCTTTTGCATGAGCCGCAGTTTGTGGGTTGAATTGTAAGTTGAGTCTTAACATAAGTTCAACATTCTCGAGTGCTGTGAGATATGGGACCAGATTATTAGCTTGAAAAGTGAATCCAATTTTCTGTCTTCGGAATAAGGTTCGTTCAGAGTCACTTAAATTGACTAAATCGATACCATCAATAAAAATGTTTCCCTCGGTAGGTCGAAGTAGTCCAGCTAGCAAAGCTAACATGGTTGTTTTGCCAGATCCCGATGGCCCAACTAAGGCGATAAATTCTCCTTTTGAAAACCAAAAAGACGAATTATCAACCGCTTTTACAGTGCTAGCTCCATTTTTATATATTTTGCTTATTGCAATAGTTTCTAAAACTTTATCCATTCGATTACCTTGATCTTAATTCATCCCCAACGCTGCCAGTGGTTCGACTCGTAAAGCTAGCCGAACTGATACTAACCCGCCGATTGGCCCTATGAACAGGAGGGAAATAATCGCTAGGATGGTATTTTTTCCCGAAAAAACAATTGGAATTCCATATGGAAGGATAAGGGATAAACCCAAAGTTACGATAGTCCCAATAGTGATACCTATTACCGTTAATAAAATAATTTGGAAAATGACCATAAAGGCAATGTTATTATTAGGGGTACCGATTGCCTTTAATACACCTATCTGCGGAACTTTTTGGAGCGTTTGAATTTGAAAGAATCCTCCGATAACCAGAATACCAATCAAAAGGGTAAATCCTCGTTGTGTATCCAGGGTTGATTGTTGGGCTTGATAACCAGGAGAGGCTTCATACGCTGTTTTTCGATCAACTACTTCGACATCTTTTACTCTTCGAATAATGGATTCAGCGATTAGTATAGATTGAGCAGGGTTGTCGGTTTTGATAGCAATAATATTTGCTATAGTTGGTGGAGTATTATTATTAGGGGTTGGTTGAGGGCGAAAATTATTCCAAGTATCGTAAGGTAAAAAAATTGATGGGGCATATAGGAATTGTTGGTCATCAGTAATCCCTATAACCTCAATTGTGTTGTATACCTCTTTGTTATTGATGATTGTTCTTAGGGTAATCTTATCCCCTACTTTTATGCCGGTTTTAGTAGCAACGTTGCTGTCGATAACTGTTTGACGTCCTTGATTTGTCTGCAAAGCTCTTCCTTTTTTTACAGCAGGTTGTCCAAGTTGACGCGGATCAATGCCAATTAAAGATATATCAAGGGAAGGTGTATTATCATTAAAAACCAAGGTCCCACTAGACAACCCAATAGGTCCAACTGCCATGACCCCAGGTACTTGACGAATTGCTGGTAATTTATTCAATGTGATCTGACTCCCAACGGCAGAGAGATTTACATTTTTTTGAAAGACTACCAAATCTGCATTTAATTTGTCAAGAAATTGCTTATTTGCATCGGCTAACCCTTGGGCTAAAGCTGCAATAAAGAGTACTAACGTTGTAATAAGAGCAATTACTAAACTAAATAATAAATAGCGACCTTTATAACGAATGATTTCTTTGGAAGATAAATATAAAGCCATGTATCACCTATTAAATAATATAATGATCTGTAATGATATTATTTTATACTCCAAAAGTCAAGATAATTATAGAAATAATATAAAATATATCCTAATAGTTTACATCTGATTTTTTGTCTTAGCACCCAATTATTCGAGGTTAATACTCTTTAAGAGCTTAAGTACCCTTTTTAAAAAATCCAAAACTTTTCCTCAAAAAATTCAACAAAACCGTTTTTAAAAGCAGGTAGAAGGCGGACGAACAGATTCTAACCTGTAAGAAAATATTGAAAAAATGAGATTGTATGGATTGATCACATGATATTAGATGACGATTTTAACATAAAATTGATTTCGGGCATTTCAAGTGAATTGGGTAAAAAGAAGGAATTTTAGGCATCAAGGAAATTATCTAGTTGCTTAAAATTAGGAATAAATCTTGAATGGTTAAACCATTATCCGTTTATAATTGTTACGAGGATAACAAAAGTATGCTAGAGCAATCGCAACGTACAAAAATAGAGGGGTTTATAACGGATCATTTGGAAGATTATTTGGACATCCTTCAGCAAATGGTTTCAATCAATAGTTTTACAACGAATGGCGAGGGAGTGATTCAACTAGGAGAGTTCACTGCTCAGGCTTTTTCAAGATTAGGTTTTGAAGCCTCATTCGTCCCTTCAATACAACCTAATTTTGGAAACCATCTTTTCTTGTTTCACCCAGCAGATCAAAATTCGAAAGCAAGTTCTTTGCCTTCCCTGGCGTTAATTTCTCATCTTGATACAGTTTTCTCTCCGGAAGAGGAACGAGCAAACTATTTTTCATGGCGCCGAGAGGGAAATCGGATTTACGGACCGGGAACGATTGACATCAAGGGGGGTACTGTGATGATGTTAATGGTATTGGAAACATTACAGAAATTCGAACCAGATTTGTTTAATCGCATCCATTGGTATTTATGTCTTAATGCAAGTGAGGAAGTACTCTCGTTAGATTTCAGTCAAGCTTGCTTACAAAGATTACCTCAAGATACCTTAGCCTGTCTGATTTTTGAAGCGGGAAATATCGAAAACGACCAATTTAAACTAGTCGTGGCGCGTAAAGGACGGGCATATTTTAAGATTAAATCAACCGGTCGTTCTGCTCATTCAGGGAATGCGCATCAATCGGGAGCGAATGCCATTGTCCAGTTAGCGGAGTTCATTCCAAGAATTGCTTCTATGACGGATTATGACCATCAAATCACCTTCAATGTTGGTACGATTAAGGGAGGCAGCGTTGTGAATCGAGTGCCCCATTATGCGGAAGCTGAAATCGAAATGCGCGCTTTTTCTCCGCAAACCTTCAACTCGGGGGTTAAACAAGTGCTAGATTTAGATGGTTCATCCAGTGTAAGTAGTTATGATGGTTTTCCTTGCTCAATAAATGTTGAGGTTCTCGAAAGCACCCAGCCCTGGCCTAGTAACCCAGCGACTGAGCGGCTTTATCAGCATTGGCAAAATACTGCTAAAGAATTAGGCTTTGAAGTAATCCCTGAACAGCGGGGCGGTTTGAGTGATGGAAATCTATTATGGAATTATTTCCCAACCTTAGATGGGTTAGGACCAGCAGGTGATAATGCCCATTGCTCTGAACAGGATCCTCAATCTGGCAAAGAGCAAGAATATGTATCTATTCGTTCATTCATCCCCAAGGCGGTGCTTAATATTGCTTCCTTGGTGAATCTCATATCACAAAGATAAAAAGTTATGAAGCAAGTTATACAAAACATTCGCAATGGATTAACTGAAGTGATTGATGTTCCGATACCACAACTTGGCGAGGGACAAATTCTCGTTCGAACCGGCGCCTCGCTAGTTTCTGCTGGTACCGAGCGGATGCTGGTTGATTTTGCGGAAAAAAATCTTCTCGAAAAAGCTCGTAGCCGCCCAGATTTAGTCGGTCAGATGATGGATAAAGCCCGCCGTGAAGGAATATTATCCACGGTTGAGATGGCGTTCAATCGTTTAGACCAACCGATGAAACTAGGTTATTCTTCTGCTGGGGTGATTGAGAAAATCAGCAAAGGAGTGTTAGGTTTAGAAGTTGGGCAGAGGGTTGCCTGCGCCGGTGGAAATTATGCCGTCCATGCTGAATATGCTGCCATCCCGCATAATTTAGTTACTCTCCTACCCGATAATGTGGAACTCGAATCAGCTGCTTTTACTACTTTGGGGGCAATCGCCTTGCACGCTTTTCGGTTGACGAAGGCTCAGGTTGGCGAAAAAATCGTGGTGATTGGATTGGGTTTGGTAGGGTTTCTGGCTGCCTCCATAGCGAGGGCAGCAGGGTGTGAAGTGGTCGGTATCGAAATCAATCCACAGCGTCTTGAATTAGCTGAAAAAATGGGCTTTGTAGTATGCCAACCTCAACGAGCATCCGAATTAAAATTGGCTTACACTGCCGGGAATGGCTTTGATGCCGTCTTGATTGCAGCCGACACTCCCTCTAACGATCCAGTGGAATTAGCAGGGGAAGTAGCCCGGGATCGGGCGATGGTTGTGGCAGCTGGCGCGGTTGGTCAAACCATTCCCCGTAAAATTTACTATGAAAAAGAACTGCAATTTATCAATTCTCGTTCGTATGGACCGGGTCGTTATGACTCGACTTACGAAGAAAAGGGAATAGATTACCCCATTGGGTATGTACGGTGGACTGAGGGCAGAAATTTAGCTGCTTTTGTTCAATTATTAGCCACCCACAAAATAGATGTTCGACCTTTAATTACCCATCGCTATAACCTTGAAGAAGCCGATCAAGCTTATCAATTGATCTCCGGAAAAATAGATCAACCTTTCTTGGGAGTTCTATTTGTTTATCCTAATCAAGGACAACAACTCTCCCGGGAGGAGATCACGATTGATAAAATCATGGTGAATAATCTAACCAAAACCGAGAGTCAGGTCACGGTAGGGGTATTAGGTGCAGGCAATTTTGCCCAGTCGGTTATGCTTCCGATCATCAAACAAACCGGATTGGTTCACCTGAGCGGGATTGCGACTGCGAGTGGTGTTTCAGCCCAACATGCAGCCAAGAAGTTTCATTTTAATTACGCCACCTCTCGCCCTGAAGCAATCTACGAAGATGAAACCATTAATTCTTTGGTCATTTTAACCCGTCATCAATTCCATGCCCAACAGGTTATCGCTGCCATAAAAACCGGAAAACATATATTTTGTGAAAAACCATTGGTTATCAATCAAGATGAATTATTTCGGGTAATTGAAACCTTGCGCGAACATGATTATTTTCCAACTGATTTCAGTTCAGCAGATAAAATTATCGAACATCAACTCAGTAAACCGGTTTTAATGGTGGGTTATAATCGGCGCTTTGCACCATTAATGCAAGAATTAAAGCAGTTCTTCAGCCCGCTCTATCAACCAGCCGCAATCCATTACCGCATCAATGCTGGAAGTATTCCACCTCAACACTGGTTGAATGATCCACTTCAAGGAGGTGGAAGACTGATCGGGGAGGTCTGCCACTTTGTGGATACATTGACCTATCTTATTGGTGAATTGCCTGAAAAAGTAGCTGCTTTCCAGCTCAAGGGTTTAGAACCAACTTTGGAAGATAACCTCCATCTGATATTTTATTATCCAAACGGCTCGATTGGTTCAATCGCCTATCTTGCCAATGGCGATAAAAGTTTTCCAAAAGAACGCTTGGAGATTTTTTCAGGGGGCAAAATCGGAGTATTGGATGATTTCCGTCATCTTGAGCTGGTTGGAAATAATCAACACGTTGTGAAAAGATCTCCGCTTCGGCAAGACAAAGGCCATCGGAACGAATGGGTTGCCTTCGTACAGGCGATACTTCATGCTCGACCGACGCCGATTTCTTTGTCGGATATCTTAGGAGTTAGTCAAGCTACCCTATCAGCTCAACATGCTCTGCGCAGCGGTGTAGAAGAAAATATTTCTTATCCTAGTTTAGTATGAAATATTATAAGAAGCTTGGAGTTACGTTTAAAGCATTCCAAGAGTTAGGTCTTAGCCGGACGGGGCATTATGCACTCTATCAGGTTGCTTTACGGACTGGCTGGATAAATTGGAAAAGTCAGCGGGAACTCCATCAAGTTGAAGAATCTGGGACAGTTGAATTTTCATCCTTTTTTGAGTTACCCAAACGAGAATTCATCTTGCAAGTGGTGGGTGAGAATACAGCGTTTTTGATCAGTGAAGCGGACCGGTCTTGTGGGGGAGAGGTGCAGATTTTTGGGCAGGATTGGACCACCTTAAATTATTCTCAAACTAAGCCTTTAGTTTGGTTTAGCGAATTAGAGTTGGAGGAACGCAAGCAATCTGGTGGAAAAAGTACTCAAAACCAGGATATCAAACCGATCTGGGAAGTAGCCCGCTTTGGTTGGGCTTATATCCTCGGTCGGGCATATTGGGTCACGGGAGATGAACGATACAGCCAGGCTTTTTGGGATTACTGGGAACAATTCAATCAATGTAATCCACCTTATTACGGGTATAACTGGTTGTCTGGTCAAGAGGTGGCTTTCCGAATCATTGCCTGGGCTTTTTCCTACAGGATATTCCAAAATTCCCCCCACACCACTTTAGATCGAAAAGTTCGTTTGCAAAGCTGTATCGCAGAACATGCAGCCCGCATCCCTTGCACCTTGGATTACAGTCAAGCCCAAAATAATAATCATTTGCTGAGTGAATCAGCCGGTTTGCTTACAGCTGCCTTATGCTTGCCAGATCATCCTAAAAGTAAGCATTGGCGGAATATGGGATGGTATTGGTTCAATTGGGGGATCCAACATCAAATTCAAAAAGATGGGGCTTACCTTCAGCATAGTTGTAATTATCACAGACTGATGTTGCAGCTTGCTTTGTGGGTCAACTTAATAATTCGCCAGCAGCCAGTCGAGCTACCCTCAGAAACGAGACAAAAACTAGCCAAAGCAACCCTCTGGTTATGGGAAGTTACGGAAGCAAGCACCGGAAAAGTACCTAATTTTGGTCCAAACGATGGGGCTTTGATCCAACCTTTAAGTGTAGCTCAATTCGAGGATTATCGTCCAGTTTTGCAAGCTGCCGGTCGGGCTTTTTTAGGTGCCCCATTATTTGACGCTGGAATTTGGGATGAGATGAGTTTATGGTATGGGTTCAATTGGGAGGATGGTGAAAAACTTTCAACCTTATCCCTTGATAAGAAAGTGGATTTTCGGGATCGGAAAAATTCTATCGTAGTCCTGCGTCCCAAAGAATCACCGGCATGGGCTTCAATACGCTGTACCCATTTTCATAACCGGCCTGGGCATGCTGATCAATTACATGCAGAATTTTGGTGGCATGGGTTTAATATTGCCAAAGATGCTGGAACCTATTTGTACACAGCGGCTCCTCCGTGGGATAATGCGTTGGCTGAAACGTTTTATCATAATACCCTCACGATCAACCAAACGAATCAAATGGAAAAAGCAGGACGTTTTTTATGGATCAATTGGGCACAAGGTAAGATCGTTGATTATCAGGTGGATGAAAGCTCTCATCCCAAGAAAATCATTGCCGAACATAACGGATATCGCAAATGGCATCTTATTCATCGCAGAAGTTTGGAATGGGATGGGAAGGAGGAGTGGTTTGTTGCAGATGAACTCCTTTCACTCTCCGATGCTTATTCAAAACATAATCCAGCCTGGTCGGTTCGTTTACATTGGTTGTTAGCAGATTTTCCATGGGAAATTGAGAATAAGGATGGAGGTTGGAGAATTCAATTTCAAACCCCAGTTGG
>DHFN01000097.1 GCA_002402275.1 Anaerolineales bacterium UBA4823
ATTCCCACTGCAACAGCCAATGCAGCCGCCATGGCACCCGCCTCCAAAGGATGTTCTACAATGTGCAAGGGATGACCGGTGACATCGCTGATGATCTGGGGCCAGATCTCGCTTTGGCAGCCACCTCCAATGGCATTCATGGCATCAAATTCATAGCCAAGATGATTCAGGGCTTCGCAAATCCAACGGATGTGATAAGCCACCCCTTCCATCACTGCCCGGGTGAAATGGGCTTTGGTATGCCCCATTTGCAAACCAACAAAACCACCTCGGGCATAATGATCGAGGACCGGTGCCCGTTCACCAGAAAGCCAGGGCAGGAATATCAATTTATCTGAACCGGGTGGAACTTGGGCTGCCATCGCATTCAATTGGGTATAGCTTGAAACACCTTGAGCATGGGCTTGGCGGGTTTCTTCCTGGCAGAGAGTGTCGCGAAACCACATCAAAGCTCCACCGCCGGTTTCCATTTCACCAGCGATCACCCATTTATCAGGATGATAGTGACTGAGCCCCCAGAATGGTTTTTGTGGGTCATTGCGAAATTCTGCGGTAGAAATCCCCACCCAGGTGGCTGTACCAATACAGAGATGAGCTTTTCCAACCCGGTTTGCACCCGCTCCGGATTGAGCAGCCGAGACATCCCCACCGGCATTGACCACTGGAGTTCCGGGTAGTAGACCGGTCAGTTGAGCCGCTGCCTGGCTGATCTCGCCAATGACTGCAGTGCAAGGCAAGGCAGGGGGAAGTTTTTCGAGGGGTATGCCCAGTAAATCACAGGCTTCTTTTGACCAGGTTTTTTTGTAAGGGTCGAACAGGAAATAAGCCGAGGCGCCAACCCAATCGGTGACCACTTTTCCGGTCAATTTATAAAGAAGGTACTCCTTGCAATCGAATAGATAAGCTGTTCTCTTCCAAAGATCAGGACGTTCTTCTTTGAGCCAGAGAATCTTCGGTGGGACATCTTTCGCGGTGGGAATGTTCCCGGTAAATTGAAACAGTTTGTTAGGGGTGTCGCCTTGCATCAAGCGATCGGCTTGGGGGACACTGCGCAGATCTAACCAGCTTAACATAGGGGTTAAAGGGTGACAATTTTCATCCATCGGAAGAGTGTTGAACATTTGGGCAGAGATGCCCACTCCGAGGATTTCAGCCGGGTCTATTCTTGCTTGCTCAATCACGTTGCGCGTGGTGGCAGCCACAGCTTGCCACAATTCTTCGGGATCCTGTTCCACCCAATCGGGTTTTGGATAGTAAAGCCCGTAATCCTGGTAAACAGAATGAATTACAACTCCTTTTAAATCTGTAAGAACAGCTTTATCCCCCCCTGTGCCAGTATCGTGGGCAAGAATGTATTTTTTTTGGGTCATGCCGTTCACCTATTGATCAATTCTTCGACATCTTTGTACCATTTAAGGCGTTCACCCACCACTGCCCGCATTCTCCATTTGGTCGTTTTGGGTTGTTGGTTAATTTGCTCTAAAAGTTGAGTGATGCGGTCTCTTACAACCCGGCGATCCTCGTTGGTCAGCCGGCTATAATGGTCTAGTTCTTCGCTGACCAGTTTTAGATTGGAGGTTACTGTCCTCCAAAAGCCCCAATCGTCTGCCAGTGTTTTGGTAATTAACTCTCCATTGATGGTTTCTTCGTCATTATTTCCAATGGGATGTTCCCGCAGCAGCATTATCGTATCAATTAAATCCTTCTCATTGATTTTGACGATCTGCATTTTTTCTAAGAGAAGTTCCGCTAACGGTAAAGTCAAAGTTTCTTTTTCTAAACGACCCACAAAATTAACTGGGTGACAAAAGTCTAATTTGTTAAAAAAGACATCTATATGGCGTCCATATAAGGGGTCATGAAAAAGCAGGCGTGATTCGCTAAAGAGTTGAGTAACGGTTTTATCCTCTTCGTAACCTAATTCTGCCATCAGGCGGGAGATATCCTTGAAAAAGCGGGGATAGGAGGCAAAATCAATATCGGTAAATTTGCGCCCCAACTCGTCTTGAATATAGCCATATTGAGGACAATGAGTGCGAAAAGCCAGGGCTCCAATCAGGCGCATGATGACATGCTGATATTCAGGTTGTGAGAGCGCGTCTAAAATTCGGGTTCGCTCTGTATAGAAATCTTCTTGAATTTCGCCAAACTTATCCATACTTCACCTTTATCCGGAAATTAATAGATGACCTTTGACTTTTCCATTTTCTAAATTGATAATGGCTGCTTTCATTATACCCTCGGCATATTCACTGCCTGCGTTAATACATAACGTGCGACCGATACGGGTATGCCCAGGCGATTCATGGATATGACCATGCAGAGTGAGTAAAGGCTGCACTTTTTCGATGAATGCCCGTACTGCAGTTGAACCAGCTGATTTCATGACCACTTGACCGCCTTGGGTGATAATGCGTAGATCTTTATCCAACTCGGGGCATTGATCTAGACCAGAGTCTAATGGAGGAACATGTAAGACACAAATTGACTTCTCGGGGTTTTGGATAAGTTCTTCGAGTTTATTCAGGCGTTTTTCTAGTTCAGTTTCCTCTAAGTCACGAGCACAAGCCCAAGGAGTCATATTGGCATTAGAATTGCCATAAAGCTCGTAATCGCCTTCTAAAATGCACCGACGCATATCCGGATTGTGGACGAACTTGAATCCTTCGATTTCAGAATCGATCGAAGGGAGATCGTCATTGCCAGGCATAAAATAAAGTTGAATATTTTGGGGGGCTAGTTTATCCTCCGCCAGGACCATCCATTCATGGACGCGTTTGCGCATTTCTTCCTCAAAGCGAGCATCCATTTTTTGATGATCATTCTCCAATTCATCCGCTTCGTCTTTCTCTAAGATGATCGGATAAAAGCCAACATTGCTGATCGTTCGTTTGGCTTTTTCAAGTTCCTCTTGGGTACTTGCCTCTTCTTTTTGACCGAATAAATAACCCACATAATAACCATTGCCTTGATTGACCATGGGAACCATGGCTTTACCGGTAACGTCTCCACCAACAATTAATACGTTGGCTTTGTACTGGGTAGCAGCCGCTAAAAATTTTCTAAATACCAGCTCGGAGCCATGAAAGTCAGATCCATATAATAATCGAATAATCTTTGAACCACTAATATTTTTACCAAACATACTATTTTCTCCAAAATAATTTCCGGGAATGTTTTGTTGCTAAAGAGATTATTCCCCTTCCTTAATAGCAGGAATTATGGAAGGGGAATAAAAAAGTTCAGGTTTAAACTGGTGGGACAGATTGGAAAGTCCAGTTGATATCGATTCCTTCTTTTTTCAGGCGATAAGAGCGGGCAATATAAAACACGATCAACCCACTTATGATAAATCCAAAGAGTGTGCCAAGGGTTCCAACACCTATCCGACCGCCTACCGCTGGGAAGAGGAAAGAGGCAATGATCATCCAGAGCAAATAAGCCAGGGTGATGCTGCCAATGATGGTGATGACCGGAACTTTCCCAATCCGACGGCGGACAAATCCTGAGGCATTCTCAAATAAGTCGGGTTTGAGGAACGGGAAAAGGGTCATTGCAGTAACCGGTACGAGTTGAGTACAAACAGCAAAGAAGACGAAGTTCAACTGTGCACCCATCACACCCCCTGTTGCGGCATCAATGATCCCAATTTCGGCTATGATCGTGATGATCGCGATCGCGATAATCGGGCTGTGCAGTTTCGGGTGAATATAGCAAACCTTCTCCGGGATCAGACGATCAAATGACCAAGCAAAGATAATCCGGGAGCAATAGAAGAAGTACGTTTGAGCTAAATTGATCAAGGTGTAGATCCAAGCAATGGCTACAAACCATAGCAGGGGCAAATATGGTTTAAGGATGGCGGCATAGAAGGTGATCCAGGGCATAGGATTGGCTTCAGATACGCCAGCGTTGCTCAGATAACTTTCAGCCGCAATCCATTCCAAGGGGACTAAGCGTTGAAGCAGGAGAGCTCCCACTACGAAAATTGCCCAGGTTACAATCAATGAAGACCAGCTGCCAGCTAATAAGGTTTTTTCAGCTTGCTTGACTTCTCCAGCGAAGAAAGTAGGGATGTAGTAGCCATAGAAGATCCAAAAGCCCATGATCAACCCCGCCAGAGTCATTTTGGCGACGTTGGGATCAACTACCATACCGTTATCTTTTGCCAATTGGATGCGTCCAGCATAACTTCCGGCACCCATGAATTTATCCCAAGCAGCCGGGAAAGCATCGGCTGGGGCAGTGCCTAACTGAAAATAAATCACAGCCCAGGCGCCTAAGCCGAGGAAGAATCCGACCTCTAAGATGCGTAGGATGGTGCGAGTGGGCAGGATCATTGTGACAAAAGTAATGAGGGCACAAACAGTACCGATAAGAATAATTCCATTTGTGGTACTTGCCCAACTGGCAAAATTGATGAAAGCTTGGTTGTTCGTGACAATTCCCATCGTGCGGAAAAGGACTGGAATAGCGGTTTTGGGGATCCAGGCGATTAACGACCCGGCAACCATTGCACTAAAAATAACTAAGGTCCAGCTTGCTGCGAATGCCAGTGGAGCACTAAGGGTTCGACTGGCAAGTGTATAATCCGCAGCCGAACGGGGCATGGTGGCGCCAATACAGGCGTAGGTGTATGCGTGGAATAGACAGAACACCATTGCGACGGTGAGGACACCAATGATACTGCTACCTGGCCAGACTCCAGCTACCCAGGAAAATGGGATCAAACCGGAGGAGGACAGACTAATGCAGTGAACGCCGAAGACCATTGCTCCAAAAACCCCAATTGTACGAACTAATCCAGAGCTTTTACGAGCGTATAAACGTCGGTCTCCGCTTGCAGTTGTTTTGACTTGTGCCATTTTAGCCTCCTGATTGAAAAAATCAAAAAGATAGTCCTGAAATGAATTTACCTGGTAGAACCTCTCAGAAATTAAGATTTTTCGAGAGAGATCTAGGTTAGGTGGAGAATAATTTAGTTAGGTTAATCCAGATGGCGGACCTCCTTTCTGGTCGGTTGATAGGTTTTCTAGTCTTTGCGGTCGTGGAAAGTCAACAGGATCTATCCTTAATGGTTCTAAGGCGACTTCCATGTGAATACGGACAAAGTCACTGCGGAAAAAATCTTGCGAATATTCGATAGGAGCGCCTGTGTTGGAGTTATAAAAAACCCGCGATAACATCAACAAGGGATAGCCTTCTTCTACCCGCAATTGTTGGGCTATGGCATCATTGGCAGCAACAGCTTCGATTGCTTGAGAGATGCGACTTAAATTAACACCATACACGCCGACCAATAGATCAAAGATAGGAGTTTTTTCTAAATCCCAATCCTCTAGATTAGGACATCGAGAACAAGGAAAATAAGCGTGTTCTAAGATGACGGGAACACGGTTGGCAAAACGGAGAATGACTACTCGATAGAGAGGGTGTCCGATCTCTACCTCGAGTAGCTCTGCCAGACGCCGGCTGGCAACCACCTCACAAAACTCTAAGAGCTGGCTGGCGGTTGCAAGATTGCGGTCGCGCATGGCTTTGAGGTTGTTGATTAATTCATGGGATTCATAGGTAACGCGTGGGCGGGCAACGTAAGTGCCAGAACCATGCCGGCGTTCTAGCAAGCCCTCGCTGACGAGTTCGGTGAGCGCTTTGCGGACAGTCATCCGACTAACGCCGAGCTCTTCGCTGTACTCGCGTTCCGATTGCAGCTTACTTTCTGGAGGGAGTTTTCCCGAAAGAATAAGTTCGGCGATATATTCTTGGATTTGCACGTACAGCGGTTTATTGAGTCCGCTCATTGTTAATACCACTTCCTATTTTTGTTGTCATTACTTGGGATATTGTCCCAAAGTGGTATATAGTATTCTATGAATTAAAAGGGAGCTTTACCGCTAATTTTATATATTATAGCCTAAAATCATCATAAAATCAAGGGGATTAACTGAAAAACAAGGAAATTAGTAACAATATTTTGGAAATATTAATAAAATGTGCTTTAAATTAATAAAGTGGTATATGGTATAGATTATTGAAACACCCCTGAGAGATTATTCCAAAAGAAG
>DHFN01000075.1 GCA_002402275.1 Anaerolineales bacterium UBA4823
GAGTGCTGAAGCTTGCTTCAGCCAACCGCAAGCAAGCTTGCTGACTCCAAAAACCGCAAGCAAGCTTGCTGACTCCAGAAATGGTTGACGGTTATTGTTCCTTTAGTGTCCTTTCGAATAATATGACATCAAAAATTCTTATTATTGGTTTTTTATGGAGGTATTTTTGATCCTTTGGGAATAAAACCGATAGGTGTGGCGGTGACGCTTTGCACGATACATGGCGATATCAGCGCATTTCAAAAGTGTGTCGATGTCTCCGCCATCCAATGGATAGAGACTAATCCCGACGCTGGCGGACATTTTCCAAGTAGCCCCCTCAATAGAATAGGGTTGTGATGTAGCCATGATTAATTTTTCTGCGACATTAGCAGCAAAATAAGGGTTACTGAGATATTCAAGAATGATAATAAACTCATCCCCACCTACACGAGCAATTGTATCACTTTCCCTTAAGCACCCCAGGAGACGTTGGCTAACTTCTTGGAGAACAATATCCCCTTTTGAATGACCACAAGCATCATTGATCCGCTTGAACCAATCTAGATCCAGCAGCATCACTGCTAAAATAGTATTCTCCCGATCAGCCCGTTTAATGGCATGCTCCAAGCGATCTTGTAATAATATCCGATTTGGTAAACCAGTTAACGAATCATGGGTTGCCATAAATTCCAATTCTCTTCGAGCTTGCTGTCTTTCACTAATATCGCGGGCACTCCCAATCATTCCACCCACCTCCCCATTTTTACTGAAGAATGGATTTAGGCGTACTTCTACCCAACGGGATTCTCCATTTTTGCATCTCATCTCTACCTCGACCGAATGGGTGATTGGTAATTCAGGGTGCATTTCCGCTAATTTTTCTGGATTCATTTCTTGGTCAAAATATCTTTGGACAATCTCATAGGATTCTGGTTCAAACAACTCAATGAGATGAATTTCTTTAACCTCTTCAACTGTAAAACCGATCAAGTTTTTGACTGAGGGGCTGACATAAGTAAAGCGATTCTGGGTATCTATGGTGAAAATCACATCCGAGACGTTCTCAGCTAGAAGACGATATTTTGATTGGCTATCATGGTAATCTTGCTCAGCCTTACGGCGTTGGAAAAAACTCGCCAGATGATTGGCAAGAATAGTTAAAATGCGGATTTCCTCTTCCTGCCAAACTCGCTTTTCATTTACTGAATCAAAACCGACGAAACCAATCAATTCTGAGGGGGAGGAGATTGGCATTACCAACAAGGATTGGATTGATTGCTTTTCTAAGGCTTTCTTGATTTTCTCCCAATTTGGAGGTAGTTCTGCTACACTTGGAATGAAGATATACTCCTTTTGTAGACTAATAAGCCATTCCGATAATGCGCGATTTGGTATATTTTGGAGGTTCTCTTTTTGCTGGCTCACCCCCACTGCACACCATTCGTGAGTATTAGCAACAGTTTGACTAGCCCAATCGTACAGGAATATATAGGAGCGGTCCACTTTGAGAAATTCACCCACTTGTTGGAGAACACGATTCAAAGTTTCATCAAGGTTTGATTCGGTGGCTTGAATAATAGATTGGGCAACGGTGAGTAGTAATTCCCGAAGGGCTTGTAAACGAACTTGTGCTTCCTGGAGTTGTTTTCGTATGCGTAAATCTGTGATGACTGCGATAGATCCTGCAAAAAGTCCATCCTTAAAGTATGGAACACCACTAATTTCAACTGGGATGAGAGATCCATCACGGTGGAGCAGGGTGTTCACATAGCTGGATGGTTCCTGTTGCTCCCGCTTTGCCCAATGCACATCTAATACAGGATGATCTTCTGCTATAGTGAATTCCTCGGGCTTTTTTCCAATGATTTCCTGCGGCTTGTAACCGATTAAATGAGCATAAGTTGGATTGACGTACGTGAATTGTCTCTTGTCATTAATTACTGTAAGCCCTTGCCCAATCGAATTCATCACTAAGAGAGCAAAATCGCGCTCTGCTTGAATTTCAGCTGTCCGTTCTTTCACTTTCAATTCAAGTAGAGTTTGCTGCTCTTGAAGCTCTTTAAACAATTTGGCGTTGATTAATACTAAGCCAGCTCGTTGGATAATTTCCTTAAGAAATAAGTAATCAGCCTGAGTGAAACAATCCTTGGTTTTGTGGCGAGCAGCCATCAACACACCACACATTGCCTGGTCATTCTTGATTGGAACGATCATTAAACTGTGCAAGCCAAATAGCTCGACTGCTGCCCGACAGGAGGATTGTAAAAATGTTTGCCAATTATTTTCATCTAAAAAAGGATAAAAAACCCCTTCCTGGCTCTCGAGAACTTGCTTGACCAGACTATTTCCAACGGGGGGTGAGATTTGATTGAAGGCTTTTTCGATTGCCGAACAGATAATTGGATCGGAATCAAAAATTACTTTTTGCTCTATTTCATTATGCTCTTTATTAAAAATCAAGATTACACAGGTTGCATCTAATGACTGGGCAGCTTTTTGGGCAACGACCTGGAGAAGGGTTTGCGGATTCAATCCACTGGCAACTAAATTTTGGGTGAGATCTACTAGCTCAGTGGCTCTCCGTGCTTCACTCTGGACAAGTTGATTTGTCCAATAATTTTGCAACCCTAATGCATATAGATCTGCCAGCCGTTCCAAAGCCTCGACGTGCTTGACAGAGTAGGGTGTAATCGAATTAGCAACCGTTACTAAACCTACCATTTTTTGATTTAACTTAGCTGGAACAGCTACCAGACGTTGAAGAGGGCAAGGAATATCGGTTAACGGAACATGGCGGGGATCATGGGGATAATCGTTACTCCAGGCAGATTGTCCGGTATGGTAAACCGAACCCAATAGTCCATCTCCATGATGAATAATCTTTTCCGGAATAAACTCGCTGCTTTGGGAGTATTCTTTGGGAAAATCTCCTTTGAGCACGATTTCTCCATTTTGGGGTTGGATAAATCCCACTAAACCATAAGGGCTTGAGGTGAGGGATTTAGCTTTTTCCAAAACCATGTCAGAGACTTGGGTGATTTCCGGTGAACCAAGGAGGGCTTGAGCAAGTTCAGCTAGGCTAGCATTAACCTGCATTTCCCAGGCTAAGGCTTGCTCAATTTGACGGCGGCTGCGAATATCACGAATAAAAGCCATTACTGCTAATTTACCTTGCCAGTCAGTGCAGGCAGCCGACAGTTCTACTGGAATAGATTCACCAGAGCGATGCTTGATGGCAATTTCATGATAGGTTTGGGTAGCCACACCATCCAGACAAGACTGCCAAAGCTCAGTAACAGTTTGGATATCTTCTAAATCAATAAAATAAGCGTATGGCTTACCGAGTAATTCAGGGAGAGAATAACCGACTAAATCACATGCTCGGGGATTAGCATAAACCAACAGTCCTTGCTGATCCACCATGCAAATTGCCTCCCTTGCATTTTCAGCTAAAGAACGGAAATTGTTTTCACTTTCCAGAGCCAAGCGAGCGCTGAGCAAACCATGGGAGCCTATTTCCGCTAAGGCTGCTTCAGTTTCCTCTAGCCGTTTTTTTAGCTCATCAATATTCTCTGAATCCGAAAATGAATTTGCCACTAATCAATCCCTTACTATAAAAAAGATTATGAGAGTCTGTCCCAAAAGGAGGTTGTCATCGAGCGAAGCGAGCGGCTTTTATATTATAAATAAGATATCTCGCTTCGTCTGATATGACAATATGACTTTTTGGGCAATCTCAAACAAATGATTATAAAGTTTCGCGACTTCATTAATTTACCTTATGGTCTTCAGTTTAATAGTATAGTGTAATATAACCATTAATTAAACCAGAATATTGGATAAACTGTCAAATGGTTCTGACAAGAATGTAAGTTTACAAGGCAGTTAGGGTGCTTTTGTAATTGTGAAAGAAGTCTGTATAAATATTAAAAATTCTTGACAACCCAATATTTTTCATGTATATTGTATATACATATATACAAGATGATTTAATTTTTATGGATACTAATAGCCCTTTACCGAAACATTATCAACTCAGCCAACTCCTGCGCCAGCAAATCCTGTCAGGTGAACTACCCCCTGGGATTAAGATTCTCGGTGAAAATCAACTTTGCCAAAAATATCAACTTAGTCGGGGAACTGTTCGAAAAGCCCTCAGCACCTTGATTAACGAAGGATTTTTACAAGCCAAACAAGGCTATGGTACTTATGTGGTTGACCAGCCTTGGTCAAGTCGTTATTTTCTGACCTTGAATCAATTCAATGAAGAAATGGTTCGTCATCATCTCCAACCAAAGACGATCCTTCTGGAAAGAAAATTGATCCCAGCCAACTCGCAGATCTCGGAGAAATTACAAATTGCCCATTCCAAACCGGTTATTTACATTGCCCGGTTAAGGATGG
>DHFN01000145.1 GCA_002402275.1 Anaerolineales bacterium UBA4823
GGCAAAAGTTTTATCAATGATGCCAAGAGCCTGTCAAGAAAACATGTCTTGACAGAAATAAATTGACCCCGCGGGTAATCAATTCTTTCCAACTGAGGATCCCAATTACTCAGGACGAACCACTCAAATGAACAGTCAGATAATTCCAAGCAGGTATTATAAATAACGATCTGTGGCCCTCCCCCTTTCACCGGGGGGATCGGATTCATCAGACCATTGAGAATTGCAACCACAGGTTTCCGTTCATCCATTTTTAATGTAAACCCCTACGGAGGAATTTTTTCTTCTGCTTTAACACTGCCAATGAAAGACTTAGAGGTAATGACTGAATCATATGCCAGAATGAAATCCTACCCTTTAACACCGGTTTGAATGGGTTTAAGTATGTATAGTTGCTGATCCGCTGAGCCAGTTCTTCACGGATGGGCGCAGTATCCACATTAGTTAATTTAAAGCGATAAGTAAACTTCTGGAATATCTCCAGCCAGGTGGATATATACTCTTTAATATTCTCATAGTGCAGCCCAGTATGCCTGTAAGACCTTATGACATCATCGGCAATGGGATGACCCAACAAGCCCTCAATGTTCTGCTTGCGAATCTTCACAGCGGTTTCTTCTTGAAGGCTTTTATTCGCTGTAGTAATTGTCTGATCGTGTTCCCGATAATAGAGGATCGGATCCTGTAAGTTATGGATGGGCAAAAAGTCCTTTTCAAACAAACGCGACCAAAGCTCAAAGTCTTGAGCTGCTCTCAAATCGCTATATCCACCAATGGAGAGAAGAAAATCCCGCCTGATCATCACAGATGGATGGCTGACGATCAAGCCGTTTCCTAGCAGCATATTCCAACGCAACACTGATGGCTGGTTAGAAAAGGACAGGTGTGAAACCTGATCACCATCAGGGTCAATAACGACCTGGTTTCCCCCCAAGATCATGATCTCCGGGTGAGCTAACAGGAAGCTTAATTGTTTCTGCAAGCGATGAGGAAAACTGATATCATCGGCATCCATCCGGGCAATGAATTCACCTTTAGCCAAGGTTAAACCCTTATTGAGGGATTGACCCAAACCCAAGTTTTTTTTATTGACCACTACATTAATACGATCATCCTTATCAGCGTAAGATTGGATGATATCCAAAGATCGATCAACAGATCCATCATCAAGGATGATAAATTCAAAATGAAAATAGGTTTGGTAAAGAATACTCTCAATCGCCTGGACAAGATACTTCTCGGAATTAAATACAGGCATAATCACACTGATCAGAGGAGTAGAAGTAGATTTATTTTTATCTAAATTCATTTTGCTATCAAATTAGGAAATCAATCAGTATTTTTACATGACCGAGATAACATATTCTTACAGCGGTAATAAGGCTTTAGCAACCATTTAGGAAGCAACATTCTCAAGATTTTTCTGTTGCGATTCTTTATTAAGAGAATGTCATCCCAATCGATTCTCTGCCTTAAGGAAATATCTTCAGCTTTCCGATGATAATTTTCTAAAACACCTTTGTAAAACAGGACCAGATTTCCAATTTCATCCACTTTATTTCGCAGGTTAGCAGTCTCAGAAATTTTCTTTTCCATATCAAGACGCTTTGATGGTGTAAGATCCAGAAGTGTACGGATACCTTCTTCTAAACTATTGGCATCATTATTATTAACAAGCAATCCTGTCTCCCCGTCAATAATCATTTCCTCAAGACTCGAATCTTTTGATCCAATAACAATTTTTCCAAAAGCCTGAGCTTCCAAGCATGCATTAGGATAATTTTCTTTGAGGGAAGGTATAAGCACTCCGACTGCATTTTTCAAAATTGGATAAAGTTGATCCTTTGAAAGGGACTGTAAATAAATGATCCTGCTCTGAACAGATTTATTATTATCCCTCAGGCAATCAAGTAGAGAAACCCCTTTGAGATTTTTGGCTACTCGTCCAATAAAAACAAAATAAAGATCTGGATAATCCAGAAGGATGCGTGTAATTACTTTAGAAATTAGAAGTATGCCTTTGTTGACATTCAATGTTCCAAAGAACAGCAAGTACTTCTTGGCAATCAAATGGTTCAAATAGACCGAATCGTCCAAGTCATTATTAATTTGACATGGTGGGGTTCTAATTACTGCAGGTTTTGCAGATGAAAACATGGAATAATAATCGGCCATTAATTTACTTGGAGCATAGACAGCATCTGCAGATTCCGCTGAATGTATTTGGCACCAATCAGTCATGGCTGTCTTGATAGTATTCGGATGACCGTAAATGTTCCGTAATAGCGGTGTGAAACTCGAAATTCTACAAACAACAGGGATTTTCCCATTATTACATAGAGTAATACCTGTTGCCATGTAGGAAGAAATTTGAATTAAATCTATAGGAGAGGCACGATGAATATCCCAAACCTTCATTTCCAAAAGCCTGGAATATAGTATGACTTTTTCGAATTCTGATGCTGGCGAAAATATTTTGCTTAGGCTAGACTTTGCTTTTATTTGTCTGCAATCAACCTCAAAAATATTTACTTCTCTATCCTTCCAAAATAAATTTCGAGTAGACAAACATAAAACAGAGACTTTATGCCCATTATTAACCAAACCATACGATACTTTTTGAAGATAGGTTGCCAAACCACCATCTAGACGGTCGGGAGGAATGATATATTCGTTTGTTAAGAATACAATATGCATCTATTACCTATCAAACCTTGATCTGGGATTTCTATCTACTGATGACTGAATCTTGAAAAGAGCTTAGACCCTTGAGATAAATGAATCACTGCTATAAAAAAGTGTCCGAACAGAAAATAGCTTAGAAATAGACTTTATTCAATTCTTCCTTCAGCAAGCTAATTATCGTGGACTTGGTCACCCAATTTAATTAACCACTCCTCAGGAGTTTCGCCGTAATAATTAATCAGAAATTTTCGTTTTTCTTCCACGCTCATTAGTTTTGTTGGCATACATTTGGAAAGTATTTGATCCTCAAATTCTTCTAGACTCTTTATGACCCTAGCTGGTACCCCGACAGCTATACTATAGGGTAGGACACTCTTAGTGATAATGGAACCAGCACCAACTTTGCTGTTAAGCTTAATGACCAACACTAGTAGGGTTATCGCAATCATAACAATCATAAAAATGGTGTGGGTTATCATTAGAAACAAATAATCAAGATCAGGGGATTCCTCTCTCCATACCCACAAGCTTTCACCATGTGCGGAAGAATAAAACACCATTGAAATTCCAATGTGATCTCCAATAGAAACTAATTAAGGTTTACTCCAGAAATTACTTTAGTTTATTCTGATGTCATTTCTGACATAAACCCCAGTTACCTGACATCTTCTTAGGAGATTGAGAAAGATCTCTATCCCATCTGAAAATTTTCAATAATTATTGCCTAATTGTTATTACGACCTCTTCCACGAGTGTTCCTGAACAAATAACATCCGTTTCATCTCCGGCGGCCTTCCCAAGTTAAAAACATCTTTACCATGAACCTGGATCAATCCAAGGTCATTCCGGTATTTATCGATGAAACCAGCTCTCGGTAAAGTTAGCCCACCCCCGACCAAGTATTCTCCAGCGGATAATGGGAAACGGGAAATAAAGCATTCCACAGAATGTTCGTCAGTCTCGATAGGAACTTGACTGCCCGAATCAAACACGACTAGCCTATTTTGCTTAAAATCACTCAGGTCCAAGATGAATGACCCATTGGGGTATGCCTGTTTGGAATAATAGGTAATACGAAATATAACCTCATCCCAGGTCTGCAGGAATGGCTTCGGTTTCCTGTTAATATCCAGAATCTCAATTTGTGTGATCTTTGCAATCTCCTGGTCAGGCAGACTCGTGTCGTTTAGATATACAACATGGTTTTCCCTTTCAATATCTCGCTCTCTTCCTGAATGCAAATGAAATTGGATAGCTTCCTCGGAATTACTATCCAAGCCAACCTTTCCATTTTGAATCACAAGACATCGTTGGCACAGGTTCAGAATGGCATTCATGTTATGACTGACAAATAGCACCGTCCTACCTTCACCGGCTACATCACCCATCTTACCCAAACACTTCTTCTGGAACTCAGCATCCCCCACCGCTAGCACCTCATCGACAATAAGGATCTCGGGGTCCAAATGTGCCGCCACCGCAAAGGCTAACCTGACATACATTCCACTAGAATATCGTTTGACCGGTGTATCAATAAACTTTTCAACCCCGGAAAAATCTACAATTTCGTCAAACTTGCGTGACACGTCGGCTTTCTTCATTCCCAGGATAGCACCATTCAGGTAGACATTTTCCCTACCAGTCAACTCCGGATGAAAACCTGTACCCACCTCCAACAAACTGCCAATACGTCCTTTGATCTTCACCACCCCACTGGTTGGTGCTGTAACACGGGAGAGTATCTTCAGCAATGTACTTTTACCAGCACCATTGCGACCGATTACCCCCAGTGCTTCACCCTGTTGCACTGTGAAGGACACGTCATCCAATGCCAGGATGGACTCCCCGATTCTTTCGAAAACATCCTTCTGACCGATGCGAGTGTATGGGTCAGGCTGCTTGCGCAAGCGAGCCCACCAGCGGTTAAGGTCACGGCTGATCGTGCCGGTGCCAATGACACCCAGGTCGTATTGTTTGGTTAAACGTTCAACTGAAATAACAGCTGTCATATTTTTCTTCTCAAAGGTAAACAATCATACCATTCAATATTTTGTGGATATTTCAGAGACCAACTACACGCTGCAGGCATCCTGCCGCTAAATCGATCAATCCAATATCCATTTTACGTAATCAGTTTTATCCTGGAAAGAATATAATCGATCTGTTCTCCTGTCAATTCAGGATAAATCGGGATCGCCAAATTCTCCAAAGACGCCTGTTCAGACACCGGCAGCAATCCTTCGCGCCAGCCAAGCCCCTGGCACGGCTGGGAGAGGTGCAACGGCTGTGGGTAATAGATCTCGGAGGCTATGCCTTTCTCGGACAATTTCTGCTTCAACTCATTGCGCATCCGGGTGCGAATGATGTAGAGGTGGTAGACATGGGTCCTGTTGGGGGCTTCAAACGGGACTGTGACCCCAGAACCAGCCAATTTTGGGTTGTAGTAAGCAGCCAACTCGCGACGCTTCGCATTCCATTTATCGAGATGCTTTAACTTGACCCGCAAGACAGCAGCCTGCAGTTCATCCAGCCTGGAGTTGTAGCCCAATATTTCGGGGTAATACTTTTTCTTCCAGCCATGGACACGGAGCATGCGCATCTTTTCGGCCAAGAGGTCATCGTTGGTGGTGATCATGCCAGCATCGCCATAGGCACCAAGGTTCTTGCTGGGGAAAAAGCTGAGACAGCCGATATGACCGATGGCACCGGTCTTTTGGCCTTTGTAGGAGGCACCGAAAGCCTGGGCATTATCTTCGATGACTTTGAGGTCATGCCTGGCGGCGATGGCCATTATCTCATCCATATCCGCCGGCTGACCGTATAAGTGCACTGGAATAATGGCTTTGGTCTTTGGGATGATGGCTTTTTCTAGCAGGTTCACATCGAGCAGGTAGGTGAGGGGATCGATATCGACAAAGACGGGGGTGGCACCTAAAGTGAGAACACAACCGGCGGTGGCAAAGAAGGAATAGGCAGGGACGATGACCTCGTCCCCGGGACCAATATCCAAGGCTCGCAGGGCAATGACCAGGGCATCGGTGCCGGAGGCGAGACCAATAGCATGTTTTACGCCAAGGTACTCGGCCACTTCGCTTTCGAAGGCCTTCTCCTGGGGACCCAAAATAAATTTTCCAGATTCCAAGACACTCAGAATGGCTGAGTCGATCTCAGGTTTGATAGTGTGATATTGGGCGACCAGATCAAGTAAGGGAATCATGTCAGGCTCTTATTTCTGTAACAATATTTTTCTGTTTTTGGTAACAATGACTGCACGCCTGGCAGCTGGCAATTTCGTGCCCGTCGATCAGGTTAAACTCAAGTTTGAGACCACACTGGCACATCCAACTTTTTACCCTGGCGGGGTTGCCGTATACCAGAGCGTAGTCCGGGACATCCCTGGTGACGACAGCGCCAGAGCCAACAAAGCTGTACCTGCCCAGAGTGACACCGCAGACGATGGTGGCGTTGGCGCCAATGGAAGCGCCCTGGCAAACCCTAGTCTGGCGATATTCATCCTTGCGGGGGATATGGCTGCGCGGGTTGATCACGTTGGTGAAAACGCAGGAGGGACCCAAGAAGCAGTCGTCCTCAACGATCACTCCGGTATAGACGGAGACATTGTTCTGGACCTTGACGTTGTCGCCGAGGATCACGCCGGGGGAGATGACCACATTTTGGCCTAGGTTGCAGTTTTTGCCGATTTTGGCGCCGGACATGATGTGGGAGAAATGCCAGATCTTCGTACCCTGGCCAATCAGAGCGCCTTCATCCACATAGCTGGAGGGATGGACAAAGAAATCCGTCATTTCACAACCTCCCCTGCAAGTAGGGATGGACGAGATCGCCTGCGGGGATGATGGGCGCCTGGCGGATGCGCCAGGTGAGGTCAATAGAGGGGCGAACATCACTGGGTCCGTAGCCATGGCCGGCGAGGACCTGTTCGTAGACGCGGGTGTGGAGATCGGTGAAACCCTCGGAGAATTCGAGCTCGGAACCATCGACGGTGATGGAGCGGTAAGTGGCCTTGCCGCCGGGCTGGAGCTTGAAGGGCAGATCGTGATAATCGACGGAGAGGAACCAGCGGACGCGGGCTTTTTCGAGCTCGAGGAAGCCGGCCATGCGGCTGGGATCGCTGAGAAAGACCTTTACATCGCCTACAGCACCAAAGAGCCACTGGAGGAGGTCAAAGAAGTGGAT
>DHFN01000082.1 GCA_002402275.1 Anaerolineales bacterium UBA4823
TATTAAATATTCCAGCCACTATTTCAGAGTTGGCTGAAGGAGTTAAAGGAATTGGTGTATCTGGAACAAATGATTTTCACCGCTTAGGATACGGGGGACCTTGTCCGCCACGTGGCAGTACTCATCGTTATTATTTCAAACTCTATGCATTGGATACTTTATTGTCACTGAAAGAGGGTGTGAAAAAAGCAGATGTTGAAAAGGCAATGCAAGGGCATATCCTCGGTCAAGGTGAGTACATCGGACGTTATGGTCGCTAAAAAAAGAACTTGGGGTATTTCCTCAAGTTCTTTTTTTATTCAACTTTGGTGTACTAAATCTTTATTCTCTTTAGGAGAGGGATTGTCCAATCGGTTGGGTGACATTATCAACTGGCATGGGTGTCCCGCCATTTTTACCAAATGGTGATGGAAAGATACTTTCAAATTCTTCCCGACTAATGGTTTCCACCTCTAATAACTTTTGAGCAATCAAATCCAGTTTATCGCGATATTGGTTTAAAATAGATTTTGCTCGATCATAAGCTTGGTTAACTAATTTGCGTACTTCATCATCAATTTTTTCAGCAACTGCTTCGGAATAATCTCGCTGTTCAGATATTTCACGACCGAGGAAGATGAGTTCCTCTTTCTGGCCATAAACGAGCGGCCCAAGTTCTTCACTCATTCCCAAACGAGTAACCATGGATCGAGCCATCTTGGTCACTCTTTCCAAATCATTTGATGCACCTGTGGTTATGTCATCAAACACAATCTCTTCGGCTGCCCGACCGCCTAATAAACCAACCATATCCGCGATGATTTTCTTACGAGGCATTAAGGTACGGTCTTCCTCTGGTAGTGCCATGGTAAATCCTCCTGCCATGCCCCGGGCAATAATAGAAACTTTATGAACTGGATCCGTTTCTGGTAGAGCATTCATGACCACGGCATGACCAGCTTCGTGATAAGCTACAATCCGTTTCTCTTCTGCACTGATCAAACGACTCTTTCGTTCGGGGCCCGCGATCACTCTTTCAATTGCTTCTTCTAATTCAGCTTGACTAATTACTTTTTTGTTTCGCCGAGCGGCTAAAATGGCACTTTCATTCACCAG
Organism: Anaerolineales bacterium UBA4823; assembly: GCA_002402275.1. Classification (GTDB taxonomy): domain Bacteria; phylum Chloroflexota; class Anaerolineae; order Anaerolineales; family UBA4823; genus UBA4823. Next base: position 1,096 of record DHFN01000082.1, read on the forward strand.
GTTTTCCAGATCTGCCCCGACAAAACCAGGTGTGGACCGAGCGATTATACCCAAATCAACATCTGGCGCTAAAGGTTTTCCACGAGTATGTACCTTTAGAATCGCTTCTCTGCCACGCATATCTGGTCGGTCTAGGATCACTCTCCGGTCGAAACGGCCTGGTCTAAGCAGGGCAGGATCGAGAATATCGGGACGGTTGGTGGCAGCGACAATGATCACGTTGGTATCGGTATCAAATCCATCCATCTCGACAAGCATTTGGTTTAGGGTTTGTTCCCGCTCGTCATGACTGCCACCTAAACCAGCACCACGTTGCCGACCGACAGCATCAATTTCATCCACGAAAACAATGCAAGGTGAGTGGCGTTTCGCTTGATCGAACAAATCCCGAACCCGGCTTGCTCCTACTCCAACAAACATTTCAACGAATTCAGAACCAGAAATAGAGAAGAACGGAACGCCTGCTTCACCGCTCACGGCTTTAGCAAGCAAGGTTTTGCCAGTGCCAGGAGGACCGACTAATAGTACGCCTTTCGGGATTCTAGCCCCAAGAGAGATGAATTTCTCTGGTTCCCGCAGAAACTCAACCACTTCTTGGAGTTCTTCTTTTGCTTCTTCAACTCCAGCTACATCCTGAAAGGTAACTTTGGGTTGATCGCCGGTAAACATACGGGCGCGCGATTTACCAAATGACATGGCTGCATTATTGGTTCCCTGAGCTTGGCGAAACACAAACCAAAATACCCCAGCCAAGAACAGGAAAGGTAATACATAGCCAAGTATTGTTGCAATACCTACCCAGGGGGAAGGCGGTTTAACCTCAAATTTTATATTATTTGATGTAAGTTGTTCTGTAGTTACCCCGAATGCCTTTAATTGTTCTACTAAGGTTGTTTCCGGTTCTTTATGAGAATAGCGTTCGGTACCATCTGTATAGACGATTCGGACGCGATCACTTTCTTCTATTATTCGCTCAACTTGACCACTTTGAATGTCAATGGCTACTTTATTGATTGGAATAACATCCTGAGTTGTTGGGCTCTGTTGAAACTGGTAGACAACCAGAATGATAATTGCCAAGAATAATAGAATGTAAACCAAAGATGAGCGGTTACGACTCGAATTCACTTAAACCTCCAAAAATATTTCCAATCCAACTTTCAATTATACATTATACCAACCTGTTATGCGGATGTAAAATATTTGGAGTAAGTTACGGTGAATTCTAATATCGCTCTAACATAGAGCAGGACTAACTTAAATACATCCTAGCCTTCTCTAAAGGGGGAAACACATCTCCGAGAATATCGAGAGAACATTGGAGTAAACCATCCACAAATGCGACTGCGAATAAATGAAAATAATCACTTAAAACTACCCGTTAGAAAAAGTCTGCTACCTCTGCTCCTACGAAACTGTCTCTGCTGGAGTGGTATTTATAATGTGGCAGTATCCACTCCAAACGAGGAGATTGCTTCAGCAAAGAACGCTTCGCAATGACAGTTCCTTTCTGATAGAAGAGCGTTTTTGGTTGTGGATTTACTCGGAAAAGGAATTATAAACTCCGGAACGATCTCCTAGTAAGGGCGGGTTTGTCTGGATTAACTGACTCGATTGAAAATAATACAGAGAATTTCAAATAGTCATTTATGTCATGTCTAGCGATTCTAGACATCTTATGAAAAGACTCCTCCCACACTCAGGTAAAGAACCTTATTGATACACCGCCACTGCCTTCAAAACCGCAAGCAAGCTTGCTGACTCCAAAGGGTTTGTCATGTCGAACGATGCGAGACACTGTGTGAAAAGGTTTATCGATTCGCTCGGGGTAACAAACTTTTTTAGGGCAATCTCAATTATAAAGAGGTGACAAGGTTTGCATGACGGGATAGTCTGTGAAAAATTTTTATTTACCCCAAATCCAACCTTCAATATGCCTCCACCAGCGCAGCCATGTGGAACGTAAACGAACCAACCACCGATAACGAGAAGGATATATTTTTCGCTTGGTTGGCAAAGGCTCGCTCCATTGAATAGCGGCTGCTCCCCATGTCAATCCTGCTCCAAAAGCGACGCATACAATTTTATCGCCCGCCTTTATTCTATTATTTTGGACTGCTTCGCATATCGCGATCGGTATTGAAGCAGTAGAGGTGTTGCCATAATGTTCGATATTGACCACAAATTTTTCTAACGGTAGATTCAAACTTTTTGCGGCTGTCTCGATAATCCTTTGATTCGCTTGGTGAGGAACGATGAGTTGGATATCCTCGAGCTGCAAATTAGCTTTTTGGATGACTTCCAGAGTGGATTGTGCCATCACCCGGGTTGCAAAACGGAACACTTCACGACCTTTCATTTGGATATAATGTTGCCCATTCTTGACCGTTTTTTCGGTTGCTGGGATCTTACTTCCACCCGCTGGTAAAGACAGCAGATCAGCCCCGGAGCCATCAGAGCGTAAGATACTAGCCAAAAACCCGCCAGGAGTTTCCCGGGCTTGCAGGACAAACGCTCCTGCTCCGTCGCCAAAAAGAATACAAGTATTGCGGTCTTGCCAATTAATAAAACGGGATAAGGTTTCTGCGCCAATCACTAAGGCGGACTGGATGGATCCGCTGCGGATAGCATTACTTGCTGTTTCTAAGGCATAAATAAACCCAGTGCAAGCAGCGGAAAGATCAAATGCGCCAGCTTTATTAGCGCCAATCTTATCTTGAACAATGGAAGCAGTGGAAGGAAAAATTTGATCAGGGGAAGAAGTAGCGACAATGAGTAGATCAACGTTAGAGGGATGAACATTTGCCATTTCTAAGGCTTTGATAGCAGCATCAGATGCTAAAGAGGAGGTGGTTTGGCTTTCGTCGGCAATTCGGCGCTCATGAATACCGGAATGAGAGATAATCCAATCATTACTGGTTTCGACGATTTTTTCTAATTCCAGGTTCGTCAAAACGGTTTCTGGAACAGCCATCCCCCATCCGGTAATATGAGCGTACAAAGGCATTAGAACTTCTCCGTAAATTCACTGATAATAATGACCGCATTATGACCACCAAACCCAAATGAATTGGACATAATATGTCGTAAACGTGCTGGACGAGCTAGGTTAGGGACGTAATCCAAATCGCATTGTGGATCAGGTGTTTCATAATTTATGGTGGGAGGAATTAATTGGTTCTGAATTGCCAGGACACAAATCACGGCTTCAACAGCACCTGAGGCACCCAATAGGTGCCCCGTCATAGATTTGGTGGAAGAGATTGGGACACGATAAGCACGTTCACCAAAAACTGTTTTGATAGCTGCTGTTTCGCTCTTATCATTTAACTCTGTGCTGGTGCCATGGGCATTGATATAGTCAATGTCCTGGATAGATAAATTTGCATTTGCCAAGGCTTGTTCCATGCATTTCGCAGCGCCAGCGCCATTCTCAGCAGGAGCAGAAATATGGAAGGCATCATTAGTATTCCCATAACCGCTGATTTCCGCCAGAATTGGTGCCCCCCGATCCAAGGCATGTTGCATTTCCTCCAGAACGAGAACTGCGCTCCCTTCGCCCATTACGAAGCCGTCGCGATGGAGATCAAATGGTCTTGAAGCGCGTTTTGGATCTTCATTATAAGTCGAAATTGCAGTCATTGCCCCTAGCCCAGCAATCGCAAGGGGAATGACCCCTGATTCACTTCCCCCAGCTAGAACAACATCTGCTTGACCACGCCGTATGAACTCAGTGGCTTCCCCAACTGCATTTGTACCTGTGGCACAAGCAGTGACAACCGCCATATTGGGTCCCCGGATTCCTAAATCAATTGCAATATTTCCAGTGGCAGAATCAGGCAACATCATAGGGATTAAAAATGGGCTGACTCGATTTGGACCCTTTTGGAGGAAAATTTCATACTGTTCAAGCAAGGTGGTAATCCCTCCTATTCCAGTGCCAATAATCACCCCAATTCGATCACGATTACTATCGTTAATTTCTAATTGAGCGTGGTTGACTGCTTGGCGAGCAGAAGCTAACGCTAATTGAGAATAGCGATCTAGGCGGCGAGCCTCACGAGGTCCAAACAATGAAACAGGATCGAAGCCTTTTACTTCTCCTCCGATTTTTGTTTTAAAATTGGTTGTATCAAAGTGGGTGATGAAATCTATTCCGGAAATCCCTTGAGAAATGGATGACCAAAGTTCGGGGACGTTATTTCCAACCGGGCTAATGCACCCTAAACCAGTGACGACAACACGTTTACGCATGAAGTACTCCTTTGATATAAACTTGTTTTCATACACCCAAGGTGTATATTAGTTTTTCTAAAACTATTTAATCCATTTGCTATCCATCTATCATTTTATAGAACACCCACTATTTATTCTGGATGCGTAAAATGGAAATTAAGATGCCTTTTTTATATCTGTTGAATAGGATTGGTTTTTATATATCTGTTGGATGTGAATGCGGTCATGAGCAGCCATAAAGCCGACCAATTCGAGAATGGTGGTTGGACCAAAGATCGCATGACGGATTTGATGCACCCAATCATCTTTTGGTAAGTTCTCGAGTTTGGAAATAAGTTCGATTCGAGCCTGGATAAAACTTTTCAGTGCGGATTGCCCCGATTGTTTGATATATTGGCGTTGTTCTGCCCACTGATCGGTTTCTATACCGGCGATAAAGGGATTTTCTTCCTCGATAGATTTTTTTATCCGGGGAAGGTTGACTTCAATTTCGACATCCCGGAAATGACAAAGGATTTCAGCTTGAGACCATTCATTGGTTTGAAAGCGAGTGTTCCAATCAGTAGAATTAAGTTGGGCGCATAGAAATGGTAAAGCCGCTGGTGTGGATTTCAAGACTGCCAGGATTGCTTCTGGAGTAGAAAAATCTATTTGGTTTTTTTCCAGATCATTCTGGTCAATCCAGGAAATGAGTTGGTCTAATTCTCCTCCTGCTTGGTTATCCTGGTTATTTTCCTTGGTGACCCAATAAGTAAGGATACCCGATTTTTGAGCTGGATGGATATCTAATTGAAGATCATTTCCAACCATCATCGCGGGTTGATCTTGCCAGCCAGTCCGGGCCAATAATTCTGCAAAATAGGCTGGATTTGGTTTGGCATAATGCATGGTTTCATAGGAAGGGATCATTTGGAAAGCATTAATTTGCTCTGATAATCCTGCCCAGCTGATTCGATGTAGTATCGCCCGGAGTGGAAAAAGGGGATTGGTAGCAATTATGAGATCATAACCACGGTTTAGTGTTTCATGAATAAGGTTTTGTGCTCCAGGCATCGGTTGAGCCAGATCTTGAAGTTGAGGAAAAACATTGTCATAAAAATCTTCAACTTGATCGTGGAGCAGTTCTTCACTGTAGCCCAGAGCAGGATAAAACGATTTATCAAAAATTTCCTTTAAAGTAATATCTGGGCGGTTGTTACTCGACATCATCTTGGTGGCGTGCATTAGGTGCTGGACGAGTTGATCTTGTGGAACAGTCTTAAAGAGATGTTGAGAGAGTGCTTTAAAATAGCCTGGCAGGAATTTATCCATACTATTTTGCAGCAAGGTATCATCAAGATCAAGCAATAGAGTCAGTTTCATCGTTTTCTCCGCTTTGGGTAAAACTAATCGGGTGGCATATACCACACCCGATATATGGTTCTTGGACATCTTGATGGCTTTTCGTGCAATAAGCGCGAATATGTACTTCCTGTTTAAAAAAAGGAAAAGGGCGGCTTAGGGAGGGGATTAATTCCATGTCTGGACAAGCATTAGCTAACCGAATGCCTGGAACAGGACAAGTTTGGCATAAAGCCGGTTTCCAAGGTAATGGTGGAGTCGTTGATTCGAGTAGCCGGCATTCTTCCACTTCCCGACCGCGATAATAATTACCATAAAAATATGGGCATTCTTTTCCAGCAGGTGTTCGCATTTGGGAAATCTATACTCGGGTAAGATACTGTCCCGTACGGGTGTCCACTCGGATCGTATCGCCTACCTCAATGAAACTCGGTACCTGAACCTGTAAACCGGTATTCGTGGTTACCTTCTTGGTAACCCCGGTTGCGGTATCTCCTCGAACCGCCATTTCTGCCTCAGTGACATCCATATCCACAGAAGCCGGAAGTTCGATGTCGATCGGTTCGCCATTATAGAAGGTCAACTTTACCTCAAGACCTTCTTTCAGAAAAGGAGCGTAATCTCCAATTATATCGGCTGGAATTGCCGGTTGATCATACGTTTCGGTATCCATAAAGTGGTATAAAGATCCATCGGTATAAAGGTATTGGACATTATGATAGTCCAAACGAACGTCTTGTACCCGATCTCCGGATTGGAAGGTTTTTTCTAAAGTCGTTCCAGTGCGTAAATTACGAGCTTTAACACGGATGGTTGCATTCCCCCGCCCAGGTTTGTGATGTTCGTATTCTAGTACTTTGTAAAGGGTTCCATTTAATTCAAATGTTACGCCTTTGCGTAAATCATTTACATCAATCATACTTATGCCTTTCAGATTAAGATTATTAATCAGGCGGATTATAGTCCAGCGTGATAAGAGGCGCAAGGGGAAATATTTCCTATACATTTTCAAAGGATTGAGAGGAACCAGGGTTGATCATCCTTTTCAAATAAAAAACCCAAGAATTGAATAATGACCCTATTAATTGGTCACTTAATTTTCATTCTTCTGCGAGATGAAATGTATAATTGATAACATCCGTAAAAAGTAAATATCTAACTATTGTTATGATTGGAGGTAACTTATGACACTTCTTGATTTTTCAACCATATTTCGCGATCTACACCCCATGGTAATTCATTTTCCCATAGCATTACTGGTTGTCAGTGTTTTTCTGGACATTCTGGGGAGATTCCGAGCAGAGAACGCTGGTTTGAAACACGCTTCATATATTTTATTGCTCTTGGGATCTTTAGCCGCAATAGTGGCAGTTATTACTGGGGATATAGCTCTATTAGCCGTAGGAGGTGAACAATCTCCAATAGGTAAGTTAGTAGCTCAGCATGAATCCATTGCTGTACCTACCACTCTCGTTTTTGTTGGAATTGCGATCTGGCGTTTAATCAACCAGCGCAAGGGTAAAGATATCAGTAGTTCTAATCTGTTTTTAGCGTTGGAACTTGTAGGGGTGGTTGGTCTTTTGTTGACCGGATTAGCTGGTGGTAACCTGGTCTTTACCTACGGAATTGGTGTGGAAGGCATGAAAATACCTTAGGAGAATTAGCCAAATAGGTTTGATCTGGATAATTGTATTTTGGTTATCAATGAGCCACCAATCAGGAATCGGTTACTAAAGATGTTAAGTTGATTGAATTGATACAAACCACCATACAGTATGATTAAACAGATTATTAGTAGGTTATCGTATTTTACGATGATATCATGAGGATCAGTTAAATGATTAATTTATTAGGCTACCGATAATCAATAAATAAAAAGATCCTGATTCGTTTATGATTGATCACATTCGTGGATGGTCCCCTTTTGCATTAAAAACCGTCCACGAATTAGGATCACGAATAAACGAAAATCATTAGTGGTTGGACCAAAATTTATATTCCCAAGGCCAGAAGATAGATGAAATATCAATTGTTGTTGGTTTTATCAATGAAATCTCCAATTGTACGGTAGCTAGAAGTTATTTCAAACAAATCATGAAATAAGCTGGACGTGGGCATCGAAAACAGGAATTTTATAATGAACGATGCTCCCTTCAGAGATATTCTATTAAAACTTATTCAAACCCTTAGTCTTTCGACGTTTGTTATGGTAAACTAAATATGGTGGATTTTAGGCAAGGAAAAGGCAAATTATGGGAGCCCGGATAGTATATATCGAAGATGAAGCCGAAATGATCGACTTGGTCAGGATAATCTTAAAGAGAAAAAGCATTGAAGTCATCGGAGCATTAGATGGTCCTACCGGTTTGAAAACTGTAGCTGAGCAAAAACCTGATCTGGTTCTTTTAGATCTCATGATGCCTGGTATGGATGGTTGGGATGTTTATCACCAATTAAAGGCCAACAAGGAAACAGAGAATATTCCGGTGATTATTGTTACTGCTCGGGCATTGGATATTGACCGAATATTAGGGTTGGAAATCGCCAAAGTGAATGATTATCTTTCTAAACCTTTCACTCCTCAGGAATTGATCAACCGGATTCAGAAAGTTTTAGACACTCAATTGGGGGTAACTTCCTCTAGTAACGAATGACCAATCAGTACATAGATGTTAGAAATAATCAACGTTCTTTATTGAAGCCATTGCAACTCAAGGTCTGCGACACATTCATTTCGCGTTTACAGGGTTTCCTTTTTTCAAAAGCTCCTCAATCAGAGGAGGGATTATTATTTTGTTATAAGCAACCAAGCCGGATTAATAGTGGAATCCACATGTTGGGTATTCCTTTTCCTTTGGCGATCATTTGGCTCGATGAAAAGTACATGGTCGTAGATAGATGTACTGCAAAACCATGGGGTTTGGCTTATCTCCCCAAATCCCCAGCTTGCTATGTAATCGAGTGTTCTATTGCACGGTTGATCGAGTTTGAAACAGGTGATCAGCTATTATTGCTTGGAAGAGATTGGGTTAAAAATGAGAAGAATTAAACAGACTATTCAACTGTTATTGATCTTTGGATTAATTCTGCCTTTAATCCATGCAAACGCTCAAACATCTCAACCCGCTGAGCCCACTTATATCGTGCAAGTAGGTGATTCACTTTGGGATATTGCCCAGAGGTTTCGGGTTTCTATGGAGGAATTAGAAATTCTTAATAATATTCAAAATCCGAATCAACTGGTATTGGGAGCTGAATTAAAAATTCCAGGTATCAATGGATATTCCGGGAAGTTGACTACCGTGCCAATTCAATATGGCGAAAACCTCGATAGTCTCTGCCGGCGTTATGGGGTCTCAAAGGAAGTATTGATTCAATTGAATCACATTATCAATCCGCATGAACTTGTAGTGGGAAGTTTTTTAGTTTTGCCAGCCGACAACGCCACTGCTCCTCCGGATAAACGAATTCAAGTTAATGCAGGCGAAACATTATTGGAGATCGCAGCAAGCAACCAAACCAATCCCTGGCAAATTAGCCTCCGGAATTTATTATCCGAACCAAATGTAATCCTGCCAGGAGGATTTCTATTTTTACCTGTCCCTGACCAACAAGCAGGATTATCCGCTTTACCTTCAACCATTATGGAATTCGCTATTAATCCTTCACCCCTATTACAAGGGAAAACAGCTGAATTAAAAGTAAAAGCGGATTCTGGAACAAAAATTTCTGGAACATTTATGGGCAAGGAATTGTCATTTTTTGAAAATAAACCGTTTGAGTTTATCTCTTTATTGGGGGTCCATGCGATGGCGGAACCGGGAATTTATCCATTAGAAGTGACCATTCAATCCGCTGATAAAACGCCTTTTTATTATGCTCAAATGGTCATCGTAGGAAAGGTGGATTATCCTTATGATGATCCACTGACGGTTGACCCAGAAACGATTGATCCAAATGTGACCAATCCAGAGAATCAATTATGGGCATCTTATGCACAGAAGGTGACGCCGGAGAAATATTGGGAAGGCGCTTTTCAAATGCCTACGCCGCTTTCAAAAGATTATTGTATAACCACGAATGATTGTTGGTCATCCAGGTTCGGGAATCGGCGTTCTTACAATGGGGGCACTTATGATTATTTTCATTCAGGCTTGGATATAGTCGGTAAGGAGGGGACCGAAATTTATGCACCAGCAGCAGGAGTGGTCGTTTATACCGGTTCTCTCACTGTTCGAGGCAATGCAACCTTGATCAATCACGGTTGGGGTGTCTACAGCGGGTACTACCATCAACAGGAGATCAAAGTAAAAGTCGGCGATCGGGTTGAGGCTGGGCAGCTGATCGGATTGATAGGAGCTACAGGTAGAGTGGAAGGACCCCATCTCCATTGGGAAATTTGGGTGAATGGGAACCAGGTGGATCCGTTGGATTGGTTAACTCAAGTTTACCCTTAAATTGAATGAGAAAAAGGAAAAGGGCTATTCTTCCAAATTTATGTGGGAGTTATTTGTTGAATTTTCGGATGACTGTTCCGGATTTGATGTGGAGAGATAAGCTTGAATGATTTCCAGGGCAAGCTTGGTGAATTCCACAGGCACCAATACATCAATTTCAGAAAGTTTTCCAATCGTCACTGGATAGATTTCTTTTCCAACCGCCTCTTGGGAGGTGTAGCAAGGGATTTGGTTTTCTCGCAGAATTTCCATGAGAAACCCAGCTAACACAGTATTATTTGAATGGAAGACCGATTTTAATGTTTCCATAATTTATACTTTCTTCTATAAAGAAGAAAAAACATTGACTTTCTGATAGAGTATAATTAACTATCATAAAAATATTATATTCTAGGATACAAATTAAGTATATGGATAAAAGGCAAGCTGATTATGGTAATGGCAGCAATTAAGGTTGACGATGATTATTGGGATTCATTTGAGGTCCACGACCAAGATATAGAGTATTTATATAATTATTTATTAGAAACTGAAACACCCTTAACTAGTGATGAACTATTATTAGTGTTATTGAATGAGCGAATTCATCAGGAAAAAATTTCACTAGAAGCCAAACGCTCACAAGGTGCCCAAGTTTATTTACCCAAAGGACATTTCCAACAAGGAGAACATCTTGTTTTACCTTCTTTAGATTGGAAGAAAGGAGAGGTAATTCAGGTTAGAAATGGAAAAAACCCAGATATTGGTGCTTTTGAGGTGATCAAAATCAAGTTTGAAAATGGGGAAGAGCGGGAGTTTGCCAGTGGTTTAGAACATCATCCTTTGAATATTTTACCTGAAGAGCGGGAAGAATTGATGGATGTGGATGTCCAAGAAGTAGTCCAAAATTTTGGGGAAGACCTTATTGAACGCATTGAAGTTGGGTTGAAGGATCATTCAGACTTTGTGAAAGTTTCCGGAAAATGGTTCCCACGAGCTTTGCTGGTGGATGTCAACATTGGGTATCTCAACCTTGCAGAGGCGATTTTAGATATGGCTGGCGGTGGACCGATCAGTACTACTAAGATCCTGGAACAAATCGAAGTATCCAGTAATGTGAATTCAAACCTATTAGAATTTTCTCTAAACTACGCTTTACAAGAAGATCAACGTTTCGATGAAGTAGGTGCAGCTGGAGAAGTAATGTGGTTTTTGCGCCGGCTGGAACCAGAGGCAGTTTTGGAAACACCTTATCATTTGAGATATCAAATGGCAGAAGAGAACCGGTCTCTGCTCTCTGCCGAAATGCTACAATTAGAAAAGCAACTCAATGATGAATTGACCCCAGTCCAAGGTAAAATATCATCTCTCGATCAGGTTCAACTAAGTTTGATCTATCCTCATTGGAGAGAAGGAACTTTACCTTTATCAGCGCAAACTC
>DHFN01000176.1 GCA_002402275.1 Anaerolineales bacterium UBA4823
GGCTGGGTGAAATGCTGTTCTGGAAGCAATTTGACCAATTTTAAGAATTGCCCTTCAAAAAGGCCACTGGGTATGCGTCCTTCTGCTTCTTCATCCCGCGGTTGATCCTCATCTTTAGCTTCTTCATATACAATCAGATAACCAATAAATCGAACCGTTGAACCAGAAGCCCTTAATAGATACTCATGAAGTGTCCCTCTTCCACTAACTTCAACGGTAAGGGTATCATAAATAGCTGCAGTCATCTGCGAGGCAACAAATCGTTGCCAGATTAGCTGATACAAACGAAATTGATCTCGGTTTAAAAATCCTTTAATTGAATCAGGGCTGCGGAACACCGATGTAGGACGGATTGCCTCATGAGCTTCTTGGGCTCCTAAGGTTTTCGTTCGATAAAAAGGTGGTCGGGCAGGTAGAAAAGACTCACCATACCGTTGCTGAATATAAGTGCGGGCTTCTTGTTGAGCCATTTCAGCGACATTGGTTGAATCTGTTCGCATATAGGTGATCAAACCCACTGCCCCACCGCTGCCAACGTCAATCCCCTCATACAACTGTTGGGCTAAAGCCATCGTTCGTCTGGCAGTATAGCCAAGCCTACGAGAGGCTTCCTGCTGGAGTGTGCTGGTGATGAAGGGAGGGGAAGGATTACGCTTGCGTTCGCCTTGTTTTACCAAACTGATGCTATATTGCGCTGCCCGCATATCTTCAAGCAAGGGTTGAACCGTAGCTTCATTTCCCAAAGACGGGTCTTCTTTATCCACCTTAGCTAGTTTTGCCAGGAAGGTTTCCTTAACTCCTTGGGGTAAAAATTCCGCTGCAATAGACCAATATTCGACAGGAATAAATGCCTGAATCTCCCTTTCGCGTTCAACCACAAGGCGTAAAGCTACCGATTGCACCCTGCCGGCAGAAAGACGGCTACGAACCTTGCGCCACAACAAGGGGCTCAAATTATAACCTACCAGACGGTCTAAAACCCGGCGGGCTTGTTGGGCGTTCACCAAATCGGTGTTGATGCCACGTGGATGAGCAAATGCTTCCGCAATTGCCGGCTCAGTGATTTCATGAAAGACGACCCGTTTCGATAGCTTTGGGTCAATAGATGCAGCTTCCATGAGGTGCCAGGCTATGGCTTCCCCTTCCCGGTCTGGGTCGGTTGCCAGGAATATTTCTTCAGCACCTTTCGCCAGAGTTTTTAATTCTTTTACAACCAGCTTTTTTTCATTTGGCACTCGATATTTAGGCGTGAAATCATTTTCAACATCCACCGAAAGCTGCGAACGCAATAGATCCCGCACATGTCCCACCGATGCTTTGACCGTGTAACCTTTTCCTAAGAATCGTCCTACTGTCTTGGCTTTTGCGGGTGATTCGACGATTACTAATTTTCCGGAGCGCTTCGGTTTCATTTTTTCAATTTCGGCAGGGGTTAAATCCTCATGAGCTTCACTCTTCCCCATGCGATACAATTTTGTCCCACAAACCGGACAAGTCCCAGTAGTGGCAGGTAACCCTTTTGCAGTATAAACCGGTTTCGGGTCTTCTATCGTTCGTTTTTCTTTACATTTTACACAATATGCCTCTTGTGCCATCAGCTTTTCCTTCTCCTTTACACATGTTCATCGCCTTTTTCTTTCAACAAATTGACGACGTGACGTACTTTTTGCGCCTCATCTTTCCGGCAAATCAACAAAACATCGCCTGTGTCTACAACGACCAGGTCGCGCACACCAATGGTCACAATTAAGCGATGTTCCTGATTGACATAAACCAATGATTTCTTTGTATCCAATCCAAAATGCCGTCCACCAATAATGATGTTTTCATTTGCGTCGGATGGCAACACATCGAAGAGTGAATCCCAACTTCCTACATCACTCCATTTTAAACTCCCGGCTGGTATCACAACCACATCGCCTGCCCCTTCCATGATTCCATAATCGATCGTTTGGGGGGTTAGATTTAGCCATTCTTTTTCTAAAGTCTGTTGCCGTTGAGGAGTATTCCACTTTGCAGCGATTTTCCGCAAAGCGCCTCCTAAGGTTGGCATTTGACGGTCAATCTCTGTTAATATTTTTTTAGCTTTCCAGATAAACATCCCTGAATTCCAGGAATGATCACCGGTTGCCAGCATGATTTGGGCTTGCAATTCATCTGGTTTTTCCTTGAAATTTGCCACGTAATAAACATCTACACCATTATAACGACCTTGCACCGCACCATGCTGAATATAACCATAGCCAGTTGCAGCATAAGTAGGGGTAATCCCCAAAGTAACTAGATAATTTTTTTCGGCAACAATGGCAGCCACTTTCAAGAGTTTATGAAACCAATCCTGGTTCCCGATATAATGGTCGGATGTAAGTACTGCCATAACAGCATCAGGGTCGCGTTTCGTGAGGGCAATTGCCGCCAAACCGATTACTGAAGCGGTTCCACGGGGTTCTGGCTCAATGAGAAAATTTTCCATGGGGATTAAAGGGCATTGTTCATGAAGTTCATTTACCTGATTCTGTACCGTCACCACTATGATATGTGCTGGATTAAACAAGCCATCCAATCGGTCAACCGCCATTTGAAATAAACTACGTTGTTCGATAATCGGCAATAATTGTTTCGGACGAGATTGACGAGAAAGCGGCCAAAGGCGGGTGCCCCCTCCGCCAGCCATGATAACGGCATAATAATGTATGTTCATCTCTTTATCATCTACCTCTTCAAGCATTCTCAACGTGGTATTCTCCATTACTTTCATGAGCAGCCACATAGTTCATTCCACCTAATGAGCGGGCAAAGCCCTTCAATTCCAAGATGGTGAGCGTTGAGCTCACTTGAGCAACAGGCAATTCCACTAAACGGGAAAGCTCGTCAATATGCAATGGCTGATCGCTGAGACACCGCAATATCTTCCCCTCAGTTGCATCTGTCGGGATGGTTCTACGGGCATCGGTTTTGCGAGATACCATCATGATATCCATTGTTTCCAATAAATCCTCTACACTCACAAACGGATAAGCTCCTTTTTGAATCAGGCGGTTGGTACCCACACTCTGAGGAGCATGGATACTGCCAGGCACAGCAAAAACATCTCTACCCTGGTCAGCGGCAAAGCTTGCCGTGATCAATGCTCCGCTCTTTTCACCCGCCTCGACAATCACAACCGCTAAAGATAAACCTGAAATAATCCGATTACGGGGAGGAAAATTAACCGCATCTGGCCCAGTGCCGGGTGGGTAATCACTCAATAGAGCTCCTTGCTGGACAATCCGCTGGGAAAGTGAACGATGCTCCGGTGGGTAAACCCGGTCCACCCCGCATCCTAAAATCGCTAAAGTCCTGCCACCATGCTCAAGTGCAGCTGTATGAGCTATAGCATCTACACCACGGGCTAACCCACTTACGACGGTAATTCCGTTTTGAGCTAAACCAGCTGCAATTTCCTGTGCCACCTGGCGCCCATACATACTTACCCGGCGAGTACCCACGACTGCCACCGCCAATTCATCCTGCTTTAATAGGCTTCCTTTCATATACAATACTGGTGGGGGCTGATCTATTTCTTTTAACCTGCCGGGGTAGGCTTCGTCCTGCCAGGTCAAAACTTGAATCCCCTGTTTTTCAAGGGCATCCCAAATCTGTTCTAGATTGACTTGCTGACGAATCTCAAGAAGGTTTTCTACTATTTTCCCGCTCAATCCAGCTTGTTCTAATTTCTTCTTGGGTGCCCCCCAAGCATCTTGAAGCGAATCGAACTCCGTTAATAACCGTCGAAAACGGACTGCCCCAATCCCCCGGATTAAACTAAAACCAATCCAATACTTCCTATCATCCGCCATGATTGTTATCTCAATCCTGGAATGAGATGAACCGTGATCGTTTGATCTTCTAAACTGATTTCTGGAACAAATTCATCAATATAAGGGATAAATATTTCCTTTTGTTCCTCTGCTTGAACCACCAAGATATCGCTGGCACCGGTCTCAAGAATTTCAACCACTCTTCCCAATTCTTCCTTTTGATCTGTGAATACCTTTAAACCCAATAACTGATGCTGATAAAATTCTCCTTCTTTCAAAGGAGGACGGTCATCAGCGCGAACAAAAACGTAAGCATTCCGTAATTCACCCACAGCTTCCGCGGTCGGATATTCAGCAAAATGGATCAACAGCCCATCTTTGTGGGTTCGCCGCTGGCTGATCTGGTGCGGTTCCAGTTCCTCGCCCACATATACTATAAGTCCTGGTTGAATGCGTTCCGGAAAATCACTGATGACTTCCATCAATGCATCTCCGTTCACCCCATGAGGGCGCCGGATCTTACCAATCACTAAGAAGGCAGGCTCGCCCTCGACTGGCGAGCCTGCGGGTGTGAATGTGCTGCTTTTTTTCACTGTTTTCATTGCGGCTCTGCTACATCCAGAGTTGCCCGCTTCCCCTCCCGCGTCGCAGCCACACGTAACAAGATTCGAATGGCGTTTGCAACCCGTCCATTTTTGCCAATGATACGCCCCATATCCTCTTTTCCAACCTTTAACACCAGGTTGACCGAATTCCCGTGCCTTATTTCTGTAACTTCGACAGCATCGGGATCTTCCACCAGTGATTTGGCAATATATTCAATCAAAGTCTTCATATTTACCTCCTGGTTGATGTGATGAATCGGAGGTCAAAGCTTTCCAGCCGGTTTATTTCTTTTCCTTCACGGCTCAATGTCCACTAGTTTTGACCGTGCTATTGCGAGCTGCTTGGGCATTCGCAGCTTCTTGGATTAAAGTTTCCTGATCTTCCCCTTTTTTAAACCGCTCAAAGCGTTCTAATAGCCCAACCGATTGGAAGATCTTTGCAACCGATTCGGTTGGGAGAGCGCCTTTAGACATCCAATCATACACTCTGTCTTCCTGCACTTGCACAGTTGCTGGATTTGTGCGTGGATTGTAAAATCCAACAATTTCCAAAAAGCGTCCATCCCGCGGACTTTCTTTGTCTGCCACGATGATGCGATAACTTGGTTGTCCCTTAAGCCCTACTCGGCGTAAACGGATTCGTACCATATTTTATTCTCCTTAAAATTTTTCTCATATCTATTTATTCATCTTGTTTCTTACTCCGGGTTGAGGGAGCGTTGAAGGATACGCTGTTCTCCCGAAGGTCAAAATAACTTATCCAAGGAAACGCGATAAACCGCGTGTACCTGATTTCTTAATTGTTTTAAACAAGCGTTGTGTTTCCCGAAATTGTTTCATCAAGCGATTTACATCCTGAACTTGGGTGCCTGAGCCTAAAGCAATCCTGCGCCGTCGGCTTGCATTCAATACATCTGGGTGGCGCCTTTCTATCGGAGTCATCGAATTGATGATTGCTTCCGTTATTTTAAACTGTTTTTCCGCTTCTTGGGGGGAAATTTGTTTAGCCATTTGCCCTAATCCACCGGGTAACATTTCCATAATTTGCCCAAGTGGTCCCATTTTGCGTACTTGTTTGAGCTGATGGGCGAAATCCTCTAGATTAAATTCGCCAGCCATCAATCGTTCTGCTTGCTCTTGAGCAGCTTTTTGATCCACGGCTGATTCAGCTTTTTCAATTAACCCTAGAACATCACCCATTCCTAGGATACGAGAAGCAAGGCGAGTTGGATCAAAAATTTCCAATGCATCCAGTCCCTCACCCGTTCCAAGGAATTTGATTGGCACACCAGTAACCGAGCGGATAGAGATTGCTGCACCCCCGCGAGCATCACCATCCATTTTTGTCAAAATCAAGCCACTGATTGGCACCGATTGTCGAAATCCTTTGGCAACGTTGACCGATTCCTGACCAATCATCGCATCAACCACCAGTAAAATTTCTACCGGATCCACTTTTTGCCGGATGGCGCTCAATTCATCCATCAAATCCTGATCGAGCTGCGATCGCCCAGCAGTATCAATGATCATGACAGAATATCCACCTTGACTGGCTTTGTTTTGAGCCTGAAGACAGAGCTGAGGTGGTTTCACTTTCTCATCAGCAAATACCGGCACATCCAACCGTTCACCCAGGGTTTGCAATTGTTTAATTGCTGCTGGACGATAAGGGTCTGCTGCAACCAACATCACCCGCTCGCCTTGGGATCGCAACAACCGCCCTAATTTCGCTGCCGCAGTTGTCTTCCCAGAACCTTGCAAGCCCACCAGCATGATCACACGCGGCTTCGCTCCACTTAACTTTAAATGCTCTGGTTCGCCTAAAATAGCAATCAGTTCTTCATTTACAATTTTTATGACTTGTTGGGCGGGATTAAGAGCTTTAGAAACTTCCGCACCGATTGCCCGTTCACGAACCCGGTTAATAAATTCTTTGACTACTTGATAATTGACATCCGCCTCAAGCAAGGCTAAACGGACCTCATGAAGCGCGGTATCCACATCTTTTTCAGTTAATTTTCCGTGCTTGCGAAGTTGTTTAAATATTTCTTCTAAACGACCAGTCAGATTCTCAAACATATATAATGAAACACCTTTTGCCTATATTCGCGCCTGCAGGTTTGGATTGTAAACGCTAAGTTTTGAAAGGTCAAGATATTTGACATCTTTCGCAACGAATTCCCTATTTGTGTGTTTTTATTTAACATAATAAAGATTTTTCTGTCAATATCATGAATACATCATCAACTGCTAACAAATCTATTGCAATAATTCAAATAGTTCACCCACAACAAAACACCAAAAAATATCATCAGAAAGTCATTGAACTTAAACCATTTCGATTTCTTCCATTTCCATCCGGATGTCAATCAATTATAATATGGAGAACTAATGACCAAAGTCGCAATTGTTACGGATAGTACCGCTTATCTACCAGAAAATCTAATTGAAAAATATCAAATCTCAATTGTTCCTATGGAGTTAATTTGGGGTGATAAAACCTATTTAGATGGAATAGATATTCAACCCAATGAATTTTATCAAAGATTAAGTACTGCTACAGTCCTACCGACCACTTCCCAAGGGTCAATTCTCAATTTCAAAAATACTTTTGAACGCCTTCTTGAACAAGGTAATGAAGTATTAACCATCCTGATTTCTTCTAAACTGTCTGGCACAATCGATTCAGCCTATAAAGCACGGGAATACTTTCCAGATTCTCCCATCGAAATCGTTGATTCTTATACAACCTCCATGGCAATGGGTTTCCAGGTCTTAGCTGTTGCCCAAGCTGCCGAACAGGGAGCTAATCTCGAAGAATGCAGACAGCTAGCTGAAGCTACACGCCAGCAAACTGGCTTGGTTGTGGCAGTGGATACTCTCGAATTCCTCTATCGGGGCGGAAGGATTGGCGGGGGGACTCGTTTTCTCGGGAGCGCTTTGAATATCAAACCTATTGTGGAAGTCATTGGTGGAAGAGTTGAAGCAGTCGAACGGGTACGAACCCGGAAAAAATCTCTCCTGCGTTTGGTAGAACTGGTTGCCCAAAAAACCAAGGGAAAAGATCCCATTCACCTGGCAATATTACACGCCAATGCAGAAGAGGATGCTCGTTTTTTGATCGAAGAATCTAACCGGGTGATTCACCCCATCGAAACCCTTTTCTCAACAGTCAGCCCGGTGATCGGAAATCACACTGGACCAGGTAGTGTTGGGATTGCTTATCTGACTGGTTTGTAAGCTAGACCTCCAAATGGAATTTAATTTCGAAAACCTCGATGAAACTCCTTTAGTGCCTGATCAGGTACGAATCCAAGACTTAAGCGCGGAAATTCGTCCGGATAAAACCAGGGTACGGGTCAAGCTTCGAGTCAGTGCCTTTCAAGAACGTCCAAGTGGAGAAATCATTATTTTAAACCAACCCGGAGATGAATTAGCGAGCGTATCTTTCATCGAAGCGATCTCCCCCACCCAGGAATTTACACTACACCTGCGAGGTGAATTAATCAATCCTCATATCATTCAAGCGCGGATTTATTACCTCCCTGAAACCCACACCGGAGAACCCCTCCCAGAAGAATTTTCTATCCATGTTATAGATGAAAAACAAATTGAATTGATCATCCCTCTCTAACATAGACTTTATTTTGATTTTTGCCTATCCCCACCCTGGCACTTATCTTGCAATTAAAACTCAAATCAAGAATTGACTCGCTTGCCTTGGCGTGCTAGAATGCCAAATAGAATGTCACCCATGCCTGATAAAGAAAAACACCCCCCTCAAGATTCATCCGAATCGATCCATCACCGCAAAAGATTTTGGGTTGTCACAGTTACCCTAATTCTTGTCCTATCTGGATTTTGGTATTTTCAATCAAATTTTGATCTATTCTATTTGACTTCGGATCGATTGCCTCAGAATGACCAAAGTGCGAATGCAGCGATCAATCTAGTGCCTACCGCAGTAAGCCCAACCCTGTTAACCAACATCCTCCCCTCTGCGACACCCCTAACAACACCAATAATCACCCCCACAACCGACATTCAAAGTTCACCTACTCCCACATTGCAAACCACACTGCCTCATAATACTCCTGCGGAAGCAACTACTGGCATCCTCTTTTTATCCCTTTTAGATACTGATCATTATCACCTCTTTGCTTTCGATCCCCTCCAGACCCGATTTTACCGAGTTACAAGGGGCAATTGGGATGACATCCATCCAACCATTAGCCCAGATCGTAAAATCCTCGCTTTTTCCTCAAACCGAAACGGATTTTGGGATCTATACCTCTTAGATTTAACCAACAACCAAGTGACCCAGCTTACAAATACCCCTGGGTATGATGCGGCTCCCTCGTGGTCTCCAGATGGAAAATGGCTGGTTTATGAAAGCTACATAACCCCTAATGGACCGGATTCAGGCAATCTGGAAATTTTTATCCATCAGGTTGCTCCTAACCCTGAAAATAATAATCAACCTTTGCAATTAACCGACCAAAGCGGAGCAGACTTTTCACCCGTTTGGTCTCCAGCAGGACGTCAAATTGCTTTCGTCTCGCAAAGAACGGGTAACAATGAGATCTGGCTGGCTGATTTGGATCAAATTGAAAATCGCTTTCGAAATATCAGTCATAATCCTCAAAGCACAAACCAAAATCCACAATGGTCACCCGATGGAAAATGGTTGGCCTGGGATGCTCGCATTGAAGGCATCCCCTGGATATTTGCTTGGGACTCTAGTCAACCAAATAAACCGGTTATGCAATTTTCAACTGGCAGCCTTCCAATTTGGGCTTATGCTGGTCAAACCTTATTCTATGAATTTCAAACCCCAAATCATACCTATTTAGGTAGCTATTCGTTTCCAAAAACAGAAAGCCAAATAGCCCTGCAACCACTACCTTCTCAGATCAAAGGAATGAGCTGGTTGGAGAAAGCTCCCTCTGCTCAGTTTACAGATCAATATGAATTGATTCAAAATTTCAATAATTCATCTCTGAGTAATATAGCTCTTCAGCCCTCTATTAACATTCCAGGAGGCCGTCAACGAGTGCTCCCCCTTGAGGGTGTACGCGCCCCCTATTCCTTCTTACAAGATATGGTTGATGATTCCTTCCTGGCTTGGCGGTCACAAACCAATACCCTGAGCGGTTGGGACTTTCTATCTCAATTAGAAATGGCTTATCAACCCCTCTCTAGCCCACCCTCTGTTCCTTTAGCGGAAGATTGGTTTTACACTGGACGGGCAATTGCTCTTGAATCTGGAGCCTTGAATAGCGGTTGGATGTTTGCCATCCGCGAAGAATTTGGTGCTGATATTTATTGGCGAATTTTCCTTAAAACTCGCAATCAAGATGGCAGCCTTGGGCAACCTTTACAGGATTTGCCTTTCGACCTGACCGCCCGATATAAAGGGAATCCCATTGCTTACGATCAGGGAGGGGCACAATTGAAAACCTCCCCATCTGGTTATTATATTGACCTGACCGAACTTGCTCTCCGTTATGGTTGGGAGCGCCTGCCAGTATTAAGTAGTTGGCGTACCAACCTCCTTAATTCTCGTTTCAATGAATTTGTCGCCCGCTCTGGACTGACCTGGTACGATGCGATGATGGAACTCTACCCGCCCGAAGCACTTTTCACCGCCACACCTTTACCTCCACCGACTTCTACACCCACTCCCGCTCCTTCGACCTCCGCTTATCCAACTCCTACTTTGACTCCGAGCAAATCCTTGTCTGCAACTCCTTCTGCTGCGACACCATGAAGCTACCGCTCCATTTTGCTCTCTTTTTTTTCGTTTTCCTCTCTTTTGGTTGTAGTGCCATTCAAAATGCCCCCGATATAGGTCAACTTTCCACTCCCAGCTCAACTTTGCCTTTTATCCCCGCAGTTTCTACACTCGCACCAATCCCGGAGACTCAGATGAGAATGCCCTCATCTACAAGCCCATCACCTACCTCGGACTTACCAATCAACTTGACCTCCTTGGAACCACCTTTGACTGAGCCATTTACCAATGCCGTATCTTCATGGCGCCCGCCTTTGTACCCCACCCCCTGGATTCCTACACCTTATGACCATTTCCTCTTCAACCGCCCAATACTAGCCAATACTCCTAGCTGGGCGTTAGCAGATTATCGGTATGGGGGGGTTTTTTGGCGTGGGGTTGTCCATACCGGGATTGACATTCCCATACCAATCGGGACAGAAGTCTACGCAGCAGGCTCAGGAAGAGTGAGTTGGAGCGGTTATGGCTTAATGAGTGGAAGTTATAACCCAGACGATCCTTACGGGTTGGCAATTGTAATCCGTCAAGATTTTGGCTATCAAGGTCAAACACTTTATTCTGTGTATGGGCACCTTGCCTATTCTTATGTGACGGTTGGTCAACCTATCCAGGTCGGCGAGGTGATTGGACTATCAGGCGCAACTGGAAATGTAACTGGACCCCATTTACACTTTGAGGTGCGGGTTGGAGATAATAGCTTTGGACGCAGTCGCAATCCAGAATTGTGGATTGTTCCCCCCCAGGGTTGGGGGATTTTGGCAGGACGGTTGATTGATTCCAAGGATAACTTGATTGAACGGAAAAAAGTGTCTATTCGCTCTCTGGAAAGCGACCAAAAATATTATGTCTATTCTTATGGAAGCGGACCGGTAAATTCCGATCCCTATTACCGTGAAAACCTAGTAATTGGTGATCTTCCAGCTGGATGGTATCGGATTTATATCCAGGATCTGACTAGCCAGCATCTTGATATTCAGATTTTGCCTGGTCGGGTTAATTTCTTTACGTTTTTATTAGGAGAAGGATTTAACGCCTCTCCTCCACCTCCGCTTTATGATAATTTTAAAACTCCTGAAATTCCAACCACTTCTACTCCTTGATCAATTCTTTCATTATCCTTGACAATCAGAACGTTTGTGCTAAAATAAACCTGGAAGTATCTAACAATAATAAATCAGGAGAGTGTTCTAATGGCAAAAAAAGCGGCTGCCCAGCCTTCCGATCAAGATGATGCCCGGCAAGTTGCCTTGGATAAGGCTTTGGGGGATATCACCAAGCGTTATGGTGAAGGTGCCATCATGCGCTTGGGGGAAGCTCATCACATGGCAGTAGACATAATCCCTACCGGTTCTCTTTCACTCGACATTGCTCTTGGGGTAGGTGGAATCCCGCGCGGACGGATCACTGAAATATATGGACCAGAATCTTCCGGAAAAACCACAATATGCCAGCATATCGTAGCCGAAGCCCAGAAACTAGGTGGGGTTGGCGCATATATTGATATGGAACACGCCCTCGATCCCAATTATGCTTCGCGCTGTGGAGTTAATATTGAAACCTTGCTGATCTCACAGCCCGACACTGGCGAACAAGCCCTTGAAATCGCCGAAGCTCTGGTTCGTTCTGGGGCAGTGGATGTAGTGGTTGTCGATTCGGTGGCTGCCTTGGTACCGCGGGCTGAAATAGAAGGCGATATGGGTGACGCTACTATGGGTATGCAAGCCCGCCTGATGTCCCAAGCCTTACGTAAACTCTCCGGAGCAATTAAACAAACCAATACAGCAGTCATCTTTACCAATCAACTCCGCCAAAAGATTGGAGTGATGTTTGGCAATCCGGAAACCACCTCCGGAGGTATGGCACTTAAGTTTTACTCTTCCGTACGATTAGATGTCCGCCGTATTCAATCTATAAAATTGGGTAACGAAATTATTGGCAATCGCACAAAAGTACGCGTGGTAAAAAATAAGGTGGCTGCACCATTCCGCAGCGCCGAGTTCGATATTATGTACAATGAAGGCATCTCACGCGTGGGAGATATACTCGATCTGGCAACCGAGTTAGAAATCGTTACAAAACGAGGATCCTTCTACAATTACGGCGACATCCGCTTAGGACAAGGACGCGAAAATGCTAAAGAATTCCTCAACCAAAACCCCGATTTGACTGAAGAGATCGAACTAGCTGTTCGACAACAAGCCTTGAGCGGGGAAATAGCTTTACCACTCAGCGTTGACGAAGACACAACCAACATTGAAGATATTGGATAAATGAATAAAATTCGCTCTTGACAGAATGAGAAATCGCTGTAAAATCGTGCCGAATGTACGTAAGGTTTTTATTCACAAGGAATCCAATTACGCCCCAGCGAGATCGCTCCTGCGGGCGTTTTTATGGTATGTTTGGAATTCACCAGAAGGTTGCTTCTCTGAAGCAACCTTCTTTTTTATCTT
Organism: Anaerolineales bacterium UBA4823; assembly: GCA_002402275.1. GTDB lineage: Bacteria > Chloroflexota > Anaerolineae > Anaerolineales > UBA4823 > UBA4823. The sequence continues at coordinate 12,653 of DHFN01000176.1, forward strand.
TTAGAGAGAATAATTGTTCAACCAGCTCATTTACTCTAATTAGAGAGGATCAATCATGCTAAGATTGCCGGGACTGATCGATATTCATGTCCATACTCGCGAGCCAGGCGCAACCTATAAAGAGGATTGGGATAGTGTTAGCGCGGCGGCTTTAGCAGGCGGTTTCACCACCATCCTCGCCATGCCTAACACCAACCCACCGATAACGGATCTCCAAACATTCGATCAGGCTCTCCAACTCGCTCAACATAAAGCCCATTGTGATTTTGGGCAATATCTTGGTGCTAATGCCGACAATGCCCAGAGCATTGCTTCTCTTGCTCCCCAAGCAGCCGGATTAAAAATGTATCTCGACCAAACTTATGGGCCTTTACGCTTAGACGATATGCGGCAATGGATGAGCCACTTTGAATACTGGCAAATGAATCGTCCAATCGTTGCCCATGCTGATAGTCGTAGTTTGGCAGCAGTGATCCTGGTTGCTCAATTATTCAACCGTCCTATTCATCTTGCCCATGTATCCAAGGCAGAGGAAATCCTGGTTATTCGCAAAGCCAAAGAGCGTGGTATCCAGGTAACCTGCGAAGTCACACCACACCACCTTTTTCTTACGCAAGAGGATATTCCAGCCATTGGAACAGGACGAAGTGAGGTGCGTCCACGTTTGAACACACCTGAGGATCAGAAATGCTTATGGGATAACCTGGACGTAATTGATTGCTTTGCAACCGATCATGCCCCGCATACATTGAGCGAGAAAGATGGATCTAATCCACCCCCCGGTTTTCCTGGCTTAGAGACTGCATTACCACTTTTCTTAACAGCAGTAGGAAATGGAAAGTTAACCCTCGATGAAGTAATTGCGCGGATGTACACCAATCCCAAACGCATCTTTAATTTGCCTGATCAACCAGATACTTATATTGAAATAGATGAGAACCAGCCTTGGGTTATTCAATCCCGCAATACTTATACCCGCTGCGCCTGGACGCCCTTCGAAGGGCGTGAAGTTCAAGGACAGCTAAAACAGGTAGTGCTGCGGGGAAAAGCTGTTTATAAAGAAGGCCGAGTTTTTGCTCCGCCCGGTTATGGTCAATCAATCCGAACTATCGGTTAATTTTTTATTAGGAGAAAAATGATGACAACTTATTTACCCCCTTTCCGCAATCAAAGTCCCTATCTGCCTTTTGGCGAGCAACGCACTGGACGCTTTTATGGCAAGGACATTCTATCCGTCAAACAATTCAATCGTTCTGATTTGGAATATACTTTCGGAGTAGCCAACGAAATGCACGAGATGGTTGAGCGCATCGGTACCTTTGATTTATTAAAAGGCAAAATCCTTGCCAACCTGTTTTACGAACCTTCTACCCGAACTTCTTCCTCTTTCACTTCTGCTATGGAACGCTTGGGGGGGAGTGTCATCCCAATTAACGAAGTACGCTATTCCTCAGTGGCGAAAGGTGAATCCCTGCCAGATACCGTCCGAACACTTGAATGTTATGCCGATGTGATCGTCCTTCGCCATCCAGAAATAGGAGCTTCTGCCTTAGCTGCCCAATATTCCCGGAAACCCATTATTAATGCCGGCGACGGAGTGGGGGAGCATCCCACCCAAGCTTTGCTGGACCTTTTTACCATCGTAGGCGAATTAAATCATGTTGATGGATTGACGGTGACCATGTTAGGAGACCTGAAGTACGGTAGAACAGTTCACTCCTTAGCCCGTTTACTTTCGTTATATGATGTGAAGTTAAACTATGTCTCCCCAGAGATCTTGAAAATGCCAGCAGAAATCATCGCTGAACTGGAGGAAAAAGGCATCGTTCAAAAAGAATTCACCTCACTCGAAAGTGTTCTTCCTTACTCAGATGTGTTGTATGTTACCCGTGTTCAAAAAGAACGTTTTGAAAACCAGGATGAATATGAGAGTGTCAAAGGCGCTTACGTCATTACACCGGAGATTATGCGCGAAGCTAAAGATCGTATGATAGTCATGCATCCTCTTCCACGAGTAGGCGAGATCAGCATGGATTTTGATAATGACCCGCGGGCGGCGTACTTCCGCCAGATGGAATATGGTCTCTATGTTCGAATGGCATTATTGGCAATGGTTCTTGGTCGGGCATAACCTCTCAAGTTCCAACGATGAAAACATTTATCGAAAAACTCGAATCAAGAGTCGCTAAGGCGAACTCGCTGTTGTGTGTGGGACTTGACCCGCATCGTCAGGATCTACCTNNAGCAGCCCAGTGGCAGCCGCCTTCAAACCCAATAGCGCATTTTTCGAAGCCTATGGGGCAGAAGGATGGGCTGCCCTTAAGCAGGTCATCAAAGCGATTCCTGCGAATATCCCTGTTATCTTGGATGCCAAGCGTGGTGATATTGCTTCCTCAGCTCAAGCTTATGCAACAGCTGCCTTCGATGAGTTAGGTGTAGATGCCATAACTGTGAATCCGTATTTGGGGCCGGACGCCTTGCAACCTTTTTTTGAAAATCCCACTCATGGTGTCTTTGTTCTATGTAAGACTTCGAATCCGGCTGCTAAAGAGCTCCAAGATTTACTGGTAATGAATTCGCATGGTTATCTACTGCCTCTCTATCAAAAAGTGGCACTCCTTGCCCAGACTTGGAATTCAAATGGGAATATCGGTTTAGTGGTAGGGGCAACTTATCCGGGGGATTTGCAACGGGTTAGAGAATTAGTCCCAAACATGTGGCTGTTAGTACCTGGGATAGGCGCCCAAGGTGGTGACTTAGAGAGTGCTTTACTAAACAGTTTGCGCTCAGATGGGATGGGCGTCCTGATCAATGTTTCCCGGTCAATTTCCCGAGCCGATCAGCCTGCCCAAGCAGCTCAAGATTTAGCAGCCCAAATCCGTTCAATTAGAGATCAAGTTCTTCTGGCTCAGCAAACAAAAAAAACCATTCAAACCATCCCATCGGAATTGCAAGATTTAGCCAATGGTTTGTTCGAGAGTGGGTGTGTCAAATTTGGTCAATTCACCCTAAAATCTGGGTTAATTTCGCCGATATACATTGACCTACGCTCCTTGATCAGCTATCCAAAATTACTGACTCTAGCAGCCTCAGCTTATTTACAGCTTTTATCTCATTGTTCTTTCCAACGGTTAGCAGCTATTCCTTATGCTGGTTTGCCGATTGCAGCAGCCATTGGCTTGCTAGGAAATTACCCATGGATCTACCCCCGCCGGGAAGCCAAAAATTATGGCACCAAAGCGGAGATTGAAGGAATTTACCAGCCAGGCGAGATAGTAGTTTTGATTGACGATCTGGCTACAACGGGTGGCAGTAAGTTCGAAGCTTTAGATAAGCTCACTGCGGTGGGTTTAAAGGTAGAAGACGTGGCGGTATTAATCGATCGCCAATCTGGTGCATCTGAAGCCCTGGCTGAAAAAGGAATCCACCTCCATCAAGTCTTTACCCTTACCCAATTAGCTGATTACTGGGAATCTACCAATCGAATTTCCCATGAGATGGCTGAGAAAGTCCGTCAATTCATCCAGCAAACAAAACCAGGATAAATATGACTTACTCTCTTATCCGAAAAATATTATTCAAGTTCGACCCAGAAGGAATGCATCATCTCACTTTGCAGCTAATCGGTTTAGCCGGGAACATTCCTCCTATAGCGACCATATTACGTTCGATCTATTATGCTCCACCTCAACCAGTGCAGTTATTCGGGCTCACCTTTCCAAATCCAGTAGGACTTGCAGCTGGATATGACAAGGATGCCACCGCTTGGAGAGGGTTAGCTTGTTTGGGCTTTGGGCACATTGAAGTAGGCACAGTAACCCTACTCCCCCAACCGGGAAATCCGAAGCCGCGTCTTTTCCGTATTCCCCAAGCCCAAGCGGTGATTAACCGCATGGGCTTTCCAGGGCAAGGTGCTCAATTTGCAGCGCATCAGCTCAATCGTCCTCGTCCTTCCGGATTTGTGCTCGGTGTAAATTTGGGAAAAAACAAAAATACCCCAAACGAAGAAGCTGCTCGCGATTACCTGGCATTGATGGAGATTTTTACCCCCTTAGCCGATTATTTGGCAATCAATGTCAGTTCACCAAACACAATCGGATTGCGTCAATTACAGGCTCGTCAAGCATTGGATGAATTACTCAGTCAACTGGTGGTCAAAAGAGCAATGTTATCGAGCAAATATAAATATACCCCCTTATTAGTGAAGCTTGCACCCGATTTAACTGATCCTGAACTGGATGATGCCCTGGATGTCTTGTTAGCCAATCAAATTGATGGGGTGATTGCCACAAACACCACCATTCAACGGGATGGGTTATTCCCGGTTGAAGTAGCAAATGATCCCACAGTAAAAGAAAGTGGGGGATTAAGTGGAGCCCCATTATTTCCACTTAGCTTAAGGATGGTACAAAAAATTGTCCAAAGATCTGGATCGCAATTGCCAGTTATTGGAGTGGGTGGAATTTCAAATTGTGACCAAGCCAAACAGATGTTGGATGCTGGAGCACAATTGATCCAAATCTATACTGGATTGATCTATAAGGGTCCTTCTTTTGTAAAAGAAATCCTCCAGTCTTTGTCCCGTTCCCATTAATGGCTGCCCAATATTGCCTCATCTTATCCTCCGTAGGGGCGACCCATTTGGGCTTTCCCAACTGTCATTCGCCAACGGATTTGCAACC
>DHFN01000072.1 GCA_002402275.1 Anaerolineales bacterium UBA4823
CGCATGTGATCTTGTAAGGGCGGGTTTGTCTGGCATAACAGATGAGATTGATGGCAATTAACCTTGGTTTCTTGAAATGTTCATTACCCCTGGTAAACCCGCCCTTACACAGGCACTCCCAAGGAATTGGCGCTGTGAAAAATGTTATTGGAAACGTGGCAGAATACACCCTTAACTAGGAGATTTTTTCAGCAAAAAACACTTCGCAATGACAGCTCCTTTTTGCTGTGAAGTTATTCGTATGGACTAGAACAGCAAGGGTGACGGGCATAAACGACCATGCTCAACTTGGGTATCTTAAAGCGCATNNGAGATTGATGGCAATTAACCTTGGTTTCTTGAAATGTTCATTACCCCTGGTAAACCCGCCCTTACACAGGCGCTCCCAAGGAATTGGCGTTGTGAAAAATGTTATTGGAAACGTGGCAGAATCCACTATTAACTAGGAGATTGCTTCAGCAAAGAACGCTTCGCAATGACAGTGCCTCTTCACTTTAGAGTCACTCGAAATGACGAAGAGACAATCTTTTCGTGCGCCATCCCCCCTTTGTCATTTCGAGCGAAGCGAGAAATCCTAATCCGGTTGAATTGAAACAGATAGGCTTAATTTCTTTTTAAAAAATATTTCCTTCTAATCTACTAAACTAAACAATAATTGAAAAATATTAACACCCGCAAATCTATGCAAAATTTTGATTGCAATCCAAGATGTTGGTTTTACAATTTTTCTCCTTTTCTTCATCCTATGCTATAATTCGACCATTATATGGAGCGAGCTATGCACGAACCGGTGCTTGTTCTAAATGCGAACTTTGAACCCATTAATGTCTGCACTACCCGGCGCGCCATTATCTTGATCCTCGACGGCAAAGCCAGCCTGGTTATGAATGGCAGGGGAGAAATAAAAACTGTAGCGCGGGTATATCCGCGTCCCTCGATTATACGTCTAGAAAAAATGATCAAACGTCCCCGCCCTACAATCCGCTTATCGAAAAAAGAGATCCTACGGAGGGATAATTATGTTTGCCAATACTGCGGGCAGCCCTCCCCAATATTGACAGTTGATCATGTTATCCCGCGCCATCTGGGTGGCGAATATAGTTGGGAAAATTTGGTTGCTGCCTGTCCAACGTGTAACCATCGCAAGGGTAGCCATACCCCCGAACAAGTGAATATGCATTTACTTCGCCAACCCAAAGCACCCCCAGCTACAGTATACTATTTATTCGGGCGGCATTTATCCATGAATCAAGAATGGCTTCCGTTTATCACCGGTTGGTAATTAAAAATTAATTTCCATTCCATCTTCAGCCAAGCTCACTTTACCCCCAAAACAACTACTTGCTTCATGGTTCCAAGGCGAAGAATGAATCGCCGGCACTGCGTAATGAATCAGGATTAATTCCGTAACTCCGGCTTGCTGGGCTATCATTCCAGCTTGCTGTGGGCTGGAATGCCCTTTAACCTCCCCAGCTGCCTCGTGGATCAAGATTTGGGCTCCTTTTGCCAGGTCAATCACATTTTCGCAAGGTTCGCTATCACCGGAATACACTACACTTTGACCATTCTGAATATGATTGATTCTCAGCCCAATCGTTGGGATGAGATGGCATACTGGTGAACTGATAATTTCGATCGTTTGATTATGAATTACAGGCTGATTAACTTCATTAGCTAGATAGTGGATTTCAACAGGATAACGATTTTCCCATTGATCCCAATCGAACAATGCCATCATTTTTTCAAACAAATCCAGAGTACTTCGTAGACCATAAATCGTCAGGACTGCTTTTCTCTTCCGTAACCATAAATTCATCAATAATGTCGGCAATCCAGATACATGATCGGGATGAAAATGGGTCAATATCAGACAATCTAATTGCAAGGGATCCAGCCCAACTTGTTGCAACCGGACGTAAGGATTATTCGGACAGTCAATCAAAATGTGCTGTTCGTCGGTGATCAGCAGTAGATGAGTGTTATCATGCTGTGCATCCGATAGAGCACTTGCACTTCCCAAAATGATCAATTTTGCCATAGTTTTCTGCCTTGAAGCTCCTTGCAAATGAGAATGTCTTAATGGCTCAATAACCACAAAGCTATCCGAGGGGTGACCAACATCTCCACTGCAGCAGCAATCAACATCAATGGTAACACCAGACCGATGATGATCTTCGCCCAATCGGCTAAGGTAATTAACCAAGCTTCTCCAATGGAGTGACCAGCTGGGGGTGCCGCAAAGGTTGCTCCCAAGCGCAAGATAGCTCCCCCGCTCAATAAGATGGCTGGTATCTCAAAAATTCCATGCGGTAAGACAAATGCACTTAAAAAAACCCATGGAGACATGCCAATGTGGGTCATGCTCATCATGAAATAGCCGATGATTCCAAAAGGCAACGCCAGGATCAATAACCCTAACACTCCAAAAGTGAAGATCCCACCCAACGTTGCTAGAAATATTGCTCGCAGGTTTTGCAGCCAAACCAAACTAGCACTAAAAACCGGGATGATTTTAATGATTTTCAAACGACCAGTAATGAGTTCAAAAGTACTCGATTGCGGCATCGTTTCCAGCGGTAAAACGAATACTTTGGCTTGAGTCATGCCAATAAAGACCCCAAAGCAAATAACTAACCCACAAAGGAGAGCTGGAATGAGAGATGCCCGAATACTCTTAGCCAGTTCATTGTGATACCATTCGCGGATATTTTTTGCATCACCCTTAAAATTCTTCCAAAAAGTTTTCCCAAACCATTTCAAGTTTATACTATCCAATTCCCGCCCAAGCAGTTCCTCTCGCCGAAATTGGGATAATCCCACCCGCACCAGTAATCCAACCACTACTAATAATCCTAACGCAATCCACCACAAAGCATCATAGCGTGCCCAAAACATGATCACACTTTCGCCTTGAATAAGTAACGCCATTGGGATAACCACAAACGAAGCCAACAAATTGGCGGCTCGCACCGACGTGGTTTGGGATGAGATGACAACTGCTCCGCTGACCATCACCAAACCCTGTACAGTGGTCAGAACAAAAATCAAGAGCAAGAAGCTAAACGAACCTTGCCAGCCAACCATCCTCCAGATTCCAATTAGGTAGACTACAATTCCCAAATAACTGGATGCTAAGGGGAGAAAAAGGGATGCACCTAATTTTCCAAAATAGATTTGTTGATCTGAAAGCGGAGTACATAATAAAGGCTCAATAGTGAGGCGTTCTTTTTCCCCGGCAAAACTTTCCAGGGCAATCACCAAGGAGATCGAAATAGGAAAAAACCCCACAATCATCAACAAGAAGGGAATCAACCGGTCACCAACTAAATGAGCGCCATATTTTTCCACAAAAGAAACTAGGCTGTTAGCGGTAAAATTCATGATCACTGGAAAAAACAAGGTTAACAGGATAATCGGGACTAAAATGCGCCAATCCCGTAATTGATCCCGGATTTCCCGCCGAGCGATTAAATAAGCACCCTGGCATAATTCTTTTAATTGATCCAGTTTTCCTCGAAGCTTATCTCTGTTAACCATACTGATCCCCCGTTTCATTTTCAACCGCTTTCAGATAAACCTCTTCGAGTGAATTTTCAATTCGTTCCAGACTATAAATGTGATAGCCTTGCTGAATCAGTTTTTCTATTATGAGTGGATTGACCCGTTCTGGATCTTCAGTCTCATAGCGAAGAAAATCTGTTCCATGTTCCAATAGAATTGCTTCTTCCCCTAAGTAGGGTAACTGATCTTCAGATTGAGCCCAAAATCGTGCCATAATTTGCGCTTTTCCTGATAACTGCCGTTTAAGTTCAGAGGGTGAACCTTGTAGGATCAAACGACCCTGACGAATAATAGCAATTTGATCGGCTAATTCTTCAGCTTCGGCGAGATTATGGGTGCAGATGATAATCGCCCTTTCTGCTGAACGCAGGTTTTGGATGGTATTGCGCACCAATCGGGCACTAGCAGGATCCATCGCTGAGGTAGGCTCATCCAAAAGCAGCACCGCTGGATCGTGTAAGAGGGCACGTGCTAAAGCGAGTTTTTGACGCATCCCTTTGGAGTACTGTCCCAAACGTTTCTCACGATCATCGCTCAACCCAAAATAGCTTAATAATTCCTCGCTCCGTTTTTGGAGTTTATTCCGCTCCAATTTATAGGTTTGCCCAAAAAACTCTAAATATTCACGGGCAACCATGCGCGGGTATAGACCATGTTGTTCAGTTAATACTCCTACATGAGAACGGACTTGTTCACTTTGGGAGCGGATATCGCACCCCATAATGAAAGCTTCTCCACGGCTAGGTGTTAGAATGGTAGTTAACATGCGAATGGTTGTAGTTTTACCAGCGCCATTAGGACCTAACAGGGCTAAGATTTCACCCGCGGCAACCTGGATGTTCAAGCCATCTACAGCCCAAACGCCATTGAATTCTTTGCTGAGGTCAACCGTTTCTATCATGGATAATTGACCTCCTTATCATATCCACAACCATCAGCTTTGACAATGTAAAACAAGGCGGAGTTAGTTAACAAAAACGCAAGGGGTCAATTGAATGCTGGGCTCTGCTTTCCATCTCGAATGCGGGTTAAAGTTTTTCCTCTTTTTGGGGTTCAGGATTACGATGCCGCAATGAGAAAACCAAAGCAGCACTCACCAGTATGATCAACATAAAAGTTTGGTTCGCGTTAATCCCCCCAATTTGCGAGGAATCGAGGCGGATAAACTCCAAAAAGAACCGTGCCGATGGATAGGTAACCAGATAGATCAAAAACAAATCACCATTTTTTAGGTACTGCTGATATCGCTTGCCCAACCACAACAACAAAGCCATATTCGCTAAATTAAAGAGGGATTCGTATAAAAATAATGGGTGATAATAAGCCACATCTTGAAACTCTGGCAAACGATGCTCTGGCGAAATAAAGATTTTCCAGGGGAGATCGGTCGGTCTTCCATATAATTCCTGGTTGACGAAATTTCCCCATCGTCCGATTGCCTGACCAAGCGCCAGGGATGGAGCAATAATATCAATCCAGACCAAAAAATTGATTTTCCGCCTGCGACAGAACAGGTAGAGTGCTAACACTCCACCAATGACCGCTCCAGGTATCCCCAATCCCCCTTTCCAGGTTGCAATGGCTTCTAAGGGATGGGTCAAATAATAATAGGTGGTGATACCCCGTTCCACCATAGAAGGGGGTGGAGTGAAGATATGCCATAGACGAGCACCAATGATTCCGCCAATCAATACCCAAAGTAAAACATCCCAGACTATTTCTGGGTTCTGTCCCCTTCGTTTGGCTTCATGGGTGGCTAGCCAAGCTCCCGCTAATACCCCCGCCATAAGGATCATGCCATAAAATGGGATCAGAATAGGACCAATATGGATTCCTGGGATCATTGTTCCTCCTCAGATTTTTTCATGCGAAATTGTCTCCGAACATCTAATATTCGTTGAAGAGCAGTAATATGGGTGAAGATGGCTAAAATCCATAAAGAGACTTGCGGGATATTAAAGAGAAGACCCGGTGCCAGCACTAAATAGCGCTCGAAACGGGTGAGGATACCCACTTTTGTCTCGACACCCACCGATTGAGCGCGCGCCCGCACGTACGACACTAACACAGAACCCGCCGCTGCTAGGTAGACCAGGGTTGCCATCAACCAATCCTGGATATGGATAAAGTGAATTAGCAATCCACCGAAGATAACCAATTCGGAATAACGATCAGTTACCGAATCAACAAAAGCCCCAAACTCAGTTGGATGACCACGCAGGCGCGCCATCGCACCATCTAATGCATCCACGGGTCCCATCAGCAAAACGAAAATACCCCCAATCGTCATTTGACCGCGTGCCAGAAAATAAGCTCCTACAGCATTCCCAACCAAACCCATTAAAGTCACTGTATTAGGCATTAAACCGATTCGATTTAAAAACCCCGCTACAGGATTGAAAATATTCCCAAAGTGGACCCGCATCCAATCCGTGAAACTCAATCGTTCTTTATGTTCTGCAGCATTTTCAGACAAGGAATTGCTCCTATTATCAAGTTCATTCTTACTGTGAGGTATCCTATCGCAGAAGGGATACCCTGTCAAGAAAACTGGAATGTCCTCAATGTCTTAACGAACGAGGGGATTCCGCGCTCGAATTGGCATCCTTTGTGAGGTGGAAAACAGACCGCTCAGAGGACTCTCGTCTATCGCCAGAATGTGGCTGTTTGCGAAATAACCAAAATCAAAATTTGTCTCTTCGCCAACGGTTTTTCCGGGAATGGGCATCAAACGGGCAGTTAAAGGTTTGTTCAAACGCAAGGAGAGAGCAGCCAGATCGAGTAGTAGAGCGCTCAAAGCATTTTCAGAAACATCTCCCGCTAGCGGGATGGTATCTAAGCCGGTGCCACAGACCGTCGCATAAAGCAGTAAATCTTTCACATGTAACTTGCCTTGTGCCGCGCGTTGAGCCAACCGAGCATCCTCTAGGACGGGTAACATCAGACCATTGAAACCGGTGCGTGAATAGTGCGCTTGGTCTAAGACATTGGTCAAAAAAGCAGCAGATGCCAGGCTGCCTTGCTGCCCGACTGATTCTAACCCTAATTTTTCCATTGCGGTACCAAACGATCGCGAAAATTCAGGAAAAGGAGCCGGTGTGAAATCAATCCCCAAAAAATCAACGGTACCCATCGGGATTGTTTTGGACGCTGATTGTAAAACCTTATCAGCCGCTTCCTGCAGTCGTTGTGCTTCCCGTTCTATCCGGCAAATCAAGCGCGCCTGGGCATCTTGAAAGTCACGGGCTTGCTCGATCTCCTCGATGAATAAATCGGCTGCTTCAATTGCCAGAGCAAAAGCAAACCGTTCGTCACGGTAATAAGCAGCTGGGAAAAACGGTGATCCTGGAGAAACATTTGCCAGAGCAGCAAATCGTAGATTGGCGAAACCATTGGGTTCTATTTGAGAAATTTCCCGAATCGCCCGGGCAGCCAGTTGCACTGCTTGTAAACTCACTGAATCAGGAAGAGTCATAAGAGCTGAAGCGAAGACGTTTTGTGTCCTTTTTATAATTTCTACCACCGCCAAGATGGTCTCCGGCTGATCTGGTGAAGCCGGGCCGACTGAGAGGTAGTCGAATCCCGCTTGCCTGGATTGTTTTTCCAGGTTCTCCACCCACTCCAGACAAGGTTCCAAGCGGAAGGGTTGGAAAATATTTGAAAAAGGAGAAGTAGCCAGGCGGCAGCTTTGAACGGCAAAACCTGCCTCCTGGAAAGATTGAAGAGCTACTTGGCGGATTCCAGCTGCAGTTTCCAAATTATGAATGGTTAAACTTATCAATTCTTTTACGGAGAGCGCAGGTTTGCCTATATTATTAATCGGTAGAAATACAGTAATCGAACGAATTTCCATTTAAATTATCCTTCTTTGTCGGACGATTTCGAACAGAATCACTCCAGCTGCTACTGCAGCATTAAGGGATTCAGCTTTTCCAGGCATGGGGATGAAAACGGATTGATCAGCTAATGCCCGGGCTTTTAGACTAGCACCTTCCGCCTCATTTCCAACGATGAGCAATAAGGGAGCTTTAAAATTAGCTTGAAAATAAGGCGTTCCTTGATTAGCATCTGCCAAAAAAACCATCAATTTTTGCGCTTGGACAAGTTCTTCGATCTGCTGCCAAGAAAATTGGCGAATTGGGAGCGAAAAATGGGCTCCCATCGCTGATCGAACCACCTTGGGTGACCGGAAATCCACAGTTCCCGGTGGAAGAATGACTAATTCCACCCCGGCGGCACTAGCTGTGCGAAGCATGGTGCCTAGGTTGCCAGGATCACGAATTTGATCGGGCAAGAACGCCAAATTCACTGGCGGCTTGATTGGCAATTCAGGATATTGAACTACTAGTAAAATTCCCTGGGAAGTCTCGGTGTCACTCACTGCCTTCATCACAGTCAAGCTGACTTCTTCCACAGACAAGCCCCGCTGCTTCAAACGCTCCATAAGCTGTTTAGCACGGTCATCCACATTGGCAACATACCACGCCAAAAGAATTTCCCAACCGGCTTGAAAGGCTTCTTCAGCCAGACGGACTCCCTCGATCACCAAAACGCCTTCCTCTCGTCTACGCTGCGAATTTTTTTGTAAATCTTTGATCCATTGCGCTTTAGGATTCTGTACCGACGTGATCATAACTCGAAAGTTAATTCTCCCCAGACCTCTTGCCAAATTTGGGTAAAAACATTCAGGGTTGCCTCGTCAATGATCGTCAACCGCACCATTCGCAAAGAAGAAGGAGAATCGGTTTTCCAGTAGTCGGAAATGACATTATAGAAAATCCGAGCAGCGCGTTGTTTGGGGAAGCCAAAGATACCAGTCGAAATCGGAGGGATTGCCAATGAAACCAGACCAAGTTCAGCAGCCAGGCTCAACGCCCCATGCACCGCCTGGCTTAGTTTGTGGTCTTCATCACCTTCCCCCCAGATCGGACCGACAGCATGAATTACAAACCGGCAAGCCAGACTGCCAGCGGAGGTATACGCCGGTTTTTCATGTGATACCAGTCCGTGTTCCGCTACCCAACGATTGCTTTCTTCTTGAATCACCCTTCCGCCACGGCGCACGATCGCTCCCGCCACTCCTCCACCATGTTGGAGATGAGCATTGGCAGCGTTCACAATTGCATCCACTTTCTCGACCGTTAGATCCCCATGGACAAGCTGAAAAAGACGTTGGGTAAGAAAAGTTTTTTCGAGAACGACCATATTCATGGAATATATTTTACCCTTTCTTCTTCATCAAGGGAAAAGACAAAATGAACGGAATTAACAAGATTTACAGGATGTATATTTTTTGACAGGATGAACAAGATTTACAGGATTAATACAAAATTATACTAACCTTTTAAAAATGTCCAATTGTTTCTTTGATCATCTTGTTAATCCCTTCGAATTCCCTTTCGCTTATCTTACAATCCTATCAAATTTATCTTGTCCATCCTGCAAATCCTGTCTAGCTTTTCCTGTCCATCCTGTAAATCCTGTCTAGCTTATCCTGTCCATCCTGTAAATCCTGTCTAGCTTTTCCTGTCCATCCTGTAAATCCTGTCTAGCTTATCCTGTCCATCCTGTAAATCCTGTCTAGCTTTTCCTGTCCATCCTGTAAATCCTGTCTAGCTTTTCCTGTCCATCCTGTAAATCCTGTCTAGCTTATCCTGTCCATCCTGTAAATCCTGTCTAGCTTATCCTGTCCATCCTGTCTATAACTACCCGGTTTTTTCTAATAACCCTGACTCATGCAATCTTGTCGCAATCAACAAGCAAATGAACATCAAACCGATTAAGATCAACAACGAATTGGTCATGGCACCGGTTGTAGTATTTTTAAGCGCATCCATCCCGAAAATAAAGATTATCCCGGAGATTTGTCCCATTAACAACAATAGTCCGGTAGAGGTTCCTTCGGGGGTAGGGCGGGCGATCTCAGCCCCTAATTGAAATCCAATCGGCCCCGAGCTTAACAAGAAAAATCCAAAGATAAAAGCTGTTGCCATCAGCCAGAAACTACCTGTCGCATAGGTTATCCCAACCAAACCTGGAATGGCACCCACCAGAGCCAAAACCATAAAAGGGACTCGTTTACGATAATGATCAGAAACTGCTGGTAACGTCAATGCTCCTAAAACCCCACCTAAGATCATCAAACCACCTGCATATCCAGCTTGGGTTATACTAAATCCGCGTGGACGAACGATATTTTCAATCCAAGTGGTTACAGCATTAAACGCACCTAAACCAATGAAAAATATAAACATCAGCAATAAGAAATCGCGTTTATGTAATGCACTTTTCAATCCATCGAACATTAACGACCGCTCTTCCTGTTCCGCTGGACCAGGAGGAGTAGGCGGATATTCACGGGCAACAAACAAGAACACAAACCCAGCAATAAAAGCCCCTGCTCCATAAATGAGCAACATCGGACGGATCCCTAATTGTAAAGTAATGGCTGGAGTTAAAGCCATTCCCACCAAAATTCCCAGATAAATGGCGAGCGATCCAAAGCCGGTCGCCGTAGCGCGTTCATCCATCGGAAACCAGCGCGCCGCAACCTTGGTAACTGCATTAAGAATAAAAGGCTGCCCGATGGCAATTCCAATTTGGGCGATCAAAACCCAGGTATAGCTCGAAGCGACCAAACCGCGCATCAATCCAAAGATTCCGGTCAGTGCAGCTCCAATCCCCACCGCCACTCGAAAGCCATACGTGTCAATTACCCAAGAAGCTGGGATCGAAACCACCAGGTAGGCAATCATGAAACTCATGGATAAAATCCCGATGCTCAAATCCGAGACCTGGAAATATTCAGCTGCCCGTCCTGTAATGGGGGCAAAGGTAATCCAAAGCAGCTGGTTGAAAGCAACTGCTAACATATATACCAGTAAAATTGCCCAACGATAACGATATACTGTATAAGATTTATCTTTCATAACACTGTTCCTCCCATAAAAGATAGTTTGTTTGCTCCACCATCCTCATCCTTTTCAGGGTGAGTTTGGTTTGCGATGCCGGCACCTAACCTAACTTTATCTATTCCCAAATCCGGTTAGGAAGTCTTTCAACTGCAGATGAATTTATTATAACTGTATAAAATAAATAGATAACAGAAAATACAGGGTCGGAGATTGTCCGATAAGTCATGATTGTCATATCGA
>DHFN01000068.1:0-426 GCA_002402275.1 Anaerolineales bacterium UBA4823
TTCTTTGGGGGCAATCTCTTTTTAGGTTTTTGTAAGAGGTCTCATGCTTTACTTACCGGCAAAAAAGGTTTTCAGATTGTCCGGGAGTTGATATTCAGGACGGGAGCATGTATCATTCGTCTCCGAGAATACACCTTTGAGAAAAGATTCTAGCAACATTTCTTTTGGTGGAACCTCAAAACTTTCTTCATTGTATTCAAATACGCGGCAGTTAACCTCACTTCCGCTAATCTCACTACAACAATTACAACTATTTTCTTTAATCACTGTAAAAATATCATGACCATTCACCCGAATCGTTGGAGAGGAATAGAAATGGTATTGCTTAGCTAGTTCTTCTGTTTCAATTTTGATTTTTTGATAATCTACCTCGTGACCGGTAAGTTGCAATACAGGGCTAAGAGTTTGCAAGACCTCTTCTAATAC